>CAZCDW010000148.1:0-6279 GCA_964497485.1 uncultured Bifidobacterium sp.
CCGGTCCATCGGCTTGCCCGAGGTCATGTCGGTGATGACGGCATGGATGGCCGCCGACTGGTCCGGCGTTTCCTCGAAGCCGAAGCTGTCGGCGAAGGCTTCGTAATCATGGGCGGAATACTGGAACGCATGTCCCTGTCGCGCGGCACGGCGCGCGTACAGGTTCAGCAATTCGGCGGCGGTGTCGCGTATTTGTTCGGCGGCCTTGCGCTTGGCCTTGTCCCACTGGCCGGACCCCAGCGAATGCAGCGGCGCATCGTCGGGCGATGCGCCCGAGTAGCGTGAGATCACATGCAGCTGCGATACGGGGACATACAGCTTCGATTCTTTTGCGTATTCGAGATGCAGGAATTCGGTGGCACCTTCGCCGAGGTCCATGCTGACCAGCCCCTGATAGCGGCCGATGCCATGGTTGACATGCACTACCGGGTCGCCGATCTTCAACTCGGACAGGTCGCGCACCATCGCATCAACCTGGGTCGGCCCTTCCTGGCGCTTGCGGCCGGCACGGCGGCCGCTGCCTGCATAGAGCTCGGTTTCCGTAATGAAGGCCAGATGCTCGAATTCACCCAGTCCTTGCTGTAGTTGCGCACCCGCGTGCAGCGGTGCGACGCAGATCACCAGCTTGTCGGTCGATGCCAGGAATTCGGCCAGCGAATCGCAGCTGGCCAGCGGCAGATCGTATTCATTGAAGTAGTCGCGCAGCGTTTCACGACGGCCGCCCGATTCAGCGCAGATCATCACGCGCTTGTCGGTTTTCAGCAAGAAGGAGCGCAGGTTGGTCAGCGGGTCGTCGAGGCGGCGATTGACGGCGATGTCGGGCAGCGGCGATGACCATGCCGAGGGCTCGCCGCCTTCCTGAATGACCCAGCGGCCATAGGGCTTCAGCAATGTGAAGAAATCTTCATCGGTCAGGAAGATGTCCTCAGGCGGCAGCAGCGGTCGTTCGCGATCCGCCTTCAGAAAGCCGTAACGTGAGCGTGTGTCGGACCAGAAGCGCTTGATCGCGGCATCGATATCGCCGACCAGCGCGAAGCTGGCGCCCTCGGGCAGGTATTCGAACAGCGTCGACGTATGCTCGAAAAACAGCGGCAGGTAGTATTCGATACCGGCTGACGCGATGCCATTGCCGATATCCTTGTAGATGGTCGCGCGTGATGGATCGCCTTCAAACACTTCGCGCCAGCGGCTGCGGAAGGCCGAACGTGCGGCCTCGTCCATCGGAAATTCGCGACCTGGCAGTAATCGTACTTCGCGCACCGGATACAGCGAGCGCTGGGTGTCGACATCGAAGGTGCGTATGGTCTCGATGCTGTCCCCGAACAAATCGATGCGATAGGGCAGGGCCGAACCCATCGGGAACAAATCGATCAGGCCACCGCGCACCGAGTACTCGCCGGGCGACATGACTTGCGTCACATGCGCATAACCGGCCAGCGTCAGCTGGGATTTCAGTTGCGCCTCGTCCAGCTTCTCGCCTTGCTTGAAGAAGAAGGTGTAGCCAGCCAGGAAGGAGGGCGGGCCCATCCGCACCAGTGCGGTCGTGGCCGGCACGATCAGCACATCGCACTGGCCCGATTGAATTTCATGCAGCGTGGCCAGTCGCTCGGAAACCAGGTCCTGATGCGGCGAGAAGGCATCGTAGGGCAGGGTTTCCCAATCGGGCAGCAAGTGGCAGCGCAGTCCGCCTGCCTGCGCCTCTTGCGATGGTTCGCCTGCTGCGCCCGCGTGCGCGTCGCCAGCCTTGCCGAACCAGTGAATCTCGGACAGCAAACGCTGTGCGGCCGGCGCGTCGGCAACGATGACCACCATCATCCGGCCCTCTGCTTTCAGCGCCTGTGCCGCTTGCGCCAGCACCAGTGCTTCGGCGGCGCCGTGCAGCGCGGGCAGCACAAAACGATGGCCGGCTTTGGGTGGTCGGAGCGAGGGGGTGAGCGAGTCGGAGGACATGGGGATCATACGCGGGCTGCCGCAGTCTGGAACCCGGTCATTGCTGTCTGGGTATGTCGCCGTTGGCTGCCCCGGCGAATCGCTGTCGGGGCGGGCGCAAGGCTACAATGGCGTCTGCGGACAAACCGCGATTATAAATGAGCAGCCCGTGATGAGTTTCCCTTCCTTTCTAGCGCTGATACCCGCCGCCGGCGTCGGTGCACGCATGGGAGCGACGCTGCCCAAGCAATACGCGAAGCTGGCCGGCAAGCCCATGCTGCAGCATGTGATGGAAACTTTCGTGGCCGCGCCGGCGATCGACCATACCTATGTCGTGGTCAGCGCCGATGATGCGTATATCGACGATCTGCCGACCTTGCCGCGTACCAGTATCCTGCGCTGTGGAGGCGCGACGCGGCAGGCGTCGGTGACCAACGGCCTGTCCGCCATCGCAGACCAGGTCGATCGCGATGACTGGGTGCTGGTGCATGATGCGGCGCGCCCGGGGCTGACGGTGGAGCTGATCGACAAGTTGGTCCTGTTCGTCAAGGATGATCCCGTCGGCGGCCTGCTGGCGATGCCGGTGGTCGACACCATCAAGCGCAGCAATGGCCACGGCCGTTCGGAACAGACCGTGGCTCGCGATCTTCTGTGGGCAGCACAGACACCGCAGATGTTCCGGCACCGGGTCTTGCTGGATGCATTGCTCGATGCCTCACGAAATGCGCGTGACATCACTGACGAGGCCAGCGCGATCGAAGCGATCGGGCTGCATCCGAAGCTGGTGGAAGGCAGCGCGCGCAACTTCAAGGTGACACTGCAGGAAGACATGCAGGCAGCCGAACGCTACCTGAACGACCAATAGCATCGAAAAAACAAAGCCAAGGAGCCGCATGAAGCCGCCATTTCGCATCGGGCAGGGGTATGACTGCCACGCCCTCGTGCCGGGCCGACCGCTGATCATCGGCGGCGTCAACATTCCGCACCGCGCCGGCCTGCTCGGCCACTCGGATGCAGATGTGCTGCTTCATGCGATTACCGATGCCTTGTTCGGCGCCGCTGCCCTCGGCGACATCGGCAAGCATTTCCCCGACACTGACGAGCGCTTCCGTGGCGCCGATTCCCGTGCGTTGTTGCGCGAAGCTGGAAAGCGGGTGCGCGATGCCGGTTACGAGATCGGCAACATCGACGCGACCCTCATCGCGCAGGCACCGAAAATGGCCCCCCACCTGCCGGGCATGATTGCCAATATAGCAAGTGATCTCGGCATTGAAGCCGGGCAGATCAACCTGAAAGCCAAGACCAATGAGCGCCTGGGCTGGGAAGGGCGCGAAGAAGGCATCGCCGCGCAGGCGGCAGCACTCCTGCTTGCCAAGTGATAATAGTTCTCATCAAGCAATTTCCAATCCTTCATTGAATTTCTCAATCGGCTGCATTGAAATAGCCAATTTGAGATTCAGCATCGCCGACATCACAATTCGAATCTGGAAACTCTGACTCATCAGTCGGTTTTCAGTCGTGGTCGTACGCCGTTGCTGCCATGGATGGGGCAAAGGCGCATTCCCCCTGAAGTGATTCACCCGTGATTCATAAGGAGATGCAAATGTCCAAGCTCAAAGGTTCCAAGACCGAGCAGAACCTGAAGGACGCCTTCGCAGGCGAATCTCAGGCCAACCGCCGCTACCTGTATTTCGCGAACAAGGCTGACGTTGAAGGTCAGAACGATGTCGCAGCCCTGTTCCGTTCCACCGCTGAAGGCGAAACCGGCCACGCGCACGGCCACCTCGAGTACCTCGAGCAGTGCGGTGACCCGGCAACCGGCCTGCCGATCGGCTCGTCGCGCCAGAACCTGATGGCAGCCGTCGCCGGCGAAACGCACGAGTACACCGACATGTACCCGGGCATGGCCAAGACCGCTCGCGATGAAGGTTTCGATGAGATCGCCGACTGGTTCGAGACCCTGGCCAAGGCCGAGCGTTCGCACGCGAACCGCTATCAAAAAGCGCTGGACGCATTGGTCGACTAAGACTGGTGCCAACAGGCGACCCTCTCGCCCGAGAGGGTTGTGGCAAGCGCAGTTTTCTTGCAGCTGCGTTTGCCACAACACCGTTTGACCCACCCCCACAAAAACATAAAACCCCAAGGACCGCACCATGGCACGTGAAGGCAACCTGGAAGCGCCAACCCGGCATCCGCTGGACTGGCTGAGCGAAGAGTTCTACAACGAAGAAGCGCTGAACGCCGAGCTCGAACGCGTCTATGACATCTGCCACGGATGCCGCCGTTGCGTGTCGCTGTGCCAGTCATTCCCGACGCTGTTCGACCTGGTCGACGAGTCCGACACAATGGAAGTCGATGGCGTCGACAAGAAGGACTACATGAAGGTGGTCGACCAGTGCTATCTGTGCGACCTCTGCTACATGACCAAGTGCCCGTACACGCCGCCGCATGAGTGGAACCTCGATTTCCCGCATCTGATGCTGCGTGCGAAGGCAGTGAAGTACAAGAAGGGTGAGGTTTCGGCACGTGACAAGTTCCTGTCGAATACCGATGGTCTCGGTAAATTTGCCGGCATTCCCATCGTCACCCAGACAGTCAACGCGGTGAACAAGGCCAAGGCCACGCGTGCCGTCGTCGAGAACATGCTGGGCGTCGACAAGGATGCGTGGCTGCCGGAGTTTGCGACCACCAAGTTCCGTAACGGCGCCGCGAAGTCGCGTCCGCATCCCGTGAAGGACGGGGCAAGCACCCCGGGCAAGGTGGCCATTTATTCGACCTGCTATGTGAACTACAACGAGCCCGGCATCGGTCATGACCTGCTGGCCATCCTCGACCACAACCAGATTCCGTATGTGATGGTGGAGAAGGAAGCTTGCTGCGGCATGCCCAAGCTGGAGCAGGGTGATCTGCAGGGAGTGGCAGAGAAAAAGGCGATCAACATTCCGCACCTCGCGAAGCTGGCGAAAGAAGGTTACGCGATCCTGACCCCGGTACCTTCGTGCACACTGATGTACAAGCAGGAACTGCCGCTGATGTTCCCCGATTGTGCCGACACCCAGCTGGTGAAAGAAGCGATGTGGGACCCGTTCGAGTACCTGGTCGCACGCAACCGCGATGGCCTGCTCAAGACCGATTTCAAGCATGAGCTTGGTCATGTGTCGTACCACATTCCCTGCCATTCGCGCGTGCAGAACGTTGGTCGCAAGACAGCCGACATGCTCCAACTGGTACCGAACACGAAGCTTAATGTCGTCGAACGTTGCTCCGGTCACGCGGGCACGTACGGCGTCAAAAAAGAATTCCATGCGAACTCGATGAAAATCGGCAAGCCGGTGTTCAAGGCGATGGCCAATGACGAGCCGAATTACATCTCGTCCGACTGCCAGCTGGCCGGCCACCACATTGCGCAAGGCATGGAAGCCAACAACCTGAAGCAGGCCGAGATGGCGCATCCGCTGACGCTGGTGCGCAAGGCCTACGGCATCTGAACCATGAAACAAGCAAGGAGTCTGCGATGATCATTTCCCGTGACAGCCTGATGACCCTCGAGGCCTACTCGAAGCAGCGCCCCGAGTTCCGCAAGCAGGTGATGGAGCACAAGAAGCACCGTACCGTACACCTCGGTAACCACGTCACGCTGCTGTTCGAAGACGAAATGACCCTGCGCTACCAGGTGCAGGAAATGCTGCGCATCGAAAAAATCTTCGAAGAAGAGGGCATACAGTCCGAGCTCGATGCGTACAACCCGCTGTGCCCGGATGGCAGCAACTTCAAGGCCACGATGCTGATCGAGTATTCGAATGTGGCCGACCGCAAGGCGGCACTGGCTAAGCTGATCGGCATTGAAGACCGCCTGTTCGTTCAGGTCGAGGGCAAGGGTCGCGTGTATGCCATCGCCGATGAAGACCTGGACCGCGAGAACGAAGAAAAAACCTCGGCAGTGCACTTCGTTCGCTTCGAACTGACGCCGGAGATGAAGGCCGCATTGAAGGGCGGCGCGCAGATGATGGTCGGCTGCGACCATCCGAACTATCCTGCGCACATCGAGGAGCTGCCTCAGGAGACCCTGTCGGCACTGCTGAAGGACCTCAGCTGAACCACAGCGTTTCGGTCCGTATCAGTCAGCCGGCTGCTTTCAGCCACACCCGAACCGCGAGGCCACCATCCTCGCGGTTTTTTATTTTTTCCTGATCCGTCCCCAGCAGCAACAGCAGAAAAAACTGCAGGCCATGATTGCGGGTCTTAAAAAGGGCGACAAGGTCGTCACGACCGGTGGCATCATCGGGACCATCTCAAGCATCCAGGAAAAATACCTCGTCCTCAACATCGGAGACTCGGACACGAAGATCG
>CAZCDW010000149.1:0-6278 GCA_964497485.1 uncultured Bifidobacterium sp.
CGCAGGACAACCCTCGCATCTTGCAGGCATTCAATGAAGAAACGCCCGAGTGGCTGGCGTTTTACATGTTCACCTATTTCACCGACCGTGACGGCAAGTTCCAGTTGTGCGCACTGGCTGAATCGGGCTTTGACCCGCTGTCGCGCACTTGCCGCTTCATGCTGACCGAAGAGGCGCACCACATGTTCGTCGGCGAATCCGGTGTGTCGCGTACCATCCAGCGCACCGTCGAGATCATGAAGCAGCATGGCATCGAAGACCCAGAGCAGGTACGCAAGCATGGCGTGATCGACCTGCCTACTCTGCAGCGCTACCTGAACTTCCACTTCAGCGTCACCATCGACCTGTTTGGTGCCGACCAGTCGTCGAATGCCGCGACCTTCTACTCGTCGGGCCTGAAGGGCCGCTATGAAGAGACCAAGCGCGGCGACGACCACATGCTCAAGGGTGAGCACTACAAGATTCTTGAAGTTCAGGGCGACAAGCTGGTCGAGAAAGAAGTGCCGATGCTGAACTCGCTGAACGAAGTACTGCGCGACGACTACATCAAGGATTCCATCGCCGGCATCGGCCGCTGGAACAAGGTGATTGAAAAGGCCGGCCTGTCTTTCCGCCTGCAGGCACCGCACAAAGCCTTCAACCGCCACATTGGCTCGTTCGCCGGTATCCGCGTGTCGCCGGATGGCCGCGTGATCTCGGAAGCCGAATGGGCAGCCAATGTCCGCAACTGGCTGCCGTCGGAAGAAGATCGTGCTTACGTGGCCTCGCTGATGGGCCGCGTGGTCGAGCCGGGCAAGATGGCGAACTGGATCGCGCCGCCGCCGATCGGCATCAACCGTCAGCCGGTTGATTTCGACTACGTTCGTTTCAACTGAGTCGGGAAACAGCATGGGCGCGCCGGAAGCCGAGGTGCTGATACGTCAGCACCTGATCGACCCCGAGGTTTGCATACGCTGCAATACCTGCGAGGACACTTGTCCGATCGATGCGATCACGCATGACGATCGCAACTATGTAGTCGATGCGAATATCTGCAATGGCTGCAATGCTTGCGTGCCGCCGTGCCCGACCGGTTCGATCGACAACTGGCGCACCGTGCCCAAGGCCGCTGCATATTCGGTGGCCGAGCAGTTCACCTGGGATGAATTGCCGCCGCAGCAGGAGATTGCGGCAGATGCGGTGGTCGCCGAGGCCGGTGCGACTGCCGAGGGTGACGAGCCTTCGCAACACAATGCCGCGGTATCGAAGACTTCGCCGAACGCGCCGTGGTCGGCCGCGCGTCCCTACCTGAACCTGTATGACCTGAAGAAGCCGGTCACGGCGACGGTCGCCGGCAACTACCGGCTGACCGGCGCCGACGCCGACAGTGACATCCGCCACACCGTGCTCGATTTCGGCCAGCAGTTCTTCCCTGTGCTCGAAGGTCAGTCGATCGGCATCATCCCGCCGGGCACCGACGCCTCGGGCAAGCCGCATTACCTGCGCATGTATTCGGTGGCCAGCCCACGCGATGGCGAACGCCCTGGCTACAACAATGTCGCATTGACGGTAAAGCGCGTGGTCAGCGACCACGAAGGCAAGGCGGTGAAGGGCGTCGCGTCGAACTATCTGTGCGACCTGCAGAAGGGCGACAGCGTGCAGGTCACCGGCCCGTTTGGCGACAACTACCTGATGCCCAATCATCCGGGCTCCAACCTGCTGATGATCTGCACCGGTACCGGCGCTGCACCGATGCGCGCGATGACGGAATACCGTCGTCGCCTGATGGCCGCCGGCAAGCCGGTCGATGGCAAGCTGATGCTGTTCTTTGGTGCGCGCAACCCGGACGAGCTGCCGTATTTCGGGCCGCTGCTGAAACTGCCCACCAGCTTCATCGATATCCATCTTGCATTCTCGCGGGTTGACGGCGAGCCCAAGACCTATGTGCAGGACAAGCTGCTCGAGGCCGGCGCGGCCGTGGCCGAGCTGCTGAAGGGTGACACCTACCTGTATGTGTGCGGACTGAAGGGCATGGAGACCGGCGTGATGGATGCCTTGCGCGATGTTTGCATTGCGTCCGGTATGGACTGGCCGGCGCTGCATGAGAAGATGGTGGCCGACGGCCGCTTCCACGTCGAAACCTACTGACACCACCCATCATTTTTTTTGGAACAGGCCGGCCGAGGTGAACATTCCCGTGCCGGCCTTTGCACATCATGAGCCAACTACTTTCTGCACCTGCCACCGTCGGCGTGATTGGCGCCGGTACCATGGGCGCCGGTATTGCGCAGGTCGCCGCTGCCGCTGGTCACCGTGTCTGTTTGCTGGATGCGCGTGAAGGCGCGGCCGCCGCATCGCGCGAGCGCATCGGCACGACACTGGCAGGACTGGTTGCCAAGGGCAAGCTCGACGCCGCTGCTGCCGATGCGACGCTGGCCCGCATACAGGTCGTGAGTTCGATGGCCGACATGGCCGATGCCGCGCTGGTGGTCGAGGCCATCATCGAAGACCTGCAGGCCAAGCAGTCACTGATGCGCGAGCTCGAACAACATGTGTCGCCGCAAGCGGTGCTGGCGACCAATACCTCGTCGATTTCGGTCACCGCGATTGCGAATGGCATGCAACACCCGCAGCGCATGGTCGGCATGCATTTCTTCAACCCGGTACCGCTGATGAAACTGGTTGAGGTCGTGTCCGGTGCCGAGACCAGCGACGACATTGCCGACGCGATTGCAGCGCTTGCCAGGGCCTGGGGCAAGACGGCGGTGAAAGCCGCATCGACGCCGGGCTTCATCGTCAACCGCATCGCGCGCCCGTTCTATGCGGAGGCCTTGCAACTGTTGCAGGAGCAGGCCGGGACGCCGGCGCAACTTGATCGTGCGATGCGTGGCGCTGGTTTCCGCATGGGGCCGTGCGAGCTGATGGACCTGATTGGCCATGACGTGAATTACTCGGTCACTTGCTCGGTGTTCGATGCCAATTACGGGGACAAACGCTTCCAGCCTTCGCTGGTGCAAAAGGCGCTGGTCGATGGCGGACGGCTCGGACGCAAGGCCGGCAAGGGTTTCTACGATGGCCAGCCTGTAGCGCTGGCCGATGCCGTCGCGCAGGCCGAGGCAGCACCGTTGACACTCGTCGGTGATGATCCGCTGATGGATCGTCTGGCTGCGATGCTTGATGCGCGCGGCGTGAGCGCGGCGCGTGACAGCAGTGCCGAATGGTCGGGCCTGCGCATAGGTGGGATGGCCGTGCATCTGTCGGATGGTCGCTGTGCAGCGCAACTGGCCCATGAGCTCGGGCAGCCAGACCTTGCGGTGATGGATTTGCCCTTGTCATTGAACGCCGATGCGATCGCGCTGGCCTATGCGCCGCGGGTGGCCGACAGCGACCGCAAGCAAGTCGAAGCGACCTTGATCGCCTGCGGCTTGCAGCCCATCGCGCTGCGTGATGTGCCGGGCTTGCTGGCAGCGCGCACGGTTGCCATGCTGGTCAATGAGGCGGCGGATGCGGTTTGGCAAGGCGTCTGCAGCGAGGAGGCCGCTGACCTGGCGATGACTTTGGGCGTCAATTACCCGATGGGGCCGTTTGCCTGGCTGAAACTGATCGGGATACAGCGTGTGACCGGGCTGCTTGATCATCTGTTCGAGTTCTACCGGAGCGAGCGTTACCGCATCAGTCCGATGTTGCACCACATGTCATGGAATTGACTCCCGGGTAAGTAATTACCGCATGAAAAATCCTTGTAAATCAAGGATCTTCCGACATGGTGCGGCGCATGATGACGGCGTACTGTTTCGAGGGCATGATGCGTCCGCTGCACCAAAAAATCTATCGCCAGGAAGAGCGAGAGGAGACCAGAGCCCGCCGTATGCAAGTACGGCGGGCTTGCCTTTTTCAGGGTGCCGGCGCCGGGGTAAACCTACAATACCCTACAAATTTGGCGGGTGATTTTGTTCATAAGAAATATTTGAAGCGAAATCATTCGCGAGACTTATATCTGGCATCACAAATCGAAAGCAGACGAGGCCGGAGCCGGTTGATATAGTTCAACCCGTCTCCTCCAGCCTTCCAAAAAAGGATGGATTTAAACCCGACAGGCTTAATGCCTCGTCGGGTTTTTTTTCGCCTTCACAAAAGCGCGCGTGCTGATGACCCGGATCCCGCACCGCGCTCCCCGCTTCAACTTCCGCCGGTTTTTCCACCGCCTGATCTGATTTGGGTCAAGTTCATAAATTCAATAAAAATCAATCATTTATCGAAGATTTGCCCAGCTTGTCCACAGACCTGTCCACGAAATTTGTGAACAAACCGGTGGGCTTGCGGCGGCCTGCACGTATACTTTTTTCCAAGGGTTAACGCTGTCGAGGAGGCTCGCATGTACCAACGCATCCTGGTTGCCTACAACGGCACACCGGAAAGCCGTGTCGCTCTGGAGGAGTGTCTGAAGCTCGCGCCGCCGGCCAGCGCTCACGTACACCTGCTGGCCGTGGTCAGCCCGCCGCCTTACCTGCTGGTCGGCGAATTCGCGGCGGCGGCGGTGCTGAGCGTGGAAGAAGGGCTGGCCGCCGAACGTGAAAAGATGTCCGCCGAGCTCGATAAAGGTGCCGCGCTGCTGCGTGCGGGCGGCCTGAACGTGACGCCCCATCTCGAGGTGGGTGAGCCCGTCAGCGTGATCGAGGAGCTGGCGGCTGACTTGCAAGTAGAACTGGTGATCGTCGGCCATTCGCGTGCCAAACCACTGGCTTTGCGCTGGTGGCGCGGTACCACCGATACGCTGCTGGTGGAGAAGCTGCGCTGCAGCCTGCTGGTGGCATCCGAACCGGGGCATGCCCCTGCTGCTTGATTCAGCCGCTTGATCCAGCTGCTTGAATCAAGTGCCGGAATTCCGTGCCGGTGTCATTCCCCGCTGATCCCGTGGCGCGCGTCGTCGATGCGCCGCCTCAGCCGCAGTTCTGCATGTGCGAGCCACCATCGGAGCTGCGTGCGCCAGTCCAGCAAACGTTGCCATCGATCGCGGTGAATCACCACATGCTGCAGCGTGATGCGCCGCGCAAGGCAGGCGCGCTTGCTCGCATAATTCCCGCCCAGCAGATGAAAGCGCCGCGCGCCTTTGCGTATCGCATCCAGAATCATCAAATGCCGGCACAGATTGCCGAGCCCTAGCCTGTCATACGCCGGGTCGTGCGCATTCACTAGCGAATACACGTCATCGGCAATCCGGCAGGCCAGCGTGCCACCGCACAGCCTGCCATCGATGTAGGCAAGCCCGAGCAGGCCGCGTGCCCGCATCAGCATTTGCAGTTTGTTCGCCGACGATGCGCCCAGTGACGACTGGCGTGATTTCCTGCTTAGGCGCGCATGGTTGAAGCCAATGATGCTGGCTATCAGGTCGGGATCGGCAGAGGCCGGACCGCTGAGCACGCGATGACTGAGCCCTCTGGCGCGCGCCAGCCGCTGCCGCAGCGATTTGCGGGTTGCCTTGCCAAGCGCGCTCATGTAGGCGGCCTGGGTCGCCGGCAGCTCGAGCACGATGTCTTCGCTGCAGTCGAAGCGGGACATTGGCAAGTCGCCTGGCAAACCCTGCATGCGTATCGCATGCCAGTGCACACTGCGCAGGCCGGGCATTTGCGTGAACATGCGCGACGCAAAGCTTGCCGCGTCATCCGCATGGATGAGCATGCCTTCATTGATCACCTGCAGCGCATCGCCGTCGCACCGGTAAAGGAAGATCGCCACTGGCTGCGCGCCTTGCCATGCCATGTAAGTCCCCGCACCCGCCAGTCCCGATAACTGCAGTTGCGGCAGTGACGCATACAAGCTGCCATACATGATTTCCAGCTGCGTTGCCGCATGGGCCGGTACCTGGGCTTCGTACAGCATGAATTCATCTTCATTGCCTGAAGCCTCAGGCAGCGGCGGACAGAGCTGGGGTTGTGAGATAGGCAAGCGCCCTCCGGGAAAAGGTGTATGCCTTTTTGATGCCTGCGACCGGTCGAGTTCAGGCTGCGGCCCTCAAGCTGCATGCATCTCAAGCAAGGGAACCTGCGCCGTACCGAGCTGCATCAGGCTGTCTGCAGGGGCGTTGGCGGCGACTATGCTTTACACTCTCGTTCTTTTTCCCCGCCTGCCATGGTCAGCAATACTGAATCCCAAGACCCGGGCCTCGATCCCGCATCCAGCCCGCCATCCAGCTCGGATACTGACGCAGCCCCTGCGACGCGCGCCGTGTCCCGTGAGCAGATTGCGCGCGAGGTCGCGCGCCGCGCTGGAGGGTTGTGCGCCCCGCAGGATCGGCAGCG
>CAZCDW010000150.1:0-6246 GCA_964497485.1 uncultured Bifidobacterium sp.
CCGCCCCAGCCCGAGACCACGGTGACGTACTGCTCGCCGTCTTGCGTCCAGGTGATGGGGGGCGCCACGACGCCAGAACCGGTCTGGAACTGCCAGACCACCTTGCCGGTCTTGGCATCGGCGGCCTTGAGGTAGCCCTCAGGCGTGCCCCAGAACACCAGGTCGCCGGCCACCAGCACGCCACCCCACAGCGGGGCTTCGTTCTTGACTTCCCAGGCCACTTTGCCTGTCTTGGGGTCGATGGCGCGCAGCGAGCCAATGTGGTCATCAAACAGGGGCTTGATGGTGAAACCGGCACCCAGGTAGGCAGCGCCCTTCTTGTACGAGACAGGCTCGTTCCAGATTTCCATGCCCCACTCGTTGGCCGGAACGTAGAACAGACCGGTCTTCGGGCTGTAGGCCATCGGCATCTGGTTCTTGCCGCCCAGGAAGGACGGAGCCGAGAACACCACGTTGCCCTTCTTGCCGTCCGGACCCTTGGTCGGGTCGCCCGGGCGGTTTTCCGGAACGTAGTTCGGACGGCCAGTCTTCAGATCGATACCGGTTGCCCAGGTGATCTTGTTGACGAACGGGAAGGCGTTTTCCAGTTTGCCGGTCTTCGCGTCGTTGACGTAGAAGAAGCCGTTACGGTCAGCTTTCGCGCCCATGCGCTTGCCGTTCATGTCGAAGGTGATGAACTCGTTCACACCGTCGTAATCCCAGCCGTCGTTCGGGGTGTTCTGGTAGTGCCAGACGATTTTGCCACTCTTGACGTCGATCGCAACGGTCGCGGTCGAGAACAGGTTGTCGCCAGGGCGCAGGTGGCTGTTCCACGGTGCCGGGTTGCCGGTACCGAAGTAAGCGAGGCCAGTGGAGGCGTCGTAGGTGCCGCCCAGCCAGGTGGTCGCGCCGCCCGACTTCCACAGTTCGCCCGGCCAGGTCTTGTTGGTCGTGCCCGAGATGCCGTTCTCGACCGCCTTGCCGCCTTCGTACTTGTAGCCCATGTGGCCTTCGACGACCGGACGGACCCAGACCATTTTGCCGGTCTTCGGATCGCGCGCTTCCACGCGGCCGATCACGCCGAATTCACCGCCGGACACGCCGGTCAGCAGCAGACCTTGAGCGATCAGCGGAGCTGCCGATGCCGAGTAGCCAGCCGAGTATTCGTCGATCTTCTCTTTCCAGACGACAGCGCCGGTATCCTGGTTCAAGGCAACCAGTTGTGCGTCCAGGGTCGCGAAGATGACCAGGTTGTCAAACAGCGCTGCGCCGCGGTTGATCACGTCGCAGCAAGGCATGATGCCCTCCGGCAGACGATGCTCGTACTTCCACAGTTTCTTGCCGGTCTTGGTGTCCAGCGCGAAGATACGCGAGTAGGAACCAGTGACGAACATCTTGCCGTTGTGAACCAGCGGCTGCGATTCTTGACCGCGCTGCTTTTCACCACCGAACGAGAACGACCATGCCGGAACCAGCTTGGCCACGTTGCCGGTGTTGATCTGGGTCAGCGTCGAGAAGCGCTGGCCGTTCTGGCCCATGCCCCAGCTCAGGACGTCGCCGCCCGACTTCGCATCGTTTTCGATCATTGCGTCGGTGACGCCGGCAGCGAAGGCCGACGAACCGGTGATCAGCGCGAAGCCGACCGCGGACGCAAGAAGTTTCCTCTTCATTATTTGGATCTCCCCTTGGTTATGCCAATTTGGCTATACGGTTGCAGCTACGGTCGCGGATCAGACGATCCACGGACGCAAAGCAACGTTTTGACATAGGCAAAGGGCATGCCATGAAATTTCTTCACGTGATAGCAGGGAAATCGGCAAAAAATCACATGTATTGCGGAAACGCATGTAACAAAAACGGTCAGCTGTCACAAATTTGGACAGTCGCAAATTGCGCAACCCTAGCCGCAATGCGGGTTTTCAGCGAAGTGCGACTGTCTGGTCGCGATTCGACTGTAACGCCTGCAGGCGTTTGCGGAGCGTGGCATCATGAAGCCACTCAAGCCAGAACCCTTGGCGAAAGGACAAGCAATGAACATGAGCGCCGAAATCCTGGCCACGCTGCTGGCCGCTGCGGTCCGTTACTCCGGCCTGCCCGCCGTCGACCTTACCGACCTGCCGCCGATGGAGCCGGTCAGTGCCGCTGTGCTGTCCGAGAAGGCTTGCCCCGATTCGCCTGAGCGCTGCACGACGATCGCGGCCTTGTTTGACACCGAGAACTACCGCATCTACCTGCGCAACACCCTGAAGCTCGACGATGCGATGGACAACTCTTTCATCGTGCATGAGCTGGTCCATGTGCTGCAGCTGAAAAAATTCGGCGAGTCCAACTTCGCCAGCTGCAGCAAGCGGGTCGCCAGCGAGCAGCAGGCCTACTATGTGCAGAACAACTACCTGGGCGAGCAGGGCATCGACTGGCGCGAGGGTTTCCTCGTGCGCTTCATGCGCTGCCCGAATGAAAGCGATGAGAGTGCGCCCGGCCTGCGCCAGTCCGCGCTCGGCGACCACGACAATTTGTGAGATTCACCTGAAGGCCACGCAGTGCGTCGCCTTCACGTGATTCAGCCACCGCGCGCTGATTTCAGCAAGCCGCGCTGAGGATCATAGCCAGCTGCCGCCACCAGGTAGAACAGCAGCGTCGCAGCAATCACCACGAACAGCGAGCCGGCGGCCATCTCGCCGTTCAGCGCCGCGCGCATGGCTTCCACCGCATGCGTGAACGGGTTGAACTGGCAAAGACGATAGATCCAGATCGCGCCTGCTTCCTGCATGCGCGCAATCGGATACAGCGCCGGCGACAGGAAGAACATCGGGAAGATCACGAAGTTCATCGTGCCCGCGAAATTCTCCAGCTGCTTGATATACACCGACAGCACCAGCCCGAAGGCCGACAACATCAGTGCCCCGAGCACCAGTACCGGCAACGCAGCCAGCACCTGCAGCGGCGACAGCCCGATGCCCCAGGCCAGCACGATCAGCAAGTAGGCAAGCGCCTGCAGCACCGACAGGAAGGCGCCAGCGATCAGCTTGCAGGCCAGCAGATAGGTGCGCGGCAGCGGCGCGGTCAGCAGCAGCCGCATCACGCCCATCTCGCGGTCATACACCATCGCCAATGAGGATTGCATGCCATTGAACAGGCAGACCATCAGCGCGAGTCCTGGCACCAGATACAGACGATAGTCCTGGCCAAGGTCGGGCATCTGCCGTATGCCGGCGGCGAACACCACCATCCACAGCAGGGGCCGAACCAGCGACGACGCCAGCCGTCCGGGCTGGCGCAGGAACTTGTGGATCTCGCGGCCCGCGACAGCGGCCAGCGCGAGCCGTGCATGCATCAGCTTCATGCGCGGCCCTCCGCACGGGTCAGGTCGAGAAAGGCGTCGAGCAGCGATGCGTGGCCGTTAAGCTTCACCAGCTCGGCGGCCTTGCCGTCGAAGCGCACTTTACCGGCGGCCATCACGACGATGCGGTCCGCGGCTTCCGCTTCATCGACCAGATGCGTGGCCCACAGCACGCCCATGCCGCGCTCGCGGCACAGCGCCTTCACGTCCGCCAGGATCGCCGCGCGCGACGCGGGGTCGATGCCGACCGTGGCCTCGTCCATCAGCAGCAGCTGTGGCTCGGACAGCAGCGCACGCGCCAGCTCGACCTTGCGCCGCATGCCACCGGACAGCTGGCGGCAGGGTTCGTTCGCGCGCTCGCTCAGGCCGAAGCGTTGCTGCCAGTGCGTGATACGGCGCTTCGCTTCGGTGCGCGCTATGCCATGCAGGTCGCACTGAAACTGCATATTGGCCGTCACGCTCAGATCGAGGTCGAGCGCCGGCTGCTGGAACACGATGGAAAGATCCTTCAGCGCTGCGATCGGTTCAACGCCAATGTCGTGGCCTGCCACCAGCGCGTGCCCAGCGTCAGCGATGAACAGGCCCGACAGAATCTGGAACAGCGTCGATTTGCCCGCGCCGTTCGGCCCGAGCAGCGCGACGAATTCACCCGGTGCGACCGCGAAGCTGACATCATCGACGGCCCGGCGCGTGCCGAAGGCCTTGGCCAGCTCGCGGATGACGAGCGGATCAGGAAACAGGGAGACAGGGGCAGGCAAGCTCATTCCGCGCGGGCTGGTTCAGTGTGAAGGATGACAGCGGATTGTAGCCGGGACAGGTCGGCCTCGCTGCATCCGGACAGCTGGTACAAGCCTGGTGTTGGCAATGCATGCCAACGACGCCGTCCAGCCGAGCATGGAAGTCGTCAGCTCAGCGTGATGGACGACAGCTGCTCCCACGGGCGGCGCAGGCGCCAGTCGTCGAACCATGCGCCGGGCATCACCATCGCCAGCGCGCCGATGTCGGTCACCAGTTCGTCGAGCGCCGCGCTCTGCACGCTGACTCCTTGTGTGAGTACCGGATAACGACTGCTGACCTGCGCCTGTACCAGTGGCTGCAGCAAGTCCTGGTTCTGGCGCCAGACGCTGCCGCCGATCAGGATGATGCGGGTATCAAGGATGGCGGTCAGGTTGTACAGTGCGCGACCGAAGATGCGTGCTGCGTCATGCACAATGGTCAGTGCTTCGCCGTCGCCGGCGCGTGCCGCGCCAAATACTTCCGCCAAAGGTCGGCCGACGCGATTACCGAGGTTGCGTCCGGCGACCATGCCTTCGAGGTCGCCGCGATTGCCGCAGCCGCATAGCGCATCCGAAACCTCCGACATCAGCATGTGCCCCGCATGGCCGGCGTTGCCCTGCTTGCCTTGCAGGACATGGCCATCGACGCAGAGGCCGAACCCGATGCCTGTGCTCCAGGTCACATAAATCGCATTCGGCTGCTGCTGCGCTGCGCCGAATGCGCGCTCGCCATGCAGGCCGGCCACGCAATCATTGGCGATGCGGATCACATCGAAGCGTTCGCGCAGCACGGCTTCGAGCGGAATATGCGTCCAGTCATTCGGCAGGTCGTCGCCGCTGGCGATACCGCCGCACATGTTCGGCGGCAGGATCGTCAGCTGCCCGTCACGCTGCTCGAAAGGGCCGGCACTGCTGACGCCGATGCTGCGAACGCCATCGAGAGTCATGCCGGCATACCGCGCTGCGGCCTCCAGCATTCGCAAGCCCTGCCGAGCGACGGCATCGTTCTCACCCTGCAAGACCGTGGGCGCGACGACGCGCACGATTGGCCCGCTCGTATCAGCGACGCAGGCGGCCATCTTGGTGCCGCCGATGTCGAGTGCCGCGATATGCATGGCCGAGGCAGTGCTCAGTGCTGCGCTTAAGTACGCAGCGGCTTGTAGCGGATACGCTTCGGCTTCGCGCCTTCTTCGCCAAGACGCTTCTTCTTGTCGGCCTCGTATTCCTGATAATTACCGTCGAAGAAGACGACCTCCGAATTACCTTCGAACGCGAGGATATGGGTCGCGATACGGTCGAGGAACCAGCGGTCGTGCGAGATCACCAGTACGCTGCCGGCAAACTCGAGCAGCGCATCTTCCAGCGCGCGCAGGGTTTCCACATCGAGGTCGTTCGACGGTTCATCCAGCAGCAGCACGTTGCCACCCATGAGCAGCGTCTTCGCGAGGTGCAGTCGGCCGCGCTCACCGCCGGACAGGTTGCCGACGATCTTTTGTTGGTCGCCACCCTTGAAGTTGAAGCGCCCGAGATAGGCGCGTGAGGGCATTTCGAAGCGACCGACCGTCAGCAGATCCGCGCCATTGGTCACATCATCGAAGACCGTCTTCTTGTTGTCGAGCTCGGCGCGCGACTGGTCGACCACCGCGAGTTTCACGGTCGGGCCGACGACGATTTCGCCGCTGTCCGGCGTCTCCTTGCCGGACAACATGCGGAACAGCGTCGACTTGCCGGCGCCGTTCGGCCCGATGATGCCGACGATCGCGCCCGGCGGAATGCGGAACGACAGGTTGTCGATCAGCAGACGGTCGCCATAGCCCTTGCTGACGTTCTTGAACTCGATCACTTCATTGCCGAGGCGCTCTGCGACCGGGATGAAGATTTCCTGCGTCTCGTTGCGCTTCTGGTATTCGAACTCGGACAGCTCATTGAAACGCGCGATACGTGCCTTGCTCTTCGCCTGGCGACCCTTCGGGTTCTGGCGCACCCACTCCAGCTCCTTCTTCAGCGCCTTCTGGCGTGCGGACTCGGTTGCTTCTTCCTGCTTCAGCCGGTTCTCTTTCTGCTCCAGCCATGAGCTGTAATTGCCCTTCCAGGGAATGCCGTGGCCGCGGTCGAGTTCGAGAATCCACTCGGCGGCGTTGTCGAGGAAGT
>CAZCDW010000151.1:0-6241 GCA_964497485.1 uncultured Bifidobacterium sp.
GTCGGCATCGGGCACGTCGCCCGACTTCATGCGGAACAGGCCGTCGTCGCCGCGCTGCAGCTCGGCAGCCGGCGGATTGACGAGCCGGATGCGGCCGACCGCATTCGACACGCCGCGCGCATCCATCACGCTGACGGTGCCGTCGGGCGCGATCGATGGCCGGCCCTCGGGCGGGAGGGTGATCGGACCGCCATCGCCGGCAACCGCGAGCCCGCCCTGCCCCAGCAGCACGCCGCCATCACTGACACCGAGGTTGCCGGCGCGGCTGTAGACCTCGCTGCCGTCGGCGGCCTGCAAGGCGATCCAGCCTTCGCCCTTGATCGCGACATCGAGCGCATTGCCGGTCTGCTGCACCACGCCCTGCGAAAAGTCACTGCCGGTAGTGGCATCGAGCACGAAGGCACGCGTCGCGAGGCTCGGCCCTTCGACCGGCACCGCACGAAAGCTGTCGAGCTGCGCGCGAAAGCCGGTGGTGCCGAGGTTGGCGAGGTTGTGCGCGGTGTTGGCCTGCTGCTCCATCACCTGCTTCGCGCCTGTCATCGCGACATAGATCATGCGGTCCATGGATCTGCTCCTGAAGACGTATCAGACGGCTCAGCGCAGGTTGACCAGGGTCTGCATCACCTGATCCTGGGTCTTGATGGTCTGCGCATTGGCCTGGTAGTTGCGCTGCGCGGTGATCATGTTGACCAGCTCGGCCGTCAGATCGACGTTGGAATCCTCGACCGCATTCGACTGCAAGGCACCGAGGTTGCCGGACTCGGGCGCGCCGACCATCGGGCTGCCGGATTCGGAGGTCTCGGTCCACAGGTTGCCGCCCATGGGCTTGAGGCCGTTCGGGTTGGCGAATGCGGCCAGCACGACCTGGCCCAGCACCGCCGACTGGCCATTGGTATAGCGTCCGGTCACGGTGCCGTCGGGGCCGACGCCGAAGCCGGACAGTCGACCGGACGTGAAACCATCCTGATCGAGCTTGTTGACCGAAAAGGTAGAGCCGAATTGCGTGGTGTTGCTGAAGTCGATGCCGACATTCAGCGTTGCCGCCGCGCCGGTGGTGACCGGAATGGCTGCATTGATCGGCAAGGCCGCCTGGCTGGCCGGCGTCAAAGCGCCATCGGTACCGAAGGCGAGGCTGCCGATGGATGCGCCGCCATTGATCAGGCTCTGGTCGCCGGCCGCGTATACGTCCCATGTGCCGGCGCCCGTTTTAACGTAGAAGGTCTGCAGCACATGTGCATTGCCGAGCGAGTCGTAAACCGATACCGAGGTGGCGTTGTTGTAAGTGGTCGGATCATTGATGTCGAATGGCGTGGTGGTCGGCACGCTCTGCCGTGAATCGAGGTTCAACACGGCATCGACGGTTGCCGTGGTCTGCGGCGGCAGGTCCGAGGTGCGGATATTGATGTCGGCCGGCGCGCCAGTCGACAGGATGCCGCGGCTGTCGGCCACATAGCCGGTCAGCCGGGAGCCGGATGCATTGACGATGTAGCCGGATTTGTCGAGCTGGAACTGGCCATTGCGCGCATAGCTGATCGCGCCATTGGTGCTCATCCGGAAAAAGCCGCCGCCATTGATCGCAATGTCGAGCGCATTGTTGGAGGCGGTGACATTCCCTTGCGTGAACTGCTGAACCACCTCGGTCAGCTGCGTGCCGATGCCGATCTGCGATGCGCCGGTGCCCGACAGCGATGCGGCATACACGTCGCTGAACACGGCCTGCGACTGCTTGAAGCCGATGGTGTTGGCATTGGCGACGTTGTTGCCGATGGCCTCGAGGCTCTTCGACGAGGCCGACAGGCCGGAAAGTCCTTGTTGAAAGCTCATGGTCTGCTCCGTTGAGAGGGTGTGAGGTGTGGGGAGGAAGACTCAGAGGATCTGGCGCACGTCGCTCATCGCTACCGGGCCGGCATGGCCGGACAAGTTGAGCTTCGCGCCACCGCTGCCGGTGGACACACTGATGACTTCGCCGAAGCCGAGCGCATGGGCCGTCACCTTTTGTCCGCCGCGGGTCGCGGTGACCTGTATCTGGTACTGCCCGTCAGGTGCGGTGGCACCGGAGGCTGTCTTGCCATCCCAGGCCAGCGCAGCCGTGCCTTCGGCACGCGCGCCGAGGTCGAGCACGCGTACCGGATTGCCGGCGCCATCGGCGATGGTGACTTGCACCGCATCGGCCGGGCCTGACAGTTCGGCGCCGAACGCGGCCTTGCCACCGGCCAGCGACAGCGAAGTGTCCGGCACCAGTACGCCGTGGCCGATCATGTTTGCGGCCTGCAGCGATTGCGCCGCCTGCGTTGAGGCCATCATCGCCTGCATCGTGTTGTTCAGCTTGTCGATGCCGGTCACCGTCGACAGCTGCGCCAGCTGCGACGTCACTTGGGCATTGTCGAGCGGGTTCAGCGGATCCTGGTTCTTCATCTGCGTGACAAGCAGCGTCATGAAACGATCCTGCGCCGCGTCGGCACCGCTGGCGCTGCTGGCCTTGAGGTTCATCGCCGAGAGCAACTCGTTCGATGCGACGTTCTGCACGTTGGCGACTGTGGCCATGGGGGCTCCTTATCCTTGCTGCGAATGCTGGTTGCGAATACTGGTCGCGAATGCGGATGGCCAGTGTCTGGTTGGGGTACTGACTGAACGCTTTACTTACCGCTTTACTGACCGATACTCAGCGTCTTCTGCAACAATGACTTCGCCGCATTCAGGGTCTCGACATTGTTCTGGTAAGCGCGCGATGCGGAGATCATGTTCACCATCTCCTCGACCGGGTTCACGTTGGGCATGGCGACATAGCCCTGCTCATTGGCCAGTGGATGTTTGGGGTCGTACATCATGCGCGGCGGGTTGGGATCATCGACCACCTGCGTGACGGCGACGCCGGTGCTGCCGGCGGTATCCACTGCCTGCGCGGCGAACACCACCTGCTTCGCCTTGTACGCCTGGCCATCGGGACTGGTCGCGCTCTCGGCATTGGCGATGTTGCTGGCCACCGTGTTCAGGCGCTGGCTCTGCGCCGCCATGCCGGAGGCGGCGACATTGAAGATTGAAAATAGCGACATGCTTATTGCCCCGTGATGGCCGCCAGCAGGCTCTTGAGCTTGCCGTTGACGGCGCTGATGCTGGCTTCGTAGCGCACGGCGTTGTCGGCGAATTGCGCGCGCTCGGGATCGAGCTCGACGGTGTTGCCGTCGATGCTGTCCTGGCGCGGGGTCCGGTACAGCAGCTCGGCGCCGGAAGCGGTGCTGCCGGCAGCAGCAGAACTCAGGTGTGCGGGATGTGATGCGAGCATGGCTGCGGGCATCGAAGGCGAAGCCGCGTCGAGTGCCATGCTTGCGCTACCGCCCAGCGCCTGCTGCAGCGCCTTCCTGAAATCGATGTCGCGCGCCTTGAAGTTTGGCGTGTCGGCATTCGCGATATTCGACGCCAGCACTTGCTGTCGCTCGGCGCGCAAGGCCAGCGCGCTCTGGTGGAAGCGGAATTCATTGTCCAGACGGTCCGTCATCGTGGGCTCCTGCCGGCGCGTCCATGGGCACCGGTGAAACAGATGATAGAAACGCATTCAGCACGGGCATGGCCGGATCAGGCGCACGATTCCGCTTCTGCTTTGTCTATTGCTCACGGGGCCCGGGGCGCAAGATCACGGCGTACCAGAGTCCCTTCGCCTGCCCGACATGCGCAGGTGCGCCCGCCACGATGAAGAATCCGCCGACCCTGCCGATGACGACAACACCTGCGATGAAACGGCCAGCGCGACTGTTCGTGCTGGCCTGCGCGCTGCTATTGGTTGGCATCGTCAGCGTCGTCAGCCGCGGTGCCCATGCGCAGCAGGCGATGAAGCCCGACGGAGCGCGCCAGGACATCGCCGTGCTGAAGTCGCTGGCCGAAAGCTTTTTGCTGGCGCAGGCAGCGCACCTGCCCGGCAGCGCGAGCGTGAAGCTGAAAGACCCGGACCCGCGGCTGAACCTGCCGGCCTGCGCGTCGCCGGAACCGTGGATGCCGCAGGGCTCGAAGGCGCTGGGCAAGACCTCGGTCGGCGTTCGCTGCGCGCAGCCGGTGTGGAGCGTGCTGCTGCCGGCGACCGTCAGCGTCAGCACGCATTACGTCGCCAGCGCCGCGCCGCTGGCGCAGGGACAGAAGCTGGGCGCGCAGGACCTGGTACTGCGCGAAGGCGATCTCGCCAGCCTGCCGCCGGGCGTGCTGACCGAGCTGGCACATGCTCAGGGCCGCACGCTGCAGATACCGCTGGCAGCCGGCATGCCGGTGTCGCGCGCGCAGTTGAAAAGCCAGCCGGTGGTGCAGCAGGGACAACCGGTACGGCTGGTCGCCAGCGGCCAGGGTTTCTCGGTCTCGGGTGAAGGGCGCGCGCTGACCAGCGGCGCCGAGGGTGAGCTGGTGCAGGCGCGCACGGCCAGCGGGCAGCTGGTGGCCGGCGTCGCGCAGGCCGACGGGGTGCTGTCGGTGCGTTATTGATCGCGATGGACGACTAAATGCAGGCGGCTAAACATTCGTAAATCGCTGCCGTAACCTGAATCAACCAACGATCCCGATGAGGAAAGCGCGATGAAGATCGACGATTCAAGCAACAAGCTGCCGCCGCTGGCCCCACCGGCCAGCAAACCGGCCACGGCCGGGCAGACCGCACCGGTCAAACCGGCAAAAGCGGACAAAGTGAGCCTGTCCGGTACCGCATTGGCCGCTTCCGCGAAGGAAGCGCCGGTCGATACGGCGAAGGTGGAGCGCATCCGCGGCGAGATCGCGCGTGGCGAGTTCCGCATCGATGCCGACCGTATTGCCGGCGACATGATTGCCGGTGCGCGGGAACTGATGGCGCAAAAGCGCTGATCCCGCCACGCTCAGGAATGCCCATGTCCCCTGCCGACCACCTCGACGCCGAAACCGCCGCGCTGCAAGCGCTGCTCGCGGTGCTGCGGCAAGAGCAGGCTTTGCTGGTAGCCGGCGATGCGGACGGCGTCGCCAGCCTGCTGGAACACAAGGCCACCCATGTCGCCGAGCTGTCGCGACAGTCGGACCAGCGCCATCGTGCATTGGGCAGCCTGGGATTTGCGGCCAGCGAGGCCGGCATGCAGCACTGGCTGGCATCGTCGCCTGATGCGGCGCGCACAGCATGGGACACTTTGATGGGACTGGCCCGCGCCGCGCGCGAGGCCAATCGGGTCAATGGCCTGTTGCTCGGCCAGCTGCAGGCGCGCAACCGTCAGGCGCTGGCCGCACTGGGGCTGGGTTCGGCGTCAGGCTTGTATGGCGCAACCGGCCAGGCCGAGCTAGGGCTTCACACGGCGCGGTCGGCACGCATCGCGGGTTGACATCCTTTCTTCTCATTTCTTCGTCTTGCAGTCGCCGTTGCCATAACGCTGCTGGCACAGGTTGCGCGCGCACTGAGTCACATAGGCGTCGCGACTGCCCTGATTCAGGTCGACCATTCTCGGTTCATCGTAGTACTCGATGGCCCTGCGCATGCCGGGCCGGCAGACGCTCTGCGTCTGCTTGATGCCGCTGTTTCGGTCACCGCTCTTGACCTCGGTCGTTTCACACACGGTCGACCCATCGGGCACCATCACTTCCCTGCTCATGCGGAACATCTGCTGCTGCATCACGACCGGATAGGTCTGCAAAGCTGGCGGGCGGCATTGATCGGCGGCGGCATGGTATTCGGGCGTCGCGCAGGCGGCCAGCAGCATGGCAGACAGCGACAACAAGAACAGGCGGGGGAAGTTCATCGGATTCTCCATGGGCAGGGGATGGATGTTCACCTCTGCATGGTCGCGATGCTAAGCCTGATGTTCCCAAAAAGAACTTGCGAAATTGCAAGAAAATGTGTCGTCAATGCACTGCCTCGAGCAGGGTGACGATCAGGTGTACGCGCCGGTTGGCGGCGCGGCCCTCGGCCGATGCATTGGATGCCAGCGGCCGGGTGTCGCCGCGGCCCACGGCGCTCAGACGTTCTTTGGCGATACCCTGCTCGGACAGCCTGCGCGCGACCATGGCCGCGCGCATCGCCGACAATTCCCAGTTGGAGCCGAACTGCGGCGTGTGGATGGGCAGGCTGTCGGTATGTCCCTCTACCGTGATGTCGCAAGGCCAATCTGCCAGCACGCCGGACAAGGCCGACAAGGCCGCCTCGGCCTGCGGCGCCAGTCGTGCATCGGCAGTCGCGAACAACAGCGTCGCATCAATGTCGATGCCGACGGCACCGGCTTCGTGCACGATTCGCACGCGATCGCTGCCG
>CAZCDW010000152.1:0-6234 GCA_964497485.1 uncultured Bifidobacterium sp.
GTGGCTACCATCCTCACGCCCCGCCTTCGGATCTTTGTCCGTTTCCGGTGGGCCGCGCAGCTCGGTACTGAAAGCGTACCGATTATTTCCTGCACAAACGCGCTTTGGGTAGTAATGCACTACTACGAGCAGGGAATTTTTTCGCCGGCACTTGCCAACGATGGTGCGTCGCAAAAGGCTTGCGTGTTCGGGGACAAACCCGGAAATTGGCCGTGCAAAAAGGGGGAAAAACAGGGGCGGCGAATTGCGCTGCAGCAGGAAGGGCGCGAAAAAAATTCAAGGATCCAGATCGCTGCAAAGCCCGGCGAAGGCGCAAAAAAAAGCTCTCCCGAAGGGAGAGCGCAAACCTAAAAGGGGATTTAGGCAAGTTCGAGGAGACTGCAGCAAGTCCCTCGACTGCAGATTACGGCAGCTTGCCGGGCGTTATTTGAGCTCGCTCAAGGCTTGCGAAGATTTGCGCAAAGCGGTCGGGAACGATTGAGCTCGCACAAGTGTCACCTGCGCGCCGCTGTATCAATCGTCAGCAGGCGTGGCGGCCGCCGAGTCAGCATGCGCTGGTGCGTGATTCAGCAGATGGCCCAGCTTGCTGGCCTTGGTGGCGAGGTAATGTGCGTTATGGTCAGTCGATGTGGTGACATGCGCAACACGCTCGGCGCCGATATCGAGCTTCTTCATTGCATCGATCTTGCGCGGATTGTTGGTCATCAGCTTCAGCGCGCTGATGTTGAAATGGCGCAGCATCGGCTCGACGATCGCGTAGTCGCGCAGGTCGGCATCGAAGCCGAGCTGATGATTGGCCTCGACCGTGTCGGCACCGGCTTCCTGCAAGCCGTACGCGCGAATCTTGTTGACGAGGCCGATGCCCCGGCCCTCCTGTCGCAGGTACAACAGAATGCCGCGGCCTTCATCCGCAATGCGCTTGATCGCATTCTCGAGCTGCGCACCGCAATCGCAGCGCTGGCTGAACAAGGTATCGCCGGTCAGGCATTCCGAATGCAGGCGAGCCAGCACAGGCTGGCCGTCGTCGACCTTGCCAAGCACCAGCGCCAGGTGCTCTTTGCCCGTGGCCGCTTCAATGAACGCATGCAGCTGGAACGTTGCCCACGGCGTAGGCAGCGCACAGCTCGCGGCATGCGTCAGCAGCGGCGTTGGCGTGGCAGGAGACGGGTCAGAGTGCGACATGGAGCAGGCTTGAAAACAGGAAGGGCAGCGGGCTGGCCGATTTGTCAAAGGTGAATGCGCGTCAGGTGATGCGCAAACAAGAATGCGGCGTCGCGATGCTTCGCGCCCGCCGCATTCCGGTGGTCAGCCTGAATTATGCCGCAATCAGCGCGTCCATGGCCTGGCGGCCGTTGGCCAGTGCCGAGTTAACGGCTTCATCGCCCATGGCCAGGCCTTCGGCGCTGACGAAGCTGACATCGGTGATGCCGAGGAAGCCGAGCACGCCGCGCAGGTAGGTCTCCTGGAAGTCCAGCGCTTGCGCCGGGCCGCTGCTGTAGACGCCGGCGCGCGACGTGAAGATCACGAATTTCTTGCCGTGCACGAGGCCGACCGGGCCGGTCTCGGTGTACTTGAAGGTCACGCCGGCACGCGCCACATGGTCGATCCAGGCCTTCAGCGTCGAGCTGACCGAGAAGTTGTACATTGGCGCGCCGACCACAACGATGTCAGCAGCGAGCAGCTCGGCCACGACTTCGTCAGAGGTCTTGATCAGTTGCTTCTGCTCGTCGCTGCGCTGCTCGGGAGGCGTGAAATACGCGCCGACCATGGACTCCGACAGGTGCGGCAGCGGATGGGCCGCCAGGTCGCGGGTGACGACTTTGGCGCCCGGATGAGCTGCCTTCAGCTTCTCGATGAATTCGCCGCTCAACTGGCGCGATACCGAACCCGTGCTGCGCACGCTGCTGTTCAGGTAGAGGATGTTGTTCATGCTGGTTTCCTTTTCGGGGGTGGGTCGTTGGGTCGAAATGCTCGCTTGTATCGCGTTGTGCTATGTCGCGATGGGTTGCGCAAGCTTGCGTTGAGCTGTGCCGGTCAGGGCAGGTCGAACAGCAGGAACTCGGCCGCCTCGGCCTTGCTCACGTCGACGCTGGCTTCGCCTTCGAGCTTGGCCGCATCGCCTGCGTGCAAACGCGTGCCGTTGACCTCGAGCGTGCCGCGGATCAGGTGCAGGTAAGCACGGCGGTCGGATGCCAGTGGATGGCTGACCGTCTCGTCGCCATTGAGGAGCGATGCATACATGCGTGCATCCTGATGAATCGTGACCGAGCCCTCGGCGCCGTCCGGCGATGCCACGAGCCGCAGGCGGCCCCGCTTGGAATCGACGTCGAAATGTTTTTCTTCGTAGCCCGGCGCGATACCCTGAACCGAGGGCTCGATCCAGATCTGCAGGAAGTGCACCTGCTGGCTCGGTGAGTTGTTGAACTCGCTGTGCATCACACCGGTGCCGGCGCTCATGCGCTGCACATCGCCATAGCGCAGCACCGAGCCATTGCCCATGCTGTCCTTGTGCGCCAGCTCGCCTTCGAGCACATAGGAGATGATCTCCATGTCGCGATGGCCATGTGTGCCGAAGCCGCGGGCCGGTTGCACCCGGTCGTCGTTGATCACCAGCAGCGGCCCGAAGCCGGTGTGCCGCGGGTCGTAATAGCTGCCGAAGGAAAAGCTGTGGCGCGAGTCCAGCCAGCCAAAATTGGCAATGCCGCGCTCGTCTGCCTTGCGGATTTCGATCATGAAAGCTCCTGACGTGCAATAATTTCGAACGACTTCGCGCCTTTTGGGGCCGGATTTTGTACCCGCCGGCGCTTGGAAACCCGATAAATTTCGTCGGGATTCGTTTGAGCCCGAAGTATCCACGTTTGTGCCGGGAAACAAAAGCGGAAAATTTCCCGATCTTTCATCGAAAATTTCGAATCTTCATCATGCTGAAATTGAGTCTGGACGCCTTGCAGGTGGTCGATGCGATCGACCGCTGCGGTTCCTTCGCAGCCGCCGCGAAGGAGCTGTTCCGGGTGCCGTCGACGATTTCGTACACAGTCGCCAAGCTGGAGGACGACCTCGGCATCCAGTTGTTCGAGCGCGCCGGGCCGCGCGTGACGCTGACCGAGGCTGGTCGCACCTTGCTGGACGAAGGGCGCCACTTGCTGCTGGCCGCGCGCGATCTCGAGCACAAGCTGCGCCGTGTGGCGAGTGGATGGGAGGCGGAATTCTCGATCGCGCTTGACGTGCTGTTCCCCGCACTCCTGCTGGCCGACGAGATCCGCGACTTTTACCAGGCGACTGACAGCACACGCCTGCGTCTGTCCTATGAGGCCTTGTCCGGCACCTGGGAGGCGCTGCTGGACCGGCGGGTAGACCTGGTGATCGGTGCAGCCGGTGAGGGGCCGCCCGGCGGCGGCTACAGCACGGCGCCCCTCGGTACGCTGGATTTCGTTTTCGCGGTGGCGCCGTCACATCCGCTGGCGTCGCTCGACAGGCCGCTGCGCAAGGAGGACCTGATCGCGCAGCGCATGGTGTCGGTGTCCGATTCCGCACGTCGCCTGCCGCCGCGCACCGTCGGCCTGCTGATGGGACAGGACACGCTGACCGTGCAATCCATGATCGACAAATTCAATTTTCAGCTGGCGGGCCTGGGCGCCGGCTACCTGCCGGCCGCCTGGGCGAGGCCGGCGATCGCCGCAGGCAAGCTGGTTGAAAAAGCCGTGGAAGAGACGCGCTTGCCCGAGAGCTTTTGCATCGCCTGGCGCACCGGTGAACGCGGTGCGGCGCTTGGCTGGTGGATAGAACGCTTGCGTCACAGCGCCTTGATGGACAGGCTCACGCAGCTGGCCATCAGCAGCGCGGTTCAGCCTGTTAAGCGCAAACCGGGCCAGATAGCGGGCTAAGTGGCGGCTTGCCGGGCGGTCCAGCCCTGGGTACCCGGACCCGGCTCGCCCGCCCTGCCATGCTTGAGCACATAGCCGAGGCCATAGGCGCTGGTCAGCGTGTAGCGGCATCGCGTCAAGGCCTCGATCTTGAAGCGCAGCTGGAACATGGTCACGCGCACATTGCTGCCCTCGATCGAACGTCCGCCAAGCTTGAACAGAAGCTGCAGTTCATCGAGCGGTATCACGCTGCCAAAGTGGGACAGGAACAGCTCGGCCACGGCGACTTCCGACGGGGTCAGCAAGATGGAATCGGCGCCGTGGCACAGCAAGCGCGATTCGATCTGCAACGACAAGCGTGCGTTGTCGAGCCCGATGGCCAGTCGCGGCTGGCGCTTGAGTGCCGCAAAGGCGCGGCGCGCCAGATCCTGCATCGCATCCATGCCATTGACCCAGTCGTTGACGATCGCAGGCACATCGAGCAGTCGCGCAGTCGGCAGTTCACGCTCGAAGACGATGATCACGGGAATCTGTTGAGCGTTATCGTGATGGCGGCGCGCCATCGCGTGATAGTCGCGGCTGGAGAGGGACCACAGTTCATCAACGACACGCGCATCGCTGGCTTCGATCAGCACCAGCGACGCATGTGTGTCCGTGTTCTGAAGGGTGCTCAGGCTCAGGTTGGAAGGTATCGCTTCGACTTCCCATTGCAGCGGCACACTTGGCGCGTACTGACGCGGGAAGGCTGAATCGGGGCGGGCGATTTCAGCGGCCACGCGCGGCAGCAGTTGATCTCCCTTCACCTTCAGGCAGACCTTCACACGAGCTTCCTCAGGTGCCGACCGCGGCGCGCACTTCCAGCGCTTCCTTGATGTGCTCCCACAATCCGGCCTGCAGCAGGCGGGACCGCTCGTGAGATGCATAGAGCCGGATCTCGACTGCCGTGCTCCATTCGCTGTCGCCGGCGAGCGCGAGCCGGCCGGCATCCAGATCTTCGCGCACGAGGCGCTCGGGCAGCCATGCAATGCCCAGACCGATGCAGGCCAGCGATTGCAGGATGCGTGGGTGCGGACTTTGCGCCACCACGTTGAAGTAGGGGTCGCTCGGGCGAAAGCGGATCAGGCTGTTGCAGAGGCGGCCGAAGAAGGTTTCGGGAGGATAGGAAAGCAGCGGCAGGTTGCGCAGCCGCGCTTCGGACAGCAGGTAGATTGCCTCGCCATCTTCGTTCGCCTTGCATACCGGGACCACGCGGTCCGTGCCGAGAATGATGGATGGCGTTGCGCGCTCATCCACCGCAACCGGCACCACCGGCGTGTGATAGACCATCAGCAGGTCGCAACGTCCGCCCGACAATGCGACCAGGCCTTCGTAGGTTTCACCGGCGAGTATCTCGAATTTCAAGCCGCTGATGTGCTGGTTCAGGTGGTTTATCCAATGCGGTAGCAGCTGCTGCGTGAGCGAGTAGGCGACGAAGAGCTTGATGCCGGAGAAGGACTTGCTGCGATGGCCGAGGGCGACCCGCGTGTCATGCAACTGCCTCACCATTTCGCGCGCCGCATCGCGGAACAGGTGACCTGCCATCGTCAGCCGCGGCGGCACGGTGTCACGGTCGACCAGAGGTATGCCTATCCATTCCTCTAGCGAGCGTATGCGGCGGCTGAACGCAGATTGGGTGACGTTTCTCGCTTGCGCCGCACGAGTAAAGCTTGAGAGGTCCGACAGCACGAGGAAGTCTTCCAGCCACTCGATATCCATGGTGTCTCCCTTCCTTTTTGGCCAGTTCGTGCACTGTTTCTGCTGGTCAATTTTAATTATTAAAATTTTAACTTTCGTGAGCCACTGTATCCAAAAAAGTTCCGAGATAAAAGCGTCTGGCCGCCGTTAAACTGGGTTTGCCGGGACGGGGCGGGGGATTTGCGGCGATCTTGTCGCAGCAAGACAACGAAATCGCCCTACGTACTGCAGGGCATAACCGAGACTTTTCAATGGAATTCAGCGGCCGGGCGATGGTCAGGTACCAGGCAATTTGTCCGGGTCGTAGTAATCCATGAATGCAACGGCGAAAAAAAACCGCCGGCACAGGCCGGCGGTTTCTGGTCAGGACCGAGGGTCCGAATCAAGCGATCAGTGCTCGTTGATATCGTTGTCCTTGGTTTCCTTGACGAACAGGATACCCACGACGGCCGTGATCAGCGCGATCACGATCGGATACCACAGGCCGTAGTAGATATCGCCCTTGTAAGCGACCAGCGCGAACGCGGTGGTCGGCAGCAGACCACCGAACCAGCCGTTACCGATATGGTAGGGCAGCGACATCGAGGTATAGCGAATACGGGTCGGGAACATCTCGACCAGCATCGCAGCGATCGGG
>CAZCDW010000153.1:0-1562 GCA_964497485.1 uncultured Bifidobacterium sp.
TCCAGGAAGCCATCAAGCACGGCGTGCGCAAGATCAACATCGACACCGACATCCGTCTGGCCATGACCGGTGCGATCCGTCGCTACCTTGTCGAGAACCCGGGCAAGTTCGACCCGCGCGATTACCTGAAGCCGGCCCGCGAAGCAGCGAAGCTGGTCTGCAAGGCGCGCTACCTGTCGTTCGGCTGCGAAGGCCAGGCCGGCAAGATCAAGCCGATCTCACTCGAGAAAATCGCCGAGAAGTACAAGAAGGGCGAACTGGCCCAGATCGTGAAGTAATCGCCGCTGTGCGGCAAAGCAAGAAAGAAGTCTTTGATGAATAGCCTGTACCAGTCCACCATCACCTCGCTGCCGCTGCTCGGCCGCGGCAAGGTACGCGACAACTATGCGGTCGGTGACGACAAGATCCTGATCGTGACCAGCGATCGCCTGTCGGCATTCGATGTGGTGATGAACGAGCCCATTCCCGCCAAGGGCAAGGTGCTGAACCAGATGTCAGACTTCTGGTTCGACAAGCTTGGCCACATCGTGCCCAATCACCTGACTGGCGTGGCGCCGGAATCGGTGGTGGCCGCGAACGAAGTCGAGCAGGTGCGCGGCCGTGCCGTGGTCGCCAAACGCCTGAAGCCCATCCTGGTCGAGGCCGTGGTGCGCGGTTACCTGATCGGCTCCGGCTGGAAGGATTACCAGAGCACCGGCGCCGTCTGCGGTATTGCGCTGCCCGCCGGTCTCAAGCTCGCCGCGAAGCTGCCCGAGCCGATCTTCACGCCGGCGGCGAAAGCCGACATCGGCGAGCATGACGAGAACATCAGCTTCGCCGACATGCAGCAGCGCATCGGCAAGGAACTGGCCGACAAGATCCGCGACGTCAGCATCAAGCTGTACCAGACTGCTGCCGACTACGCGGCCACGCGCGGCATCATCATCGCCGACACCAAGTTCGAGTTCGGCCTCGATGAGCAAGGCACATTGCACCTGATGGATGAAGTACTGACCGCGGATTCGTCACGCTTCTGGCCGGCGGATTCGTATGCGGAAGGCATCTCGCCGCCATCCTTCGACAAGCAGTTCGTGCGCGACTATCTCGAGACCCTGAGCGACTGGAACAAGACCGCGCCCGCACCGGCACTGCCGGCTGACGTGATCGAAAAAACCGGTGCCAAGTACCGCGAGGCGCTGCAGCGCCTCACTGGCCACGACTTGAAGGACTGAGGCAAGAGCATGAGCGCAAACAGCAAGCCGCTGGTCGGCGTGGTGATGGGATCGTCGTCCGACTGGGACGTGATGCAGCATGCGGTCGCGATCCTGAAAGAATTCGGCGTCGAGCATGAGGCGCAAGTCGTGTCCGCGCATCGCATGCCCGATGAGATGTTCGACTACGCGAAATCGGCGCGCGCGCGCGGCCTGAAGGCGATCAGTCGCGGCTGTCGCCGTGATGATGCAGGCCACGCTCCAGCCGGTCGGCAAAGGCGCGCCGCGATTCTGCCGGCATGTCCGCAATGTAACTTTGCAGCAGATCCTGCCCCAGCCCCTTCACCACGTCGCGCAGCTTTTCGCCGTTGA
>CAZCDW010000153.1:1572-6110 GCA_964497485.1 uncultured Bifidobacterium sp.
CGTGCGCGCGGCCTGAAGGCCATCATCGCTGGTGCTGGTGGCGCTGCGCACCTGCCGGGCATGATCGCATCGCAGACCATCGTGCCGGTGATGGGCGTGCCGGTACCGTCGAAGTACCTGCGCGGCGAAGATTCGCTGTTGTCCATCGTTCAGATGCCCAAGGGCATACCGGTCAATACTTTTGCGATCGGTGAAGCTGGTGCGGCAAATGCCGCGCTGGCTGCGGTGGCGATGCTGGCGGTCGAAGATGCGGCACTGGCCGAGAAGCTGCTGGCTTTCCGCGCGAAGCAAACCGCTGCAGCGAAAGCGATGGCCTTGCCGCTCTGAGGCGGCGGGGATCTGTGCAGCCTTCGTCGCTTCTGTTGATTGTTTGTTTTTTTGCCTGAAGCCTGAGTCGCGCGATTCCATCGCAATGCGGCCTTCAGGCAGTCGATACGACATTCCCGCATGACCCAACGTACCACCAACGCTAACGACAACGTGCATTACAAGCCGCAGGCGACGCCGTCGACCTGGCTCGGCGTGATGGGTGGCGGCCAGCTCGGCCGCATGTTTGCCCATGCCGCACAGGCCATGGGCTACAAGGTCGCCGTGCTCGAGCCGGCCAAAGATTGTCCGGCTGGCCACGCGGCAGACCACCTGCTGTCGGCCGGCTATACCGATGCCACCGCGCTGGCCGAGATGGCGCAGCAATGCGTGGCTGTCACCACCGAATTCGAGAACGTACCGGCGCAGAGCCTGGCCGCGCTTGCCGACACCATTTTCGTCGCGCCGTCCGCGGCTTGTGTATCAGTCGCACAGGACAGGCTGGCCGAGAAAACATTCTTCACGGACTGCGCCGCAACGTCGGGCGTGCTGCCCGCGCCACATGCGCGCATCGCATCGGCAGACGACATCGCTTCCCTGTCGGACGACCTGTTCCCCGGCATCCTGAAGACCAACCGCATGGGCTATGACGGCAAGGGCCAGGTGCGTGTCAGCTCACGCGATGAAGTACGCACTGCTTTCGAACGCATGCAAGGCGTCGAATGCGTGCTCGAAAAAATGCTGCCACTGGCCTATGAAGTCTCGGTGCTGGCGGCGCGCGGCGCCGATGGCCAGGCGGTCGTTTATCCGATCGCCGAGAATGTGCATCGTGACGGCATCCTGTTCACCACTACCGTGCCGGGCCCGAACGTAACGCCTGATTGCGCAAAGCGCGCGCAGGCGGCAGCGCTGGAAATCATCGCCAGGCTCGACTATGTCGGCGTGCTGTGCATCGAGTTCTTCGTGCTCAAGGATGGCTCGTTGGTCGTCAATGAAATGGCGCCGCGCCCGCACAACAGCGGTCATTACACGATCGATGCCTGCATCACCAGCCAGTTTGCGCAGCAAGTGCGCGCAATGGCCAAGCTGCCGCTGGGCGATGCGCGCCAGCATTCGCCAGCCGTGATGCTGAACCTGCTGGGCGACCTCTGGTTCGAGGCCGGCAGCGAAAGCCCGCGCGAACCGGCCTGGGATGCGCTGCTCGCGCTGCCGGGCGCCAACCTGCACCTGTATGGCAAGGATGACCCGCGCCCGGGCCGCAAGATGGGCCATGTGACTTTCGTGGCGCCGACGCTGGCCGACGCGCAGATGCAGTTCATCAATGGCTGCCGCATCCTCGGTATCCAGCCCTGATCGTGGTCCGCGATCGCCGCTTGACCAGCATCCTTTCATGGCCGCCGATACCGTCGATACAACTGCGATAGCCCGCGCAGCGCGATTGCTGGAGCAAGGCCGGCTGGTCGCGCTGCCGACCGAGACCGTGTATGGTCTCGGCGCGGATGCGAGCAATCCTGACGCCGTGGCTGCGATCTTTGCCGCGAAGGGACGTCCGTCGAATCATCCCGTGATCGTGCATGTCGCGCGTGATGCCGATCTGTCGCGCTGGACCACGCAGGTGCCGCGCGAAGCACAACAATTGATCGATGCCTTCTGGCCCGGTCCGCTGACGCTGATCCTGCCGCGTGCGCCACAGGTGCCGGCCGCCGTCGCCGGTGGGCAGGACACGATAGGTTTGCGCTGCCCCGCGCATCCGGTCGCGCAAGCCTTGCTGCGTGAGTTCCGGCGCGGACAGGGCGGCATTGCCGCGCCGTCGGCCAATCGTTTCGGTCATGTGAGTCCGACCACGGCGCGGCATGTGATCGATGAATTCGGTGTGCCCGGTATCGGTCCGGTGGCCGCCGTGCTCGACGGCGGTCACTGCGAGGTCGGCATCGAATCGACCATCGTTGACCTCAGCCGTCTAGCCACGCATGGGCCGGTGCTGCTGCGTCCGGGCCAGATCAGCGCTGCGCAGATCGCCGAGGTCATCGGCCGCATGCCAGCCTTGCCGGATGGGGCCGCGCCGCGCGTATCGGGCAGCCTCGATGCGCACTATGCGCCGAGCACGCCGGTGGCACTGGTCGAGGGCAGCGAGCTCGCATCGACGATGCAGCGGCTGCGTGACTCAGGAGTTAGCTTTGCGCTGATCTCACATTCGGAAAAATTTGCGGTGATCCACGGCGCGCACCTGCCTGCGGATCCGGATGGCTATGCGCACGGACTGTATGCGAGCCTGCGAGACATGGATGCCCGCCACACGAGCGTGATCCTTGTCGAGCGCCCGCCCCGGGACGCAGCATGGCAGGGCATCAATGACAGGCTGCGCCGCGCGGCTTTCGATTCGGCTGGTGTGCTGGACAGCTTGCTCAAAGCCTGAAGCTCACCATAAGCTGAGTGAGTCAAGTACAAGGTTTTTTTCAGCCCATCGAAAGTCCGTGGATCCCAGCTTTCGCTGGGATGACGATTCGGAGATGTCCCCTCTGAATACCGTCGTCCCAGCGAAAGCTGGGACCCATGCGGCTGCTGGCGGCATTACGCTTGATTGGTCAGCACAAGACGCGCAATAGCGATGCGTGGGATGACGACACTCAATCACCTGCGAGCAGCGGTGACACCTGCGCGAAGCGGCTGCCGTGAAAGACCAGTGGCGGCTTGGCATCGAACGCGCAGCGCTCGACTTCGCCGACAAAAATCACATGGTCACCTTCCGGGTACTGGCTGCGGTTGTGGCATTCGAACCAGGCCGATGCGCCGCGCAAAATGGGCAGACCGGTCTGCGACAGCTCATAGTCGACACCGGCGAAGCGGTCGTCGACGCGGCTTGCGAAGCGTTCGGCCAGGTGCATCTGGTCGCCGGCCAGCACATTGATCACGTAATGCGAATTGCCGGCAAACAGGGGCATACTGCGCGACTTTCCGGACAGGCTCCACAGCACCAGTGGCGGCGTCAGCGATACCGAGTTGAAGGAGCTGGCCGTGAGACCGAAGAAACCGCCTTGCTCGTCACGCGTGGTGATCACGGTCACGCCGGTGGCGAACTGGGACAGCGCGTTGCGAAAGTGGGCCGAGTCGAATTCCGGCACTGCGGCGCCGAGAGTGGGGGTCTGCATGATGAATTCTTTTAAATTTACTCGGAATTATGCCCAATTTCGCTGATCGCCGTCGTGCGACGGCGCGTACGCGTCGGGTTTGTCCGTAGAATTGCGGCCATGAACGCCGCCGTCCCTTCCTTCCTGAGTGTGCTGCAGGATCACGCGCAACAGCGCGCCGACCTGCTGGCCCATGTGCTGCCCGACCGTGACATTACTTACCGCCGGCTGTGGTCGCGCACCGAGCGTGCGTCCGCGCGGCTGCAGGGCGAGTGGGGGGTGCAGGCCGGCGATACGGTGGCCTATATCGGCAGTGGTCATCCGGATGCGATCGTGCTGTACTTCGCGCTGCTGCGCATCGGGGCAGCGCTGCTGCCGCTGGAAGCGATGACGGCGACGGACGTACAGGCAGCCTTCAGGCGCTATGGTGCGACGCTGGCCGTGCATGATGATGCAGCGACGGATGCAGCGCTCCATGGCTTGCCATCGCAGCGACTGGAGATGCTGCTCGACGACTGGTGCCATGCCGAGCCAGTGCTGGTGCCTGACGATGCGCAGCGCAAGGCGCTGTGGCTGCCGGTAGGCGGCGGCAGGCATGAAGCGGCCAGCTTGTTCGAACTGACGGCCGCGCTGCCCGATGCGTTGTCGGACGCACAATCGGACGCGGCGCTGCCGGGCTGGGTGCATGAACGCATCTTTACTGCCGATGTCCTCGGGCGGCTGGTGTTGCCGTCGTTGCGCGATGCGCGACGCCTGTATTTTGCGGCGACTGAGCCGCAGCAGCGCACAGGCTCCTGAAGCGCGCCGAGCGTACCCTCGCTGCTTGCGCTACAGTAGCCGGCAATCCAACACGGTATACGGAGGTCTGCAATGACAAATGAAATTGCAACCGAAATTGCAACCCTGGGCGGCGGCTGTTTCTGGTGCCTGGAGGCGGTCTACCAGCAGATGCGGGGCGTCGTCAGGGTCGAATCTGGTTACAGTGGCGGCCGGATCACGAACCCGAGCTACGAACAAGTCTGCGAGGGCACGACCGGTCACGCGGAGGTGGTGCGCATTCATTTCGATCCCGCGCAGGCCAGCTACCGCGACATCCTCGAAGTC
>CAZCDW010000154.1:0-6095 GCA_964497485.1 uncultured Bifidobacterium sp.
ACCAGACCGAGTGCTTTGCGGCCGGTGTGCTGTTCGCACGTCATGAAGGTATCGTACCTGCGCCTGAGGCCAACCATGCGGTGAAGGGCGCGATTGAAGAAGCGCTGCGCTGCAAGCGTGAAGGCAAGAGCGAAACCATTCTGTTCAACCTGTGCGGCCATGGCCATTTCGACATGGCGGCCTATCAGAACTACTTCGCCGGCAACCTGAAGGACGAGCCCTACGACGAGAAGGAACTGGCGATGGCGCTGGCCGGCTTGCCGAGCGTGCCCGAGGCTGCCTGATCATCTGACCGGCCGCTGCACTCGTAGCACTCAGAACACCGGGCTTGTGCCCGGTGTTTTGTTTTGAAACATTCGTCAGATAAATGTCAGTTCCCGCTCAGTACCGCGACAGCTTGACGGCGTAATCTTTGCCCTTGAGCGTGTCGTGAGGCTCGGTCGGCCAATGCAGGCTGCCCGGCGGCGCGTACCGAGAACCGATTGAAGCTGATTCCCCATTTCCTGCTGGCCGTCCTGGCCGGCACTGTCGCCGCCGCTGCCATTGCCGGCCCGGACGGACTTTCGCTGTCTCTGTCCCAGGCGCAGGCGCTGGCCGTCGAACGCAACCATGACCTGAAGCTGGCGCGCTCGGCCGTCGCCAGTGCCGAGGCTGGCGTGCAGTCGGCCGGGGCGGCCCCCAATCCTGTCGTCGGCCTGTCCACCAGCGGCATTGGCCCGGGGATGGGCGGTGGTTCCTTGTGGCGCAAGCAAATCGATACCGTGCTCAGTGTCAGCCAGTTGATCGAGCGCGGCAACAAGCGCGAGCTGCGTACCGAGAACGCCCGTCACCAGGTGCGTGCCGCCAGCGCCGACGTTCAGGACGTGCAGCGCCAGTTGCGCGTGCTGGTTGCGCAAGCCTATGCCGACCTGATGGCGGCGCAGGACAAGCTGGCTGCCAGCCGCGATGCCTCCCAATTGCTGGACGCAACGCTGGCTGCTGCACAGACGCGACGCGCGGCGGGGGATATCGCCGGCGCCGATGTCGAGCGCGTCAAAGTCGATGCACTGCGCGCCCGCAATGATGTGGCCGCCGCACAGGGTGAACTGGCGCGTGCGCGTCAGGTGCTCGCGCTGCTGCTGGGCGAGACTGCAAGGGCCGATATGATCGAGGCAGCTGATGGCTGGCCGGTACTCGAAGGGGCGATGCCGCCCGATCAGGCAGCGCTGGCGCGCCTGATTGATGCGCGTGCCGATGTGCGTGCGGCGCAGGCGAGGGTGGAGGCCGCGCTGTCCGGCACCCGACTGGCCGATGCGCTGCGCACGCGGGATGTGACGGTCGGCGCGCAATATGAACACTATCCGCAGCTGGCCTATCCGAATGGCGCCAGCGGTAACAGCGTTGGCGTCAGCATCAGCATGCCCCTGTTCACCCGCTACTACTACCAGGGCGAGATCGCCTCGGCCCAGGCTTCGCTTGACGCTGCGCAGATCGCGCTCGAGCGCACACGCGAGCGCGCGCATGCCGAAGTCGCCGCTGCGCTGGCCGCGCTCACCACGGCCTCCGAGCGTGTGCGCCGCAATCGGGATGAATTGCTGGTCGCCGCCGAGAAGGCCGCGCGCGCCGCCGAATACGCGTACCAGAACGGGGCCGTCGGTGTGATGGACGTGCTTGACGCTCGACGCACGCTGCGCGCGACCCGGCTCGATGCATTGGCTGCGCAAGCGGATTTCAGCAAGGCGCTGGCGGCATGGAAGGCGGCGACCGAGGCCGCGGATGCTGAAAGCCGTCTGGCTGCAAAAAACTGATGAACGATTGCCTGCCCATGCAAGGTGCAGGCCGATGGACGAGGGCGATCCTGGCCTGAGCGCCGCGAACACATGACTGGGGGCGCACAGGCGCCTTGACTCCGGAACCCCATGAAGAAGCACACCAAACTCCTTGTATCCTTTGTCTTCCTGCTGGTCGCGGCAGGGACGGTCTATGTCGTGCAGCGCCGCAGCGACCTCGAAGAAGCAGCGGCCAACAGCCGGCAGAAGGTCGTCAGCCACGAGCCGGGTATCGTGCGCTTCGGCGCCGGTGAACCGCAGCTGTCGGCGATCCGCGCCGAGACCGTGAATGCTGAACCGATGCCGACCGCCGATCCTGTCAATGGCCGCATCGTTTACGACGAAAATGCGACCTCGCGCATCAGCTCGCCCCTCACGGGCCGCGTGCTGCGCTTGCTGGCCGGCGTCGGCGATACCGTGAAGCGTGGCGCATCTTTGCTCGAGATCGACGCGCCCGAACTCGCGAATGCCGAAGCCGACCAGCAGAAGGCCATCAGCGAGGAAATGCGCAAGCGCCTTGCGTACGAGCGCGCGAAGCGCCTGCACGACAATGAAGTCATCGCGCGCAAGGAATTCGAAGCGGCCGAGGCCGATTATTACCAGGCGCAGGCCGACACCCGCCGCGCATCTGCACGGCTGCGCAACCTGCAGGCCTCAGGTCACGAAGATGGCAAGTTCGTGCTGCGCTCGCCGCTGGCCGGGATAGTCGTCGAGCGCAATGCGAACCCGGGCCAGGAGGTGCGGCCCGACCTCGAGCAGCCGCTGTTCCTGGTCACCGACATCAGCCGCCTGTGGGTGCTGGCCGATATCCCGGAGAAGCACCTCGCCAATGTGCACGTCGGCCAGACCGTTGCGGTCGAGTCCGACGCTTATCCGGAGAGGCATTTCAGCGCCAGGGTAGAGCGTGTCGGTATCGCTGTGGATCCTGTCACCCGCCGCGTGCAGGTGCGATGCAGCATTGCCAACGCGGACGGCAAGCTCAAGCCCGAGATGTTCGTGCGCGTCTCTTTCCTCGCCGATGGCGAGCGCAAGGGCATCCGTGTGCACAACACCAGCCTCGTGACCGAAGGCATCTATGTCTATGTGTTCGTCGAGAAGAGCGCTGGCACCTTCGAGAAGCGCCGCGTGAAGCTGGCGCTGCGCGGCAATGACCATTCCTTCGTCGAGAGCGGCTTGCAGGAAGGCGAGCACGTGGTCACCGAAGGCGCGCTGCTGTTGAACTCCGAGGCGGCCGCCGATGCTCAGTAAGCTGATTGAATTTGTCCTCAGCCAGCGCGTCTTCGTGCTGGTGATGACGGCGGCACTGTGCGCCTTCGGTTACCGTGCCGTGACCAACCTGCCGATCGAGGCCTTCCCCGATGTGCAGGATGTGCAGGTGCAGATCGTCACCCAATACCCGGGCCAGGCGCCGGAAGAAGTCGAGCGCAATGTCACGCTGCCGATCGAGCGCGAGATGTCCGGCGTGCCGAGGCAGACGCAATTGCGCTCGGTGACGATCTCGGGACTGTCGGTGGTGACGCTGACCTTTGGCGATGGCACCGATGATTATTTCGCGCGCCAGCAGGTGCTGGAGAAACTGCAGAACGTGAACCTGCCGCAGGGCGTGCAGCCGCAGCTGGCGCCACTGACCACGGCGGTGGGCGAGGTCTATCGCTATGTGCTCGAAGCACCGCCCGAGATGTCGATGTCGGAACTGCGCGCGATCCAGGACTGGGTCGTGCGGCCCAATCTGCGCATTGTGCCCAACGTCGCCGATGTGGTGTCCTTCGGCGGCACCATCAAGGAATATCAGGTCAAGGTCGACCCGTATGCGCTGAAGCGCTATGGCCTGGCGATCGACCAGGTGACTCAGGCTTTGGCCAACAACTCGGCCAACGTCGGCGGCGGCTTCGTGCGTCGCGGCGATGAGGCGCTGGTGATCCGTGGCATCGGCATTTTTGCCGGCCTGAGCGATATCGGCCGCGTCGTGGTGAAGGCGAAAGATGGCAAGACCGTGCTGGTGTCCGACATCGGCGAAGTCGTGATCGGCGCACGCAATCGCTCCGGCGTGGTCTCGTACAACGACCGCGATACGGTGGTCGAGGGTATCGTGCAGATGACCAAGGGCAGCAACGCGACCAAGGTCGTGACCGAGCTGAAAGCCAAGATCGAGCAGGTCAACGCCAAGCTCCCGCCGGGCGTGAAGATCAGCGTCATCTATGACCGTACCGAGCTGATCGGCCACACAGTCAAGACCGTGGCCGAGAACCTGCTGGTCGGTGCGGTGCTGGTGATCGCGATCCTGCTGGCCTTCCTGCGCAACCTGCGGGCAGCGCTGATCGTCGCGACCGTGATCCCGCTGTCGCTGCTGTGTGCGTTCATCATGCTGGATGCGCGCAATATCCCGGCCAACCTGATCTCGCTGGGCGCGGTCGACTTCGGCATCATCATCGATGGCGCGGTGGTGCTGGTCGAGGCGCTGATGGTGCGGCTGGCGATGACGACCTTCGATCCGGGCATGACGCCGGAAGCGGCGCATGCGCTGCGGCTGTCGCAGTTGCGTCGCACCGTGGTCGAGATGGGCCATCCCATCCTGTTCGCGAAGGCCATCATCATTGTCGCGTTCATCCCCATCTTCACGTTCCAGCGTGTCGAGGGCAAGATCTTTGCGCCCGTTGCCCTGACACTCTCGTTTGCGATGCTGGGTGCCGTGGTGCTGACCATGACCATGGTGCCAACCCTGCTGGCGGTGGCGATGAAGCGCCAGTCGCTGGAGGAGAAGCACATCGCGTGGATGGACTGGGCACAGCGCCGCTACCGCGATGCACTGCGCTGGGCTTCGCAGCATCGTATGCCGGTCGTTGCTGCATCGGCTGGCGTGCTGGTGGTATCGCTGGCTCTGTCTCCCTTGCTGGGCAGCGAGTTCGTGCCCAAGCTGGACGAAGGCAATATCTGGCTCACGATCAGCCTGCCGCCCTCGACCGCGCTTGATGCATCGAAGCGGGTCGAGCGCGAAGTGCGTTCCATCCTGCGCAGCTACCCCGAGGTCAACAGCGTGATCTCGCAAGTCGGCCGTCCGGACGACGGCACCGATCCCAAGGGCCCGAATAATATCGAGGTGCTCGCTGACCTGAAACCCGCCGGCACCTGGCGCTTCGACAGCAAGGAGGCGCTGGTGGCCGACATGGGCAAGAAGATACGCCGCATCCCGGGGGTGCCGACCAACTTCTCGCAGGTTATCCAGGACAACGTGGAAGAAGCGCTGTCGGGCGTGAAGGGCGAGATCGCGATCAAGGTCTATGGGCCCGACCTCGAGATCCTGACCGAGAAAGGCGAGCAGATCGCCAGCGTTCTGCGCAGCATACGCGGCGCGTCGGACGTGCAGGCGATACGCATCGGCGGCCAGAGCGAGCTCGATATTGCGATCGACCGCGAGAAGATCGCGCGCCTCGGTATCAATATCGCCGACGCGAACACCGCGATCCAGGCCGCGCTGGCGGGCATGGCTGTCAATACTTTCTACGAGGGCGACAAGCGCTTCGATGTGACCGTGCGCCTGAAGGAATCCTTCCGTAATGCGGTCGACGATGTCGCGCTGGTGCAGGTATCGCTGCCCGGTGGCGCCGGTACCGTGGGCCTGGGCGAGATCGCACGCATCGACGTGCGACAGGGGGCCGCGCGTATCAGCCGTGAGGCCGGCGGTCGTGTCGCGCTGGTCAAGTCCAACCTGCTCGGACGTGACCAGGGCAGCTTTGTCGCCGAGGCGCAGAAGAAGGTGAAAGAAAAAGTCGTGCTGCCGCCGGGCTATTACCTTACCTGGGGCGGTCAGTTCGAGAACCAGCAGCGCGCGGTCAAGCGGCTGCAGGTGATCGTGCCGATCACGATGCTGCTGATTTTCTCGCTGCTGTTCTGGGCCTTCAAGTCGGTGCGCAAGGCCTTGCTGGTGCTGGCCATCGTGCCGTTTGCGATGGTCGGCGGCATTGCCGCTCTGGCGCTGGCCGGGCTGCATTTTTCGGTCTCGGCCGCGGTCGGTTTCATCGCCGTGGCCGGTATCTCGGTGCAGAACGGCGTGATCATGGTCGAGCAGATCGTCGAGCTGCTGCACAAGGAGCGCAGCGTCCTCGCCGCCGCGATCGAGGGCGCGGTGTCACGGTTACGTCCCATCCTTATGACGGCGCTGATGGCCGGCCTCGGCCTGCTGCCGGCGGCGCTGTCGCATGTGGCATCCCAAGAATGCCGTGTTTGTCAGCAGTGGGCAGGATGGTGAGGTCCGGCTCTACGACGCCGTGGACGGAAACGTACTGGCGC
>CAZCDW010000155.1:0-6069 GCA_964497485.1 uncultured Bifidobacterium sp.
GGGCGTCGACCGCCAAGGCCAGCGTCAGCGCCGAATCGACGCCGCCGGACAAGCCGATGATGGCGCCGGGGAAGCCATTCTTGGTCACGTAGTCGCGCACGCCAGTCACCAGCGCTTCGTAGACTTGCGCCTCGATGGACAAGGTCTCTGGCAAAGTCTGCGCCTGCGGCACCGCTCCGTCGAAGCGGACCAGCGCGAAGTCCTCGCCGAAGTGCGTCAACTGCGCGCGCACTTCACCGGTGGCATCGAGCACGAATGAAGCACCGTCGAATACCAGTTCGTCCTGCGCGCCATACAGGTTCGCATAGACCAGCGCCATGCCACGGCGGCTGACATTCTCGCGCATCACCTCGACCCGCAGGTGCTGCTTGTTCATGTGGTAGGGCGATGCATTCGGCACCAGCAACACCTGCGCGCCGGCCGTCTGCGCTTTTTCGGGCATGTCGGGATACCAGGTGTCTTCGCAGATGTTGATCGCAAAGCGCGTGCCCTTCACGTCGAAGGTGCAGACATCGTCGGACGGCGTGAAGTAGCGCTTCTCGTCGAACACCGTATAGTTCGGCAGCGCATGCTTGCGGTAGGTAGCGACGATCTCGCCCCCCTTCAAGACGGAGGCGGCGTTGTAGTTCACGAACTCCCCGCTGCTGCCTTCCTCCGTGATCGGGTGGCCGACGATCACATGCAAATCCTTCAGGCCAGCGAGTTCCGCCGCGAGCGCAAGCAACGCCGCAGAGGATTTTGCGTAGAATGAACGGCGCAGCAGCAAGTCTTCCGGCGGATATCCCACCAGCGACAATTCAGGCGTCAACAGGATGTCTGCACCTTCGCTGGCTGCGCGACGGGCGGCCGCTGCAATGCGTTCGCTATTGCCTGCGAGGTCGCCGACGGTGCTGTTGATCTGTGCGATGGCTACGATGACGGACATGGGACGCTGGTGCTTGAAAACTTGTACCCGACAATGGGCTCAATAAAACGGAATTATCGCACGCGCATACTCAGCTCTCTCACAGAGGCCGGCCAGCCGGCCTGGGATGCGCTGCTGGCTGTGCAATCGGCGCCCAATCCCTTCCTGTCGTATGCGTTCCTGCATGCATTGCATGAGTCCGGCAGCGCGGCCGACGATACCGGCTGGCAGCCGCAATACCTGACGCTATGGATCGACAAGGACGGGGATGGCGGCGATGCAGCCCCTGTGCTCGCCGCAGCGCTGCCGATGTACGCCAAATTCCATTCGTACGGCGAGTACGTGTTCGACTGGGCCTGGGCCGATGCGTACAAGCGCAATGGCCTCGACTATTACCCCAAGCTGCTGTCGGCGATACCGTTCACGCCGGTGTCGGGCAATCGCCTGCTGGCCATCGACGAACATGCGCGGGCTGCACTGGTGGAGGCGCTGCAGGGCGTGCAGCAGGCCAGCGGCCTGTCATCCACCCACATCCTGTACCCGACCGAGACCGAGGCCCAGCAGTTGCATGCTGCCGGCTTCTTGCTGCGCAAGGGCGTGCAGTTCCACTGGCAGAACGAGGGCTATGACAGCTTCGAGCAGTTCCTGTCCACGCTGGAAATGAAGAAGCGCAAGAACATTCGCGCCGAACGACGCAAGGTCGCCGAGGTCGGGATCACGCTGCGACAGCTGCGCGGCGAGGACGCGACCGATGCCGACTGGCGATTCTTCAAGCGCTGTTACGACAATACCTACCAGGCACACTGGTCAACGCCCTATCTGAACCTGGACTTCTTCCGCCGCATCGGCGAGACCATGCCACAGCATCTGTTACTGACCATCGCCGAGCGCGAGGGCAAGTCGATTGCATCATCGTTGCTGGTGTATGACGAGCACGCGCTGTATGGCCGCTACTGGGGCTGCATAGAGCAGCATCCCTGCCTGCATTTCGAAACAGCTTATTACCAGCCACTGGAATTCTGCATCGCGAACCGCATCCCGGCCTTTGAGGGTGGCGCGCAGGGCGAGCACAAGATGGCGCGCGGCTTCCTGCCGCAGCAAACATGGTCGGCGCACTGGCTTGCACATCCGTCGTTCTCGGATGCGGTCGAGCGCTTCCTGAAGCAAGAGGGCAAGGGCATCGGTGCTTACATGGATGAGCTGAACGAGCGCAATCCGTTCAAGACCGCCACTCCCTGACGAATTTGGTTTTTCCCTCGTATCAGCGACGGATACAACACTTCAGAATATCGACGATAGCGTTCACCATGGGCGCTGACACTAGCCTCAAGTATTCCGATTGATCTTACGCGCTCTGAGCGATGCTGCGAAAACTCGCAATGCCAGCCAACACCTCGCTTGGAGCTTCAGGTGGCCGATCAATACGACAGTCCGTGGAAAGAAGCGATTGAAGGATATTTCGCCGATTTCCTGCAGTTCTTTTTCCCAGCTGCGCATGCACAGGTCGACTGGGCAAAGCCGATTTCCTTCCTTGATCAGGAGTTGCGCGCCGTGGTTCGCGATGCCGAGCTAGGCACCCGCCATGTCGACAAGCTGGTCGAACTCACGTGCATCGATGGTCAGCCCGAGAAGGTCTACGTCCACCTTGAAGTTCAGGGTACTGAACAGGCGGAATTCGCTGAGCGGATGTTCATCTATCACTACCGACTTTATGACCGCTACCGACATCCCATCGCCAGCCTCGCGGTATTGACCGATGATCGCTTGGATTGGCGCCCGGAGAAATTCGGCTATCAGGTATTCGGCTGTCGGCTGGGCTTGCAGTATCCAGTCGCCAAATTGCTGGACTGGACGGGTAGCGAAGCCCGACTGGAAGATAGCGACAACCCGTTTGCACTGGTGACTCTGGCGCACCTGGCGACCCGTGCGACACGCAACGATATGGCCGCACGTTATGCGGTAAAGAAATCCCTGGTCAGGCTGCTATACCGAAGTAACCGGCAACGTCAGCAAGTGATTGATCTGGTTTGGATGCTGGACTGGATGATGAGCCTGCCCAAAGCGCTCGAAGAGCAGTGGCGACACGATGTTCAAGTTCTGGAGGAGGAAATCAATATGCCATACGTCAGTTCGTTTGAACGTGCAGGTATCGAGAAAGGGCTGGAGCAAGGGCTGCAGAGAGGCCGGGTTCAAGTACTGGCGCGCCAACTCGCCCGGCGCTTCGGTGAACTGCCACCCTGGGCCAGAAGCAAGCTTGACGGAGCGACCGAAGGGGAACTGGAAGCATGGGCCGACGCCATTCTGGAGGCTTCGTCGATTGATGATGTATTCGGCTCAACCGCACACTGATGGCGTAAGCGCCGCAAAAAAATGGCCGCCATCAGGCGGCCATTCTTGATTACGCCTCGCGATCAGAAGTTCGGCTTGCTAGCGGCCTTCTTGTACGCCTCGACGCCACCCATGATTTCAGCACGGGCTTCGTCCGGACCATACCAGCCGTCGACCTTGACCCATTTACCGGGCTCCAGGTCCTTGTAGTGCTCGAAGAAGTGCTGGATCTGTTGCAGGCGCAGGTCGTTCAGGTCTTCCGGCTTTTGCCAGTGGGTGTAGATCGGCAGCACCTTGTCGACCGGCACGGCCAGCACCTTGGCGTCGCCGCCGGATTCGTCGGTCATTTTCAGCACGCCGATCGGGCGGCAGCGGACAACGACACCCGGGATCAGCGGGAACGGCGTGATGACCAGCACATCCACCGGGTCGCCGTCATCGGCGATGGTGTGCGGCACATAACCGTAGTTACAAGGATAGTGCATCGCGGTACCCATGAAACGGTCCACGAACAGTGCGCCGGATTCCTTGTCGACCTCGTACTTGATCGGGTCGGCGTTCATCGGGATTTCAATCACGACGTTGAAATCATTCGGCAAGTCGCGGCCGGAGGGGACGTTATTCAGGCTCATCAGGATCCTCGGGGTGAGATAAGGGAAGCAAAACCCAAGATTATAGCCCGGCCGGCTTTCCTCTCCCTTACGCCTGCGCTACCCGAAAACCTCAGCGTCGCGCCTGCGGCGGCAAAGTAGCCAGTGCGCATTGCCGGAAATGGGTGGCGGCCGCATCCGGCTGGCTGGTGGCCTCGTACATCTGGGCCAGGCGCAAATGGGCTTCTTGCAGCGTGGCGCGGTCGGTGGCGCCGAGCACGGTCTGCTCGAGATGGCGCTGCGCCTTGCCCCACAATTTCTGCTTGAGGCACAAGGTACCCAGCGCCAGGGACAGCTCGGTATCGTTCGGGCGCTCGCGCAGCCAGTGCTCGCAGCGCTCGATCTGGTCCAGCAAGGTCGCCGAGCCCTCGGGTGCCGCGCATTGGCGATAGGCTTTCAGCAAGCGCGCATCCCACTGCACGGCCAGCGCACGCTGAAGGATATCGGCGGCCTCCTGTTGCTGGCCGTTTTTCATGAACGCATTCGCGGCCAGCGCGGCGACCGGCACGCTCTGGCGGTCGACACTCGGTATCGTGGACCACAACTTTCTCAGCGCTTCCACATCTTCGGCCGCCTTCGGCAGCAGCGCCTCGTACGCCATGTCGCGCAGGCGGCGCGACAGCGTCGGGTGCAGCACGGCGTGCTTGTCGAGCAGCTTCACAAGGCGAAGCACCTCGGGCCAGTTGCGCGCATTCTGGTTGACCTTCAGTGCCAGTCGCAATGCATGCGCATGCCGTACACCGCTGGCGTTCAATTCTTTCAGCACGTCGAGCGCGGCGTCGGTTTCCTTGTTGTCTTCGGCTAGCAGGTCAACGGTGGTTATCAGGCGCGCAGTCCGCAGGTCACTGTGCTGTTCGGCTTCGGATAGCCAACGGTCGCGGCGCTGCGGCTGCTGCATGCGGTGTGCGGCGCGTGCGGCGAGCAATGCGGCGAGGCCCGCATAGTCCGGCGATTCTGCAGCGCGGGCGGCGGATTTTTCTGCACGGCCGAAGCGGCCCTCCAGGTAGGCCTTCAAGGCATCCTGCAAGGCGCGCCCGGATGCCAGCAACTGGCGGCGGCTACGGTACTCGCCAACCCGGCGCGGCATTGCAATGGTCGCGCGCACGGTGGAGATGATCACGAACAGCAGCGCAAAGCCGATGATCAGTACCGCGATGAAGAAATTCAGCGAAAAATCGACCCGGTAAGGCGGATAGAACAGCACCACATTGCCCGGGTTGTAACGGGCCAGCACCGCAAGACCAATGGCCGATGCGAACAGGGTGAGCAGCCAGATGAAGAAGCGCATCGCCTGCACTCCTCAGGGTCGCGTACGCGACTGACGAACGGCAGCAAGACTGGCCGACAGGGTCGGCATCTCGATGCTGAGCGCGCTTTCCTGCAGCTGCCTGATCAGCTCGCGCCCGGCCTGGGTAGAGCGGGCACGGGTATCGAAATAGCGCTGCAAGGTACGGTCGGCCTCGGCAAGGTCGCTGCGGAACGCCGCATCATTGCGCGACAACAGCGCCATGCGTGCATTCAGCAGCCGCAGCTTCAGGTTTTCGCGGGCGAAGAAGGACTCGCCCGGCGACAGCAGCAAGGCATCCGGTGTGGTGACGGTGCGCACTCGGACCAGCTGACGGATGTCATTCCACAGGTCGGCGCTCCAGACATTCCAGCGCTCCTGCATCTCCACGCGCCAGTCATAGGCCGACTTGGGCTCGGGCTTGGGCGCTGGCGCCAGTCGCGTCTTCGGCGGCGGCGCGACGACGGCCGGCTTTTCATCGGACAGCAGCGGCATGCCATCAATCTGCGCAATCAGCGTATCGAGGCGCACGGCCACGCCGGTGAGATCGACGCTGGGCAGGCTCTTGAGCTTGTCCATGTCCTGCGCCAGTGCGCGCCGTATGGCGATGAATTGCGGACGATCGGCGCGCGACAGGCGTGCATCGGCGTTCTGCAATGCGATCAACGCGCCACGAATATTGCCGGCCAGTTGCAGCTGCTGGCTGGCGGTCGACAGCACTTGCTCGATCTCGGCCAGCGCCCAGTCGTCGCGGTTCTTCGCAAGGTCACGGTACAACTGCTCAAGAGCGATCTGCTGGCTCTGCGATTCGAGCTGCTTGGCTTCCAGTACCGACACCTTCCCTTGTAGGACGCGCAGGTCGTCATCGACGCGATCGGCGATCAATTTGGTCTGGCTGTTCA
>CAZCDW010000156.1:0-6039 GCA_964497485.1 uncultured Bifidobacterium sp.
TTGACGGCGATCCCCAAGGTGCCGGTTGCAAGGATCCCGTCGACGGACATGCAGGGGCCGGCGAGCCGATGGATGTGCTGGTGAATGGCTGCCTGATCGCGCAGGGCGAGGTGGTGGTCGTCAATGACAAGTTCGGCATACGCCTGACGGACATCGTCACACCGTCCGAGCGCATACGCAAGCTGAACAAGTAAGGACGGCCTATGCTGCAGGTGACTTTCGGATTGCTGCTGGTGCTGGCGATGATCGCCGGGCTGGCATGGGCGGTCGCAAAGCTTGGACGTTTCAAACCGTTGACGCACGCAACGCTGCGCATGGTCGCGTCGGTGTCGGTCGGCCCGCGCGAGCGGGTGGCAGTAGTCGAAGTCGGCGGACAATGGCTGGTGCTGGGCGTCGCGCCGGGCAGCGTGAACCTGCTGGACAAGACCACGCCGCAGGGAGCAGGCGGCGCGGATCCTGCACGCATGGCAGACGATGCCGATGCCGGAATGCCCATGTCACCGATTTCACCGATTCCACCGCTGCCACCGTTCGCGGCCTGGCTGCAGCGCGCGCTGAACCGCAAGCAGGGTTCATGATGCGACGTCTCGCAAATTGCGTGCTGCGCTCCGCGCTGGCTGCGCTGCTGCTGACACCGCTGGCGGCGCTGGCCGAGCCCGGCATCGCCGCATTCAGCGCGTCGCCGGCGGCCGGCGGCGGCACCAATTACACACTGTCGCTGCAGACCCTGTTGTTCATGACGGCGCTCGGCTTCCTGCCGGCGGTGCTGCTGATGATGACCAGCTTCACCCGCATCGTCATCGTGCTGTCGCTGCTGCGGCAGGCGCTGGGCACGCAGCATGCGCCGCCGAACCAGGTGATCGTCGGGCTGTCGCTGTTCCTGTCTTTTTTCGTGATGGGGCCGACGCTGGACAAGATCTACACCGAAGCCTGGCAGCCGCTGCAGGAGAACCGGATCACGATGCAGGCCGCGCTCGACAAGGGGGCCGCGCCGCTGAAAACTTTCATGATGGCGCAGACCCGTGCATCGGATCTGGCGCTGTATGTGCAGCTGTCCGGCAGCACGGCGTTGGAAGGACCGGAACAGGTACCGCTGCGCCTGCTGGTGCCGGCTTTCATCACGTCGGAGCTGAAGACGGCATTCCAGATCGGCTTCGCGATCTTCATCCCCTTCCTGATCATCGACATGGTGGTCGCCAGTGTGCTGATGGCGCTGGGCATGATGATGGTGTCGCCGGCGATCGTATCGCTGCCGTTCAAGCTGATCCTGTTCGTGCTGGTCGACGGCTGGGCGCTGCTGGTGGGATCGCTGGCGCAGAGCTTCGTGACATGAGCCGGCCGGATCGAATGCGCCGTGCATATCGTATTGAGGAAGCAAGATGACCCCGGAAACCGTGATGACCCAGGGCCGGCTGGCGATGGAAACCCTGCTGATGGTGGCCGGCCCGCTGCTGCTGGTGGCACTGGCCATCGGCCTGGCGGTCAGCATCTTTCAGGCGGCCACGCAGATCAATGAAGCGACGCTGTCCTTTATTCCCAAGCTGGTCGGCATCATGCTGGCCATCGTGATCGGCGGGCCGTGGATGCTGACCGTGCTGCTGGACTTCATGCGGCGCACGCTGACCGGCATACCGGCGCTGGTTGGCTGACAGCGCGCATGTTCACCGTCAGCAGCACGCAACTCAACGCATGGCTGGTCCTGCTGCTGTGGCCCGCCGCGCGGATACTGGCGATGTTCTCTATCGCGCCGCTGTTCGGGCATGCGAGCGTGCCGGTCACGGTCAAGGTCGGGCTGGGAATACTACTGTCGATCGCGATCGCGCCCGGCTTGCCGCCGCTGCCCGACGTCGCGCCGTTTTCCGGCGATGGGTTGCTGATCCTGGTGCAGCAGATGCTGATCGGCTTCGCGCTGGGCTTCGCGATACGGCTGGTGTTCGCTGCCGTCGAGCTGGCCGGCGAACTGGCTGCACTCAGCATGGGCCTGTCGTTCTCCAGTTTCTTTGATCCGCTGAGCCAGTCCGAGGCCTCGTCGATCAGCCAGTTTTTCGGCTGGCTGGCGCTGATGGTCTTCATCGCATCCAACCTGCACCTGGCCATGCTGGCGACCCTGGCCAAAAGCTTCGTCGCGCTACCGGTGTCGGCCACGCCCATGGGCACGGGCCCTTTCCGGCTGCTGGCCGGCTATGGCGGGCAGGTATTCGCACTGGGCCTGCAACTGGCCTTGCCGGTCATCGCGGCGCTGCTGGTGGCCAACCTCGCGCTCGGCATCCTGAACAAGGCGGCGCCGCAGCTGAACCTGTTCGGCATAGGCTTTCCGGTCACGCTGGGCACGGGCTTCCTGATGATCAGCGTGGTGCTGCCCTACCTGTCGGCGCCGCTGATGGCAGCGATGGAGCGCGCGCTCGCGCTGCTGGTAGCGACTGGCTGATCAAGGCCCTGATCAAGGCCTCAGACAGCGCGCCAGGCGCCGTTTCTCACGATGTATCGCCGATGCACTATAGCCAAACCGGTGCCGACACCGCGTCACCTATTGAAGATCAGCCTGTATTCGATAGAGAACTTCGCCATGTCCATTCCGCGTACCCCGCTCAGATCCAACACGCTGGAAAATACGCAGGCCAATGGCGCCAACGCAAGCGCCTACGGATGCGCCAACAAAAGCGACGGCAAAGCACGGCCAACAAAGCCGACAGCCAGTGGGCTGGCGTCAGCCGAGGGATCGCCCTGGCTGCATGTGGTTTACATTAGTGGCGGCAAGGACATTGCACCCGCCATTCAATTCGTACAGCAACAGCTCGCGCAACACCAGCTGCGCCATGCCTGCGTGATCGCCGATACCGCCATGGGAAAAACGGACGCGGCACGCAAGCAGACTTTTCTTCGCGAGATCCGTTCACTGTTCAATGAGGGTCGGATTGGCCCGGATACGCGCATACTCGTCCATCTGCACGGCAGCAAAGCGGCTGACGAATTCAAACTGAAGGCTACCGGCGTCATCGATGATCTGCGCTGGCAAGAGCTGCGCTCGGCGCTGCGCCAACCCATGGACAAGATCCAATGGAAAGGTGACGTGATCCTGGCCTGCTGTGAAGCTGGCGCACTGGGTGAGATGCTCCCTCGCGACGAAGGCAACTATCTGCTCCTGGCCGGTAAAAAGAATATCACCAACAAAAGCCTGGGCGAACAGCTGCCACATCTTTTCGGCCTGATGGCCAGCCACCTGCAAAACCATGACAGGATGCCCGACACGGACAAGATCTGGGAACTCCTGACGAATATCAGCGGCGAAAACATTCGACGGATCGACGCGGGCGGCCTGACAAGGCATAAAGCAGCGCAGTTTCGTGACGCTACGCCAGCCACCGACGATACCGAGGATTCCCTACTGCGCAATGCGCGCGATCAAAAAGCAGCTCAGGTGCTGCACGCCAAGCTTGTCCACGGCAGCGCTGGCAGCGTTGAGAAAATACTATCCCGTCATGGCGATCATTTTTTTGACGGCCACCCGTTTTTCGGCGAAATCTCACCGCTGAGTTGGCTGGCCTCCACCCAGAGAGATATCCAAAAAAAGCTCGACTTACTTTGGTCACGGGGATATCGGGACCTCGACTGTGAGGACAGTACGGCATTGCACAGGGCTGCCGACGAAGACAACCAGACGCTGATAAAAGCCCTGCTGCAATACGGCGTCGACATCGATCTGAAAGACGATCACGGTCGTACCGCACTGCACAGGGCGGCCGAGCTTGGCTCAGTGACCATGGTCCGCTTTCTGCTTGACCATAAGGCCAATGTGATGGCCATCGATCGTTGGGGCCGCACACCGTGGCACTATGCCTCCGAGGGTCTTCATACTGACGTCGCGCGGATGTTGATGGAGCGGGAGCCCCATGAGTCGCTCAGCTCACATTCATCCGATGCCGATGACAGCGAATGAGACCGCGCATGCCGCCACTCCGCCGCTGCATCAGTGCTGCACTATATCCGTCACCGGCGCAAACCCGGCGCTTTCCTGCGTCACACAGTCACATGAATCTCGCCGACTGCCCGCAGGTGCCCCATGTCCATCCCACGTTTTCGACCACGCAAGGACTATGCGCCACTGCCGCAAGAGGCTGATGGCGAGTACAGCCCGGCAAATCCTCCCGGCGCGGGACAAAAGACGACAGCAGCGGGCAAGCCGCCATTGCATGTCGTCTATGTCAGTGGTGGAACCGACTTGATGAAAACCGTCGAGGAGATAGAAGCGCGAATGATCAGGCAAGGATTGCGATATGCATGCGTGACGGCTTCCCCGACGACCGACGATACGCCATCCGCACGCAAGCAAGCTTTTCTTGATCGCCTGCGTTCCCTGTTCGAAAGTGGTCAGATCGGGGAACACACGCGCATTATCGTGCAAATGCATGGCGGCATTGCGAACGGCAAGTTCTTTATGCAGGCAAAAGAAGCGATCGATATGCTGACGTGGGATGAATTGCGTCAGGTGATCAGGCATCCGACCGAGCGCATAGCGTGGCGTGGCGAGGTGATCGTCGGTTGTTGCAGGGCTGGCCTCCTCGGTGAATCACTACCCGTGGACGAGGGCAACTATGTGCTCCTGGCCGGGAAAAAGCGACTCAGCACCGAATCGCTCATCCCGCAGCTCAAATCACTGATCGATTTCATGGGTGAGCATCTGAAGAAAAAAAAGCTCATGCCCAGCAGTGCCCGGGTCTGGAATTTCCTTAGCCAGACCAGCGGCGAAAACATTCGTCGGGTCGATGCCGGTGGGCTCACGAAGATCCGTGCTGGCTCCGTCCGCAAGCGCAAGCCAAAGATCAGAACCACAGGCAGCCACGTGCTGGCCGAAGCCCAGGAACGACAACCCGCGCATCAGCTGATCGCCAAAATCGTGCATGGCAGCGTTGGCAGCGTGATCTCCTTGTTGTCTCAAAAAGAAGCAATGCAAATCTTCTTGCGAGATCCGATGTTCAAAAAATTGCCGCCTTTGGGCTGGGTCATCGTCGCCGAACGTGACATCAAAGAAAAAGCTGCCGCAATGTTCGCCGCGGGACTCACGGAAATTCGCTGCGACGACGATACCGTGCTGCATCAGGCCATCATTCTTGAGAATGCCGAAGCGATGAAAGCGCTGCTGGCATTGAATATTGATATCGACACTCCGGATCAGGATGGACAGACCGCGCTGCATCTGGCGGCCCAAAGCGGCAATGAAACAATGGCTAGCCTCCTGATCGAGAATGGCGCCGATCTGAGCGTACGTGACAACGACAACAAGACTGCGCTCGATTACGCAGAGCATTTCAAGCACACGGCCCTGATCGAATTGCTTAACAAGCACGCTGCGATGCGCGACGACGATTCATTCAGCTCATTCTCCATGGGCGAGGATGACGACGCATCTTGAGCCGACCAAAATTGACATAGCCTGGCTCAGATGAGCGAGAACAACGACAACTGTGACACCGACTTGAAAGACTTCATCGCCGCTTCCAACGTGGTCTGTTGCTGGCTGAACTGGCTGATGGCCTGCGTGTAATCCACATCCTGCAGCACCGACTTCGCCTGGGAGTATTCGATGTCGCGCGCCGAGCCGGCATTGTCGAGTGCATCGATTTCCTTTTGCTGCGCGCCTATGGTGGCGCGTGCCGACAGCACACGATCAAGCAAGGCACTGAGCGAATTGCCGGCTGCCGTTGAGGCATTGGCCAGCGTCGCCTGCGCTGCCGCCGTCGCGGTGGATGACTTCAATGCATCAGACCAGCTGCGCAGCGTGGTGAAGATGTCCTGCACCGTGCCAGGCGCACCGGCAGTGCCGGTGTTGATCGCTTCGAACAATTGCTCCCCGCTGATGGACGTTGTCACCCGGCGGCTGACATCAACCTGCAACATCTTTTGCCCGCCATCGCCCTGAAAGCTGGCGCCGGTCACTGTCTTCAGATATGGCTGGGTGCCGGCCTGAAAGCCGGAGAACAGGTAATTGCCCATGCTGTCCTTGCTGTTGGCCAGCGCCAGCAGCTGGTCGAACTTGCTGTC
>CAZCDW010000157.1:0-6015 GCA_964497485.1 uncultured Bifidobacterium sp.
AGCCGGTGCCACCGTGACCATCTGTAACTCGAAGACGCGCGACCTCGGCCACCACACACGTGACGCAGATACTTTGGTGGTGGCTACCGGCAAGCGGAACATCGTCACCGCAGACATGGTCAAGCCCGGAGCCGTCGTCATCGACGTCGGCATGAACCGCGACGATGCCGGCAAGCTGTGTGGCGACGTCGACTATGGCCCTAGCGCTGAAGTCGCTGGCTGGATCACGCCGGTACCGGGTGGCGTTGGCCCGATGACGATCACGATGCTGCTGGTGAACACGATCGAGGCCGCCGAGCGCGGCTGATACTGTATTTGAATGGAATCACGATGAGCAACAACGCACTACTGGACTTCACCGACCTTCCGCGTTTCGACCTGTTCACCCCGGAACAGGTCACGCCGGCAATCGCAACGCTGCTCGACGAGGCACGCGCCGTCGTGCAACGCCTCGAGAGCGAGAGCGCGACGCCGACCTGGGACGGCTTCGTTACACCACTCGAAGCTGCGACCGAGCGACTCGGCCGTGCATGGGGCGTGGTCGGTCATCTGAATGCCGTGGTCGACACACCGGAGCTGCGCGCCGCGTACAACGAGAACCTGCCGAAAGTTACCGAATTCTGGACCGAGCTCGGCAGCAATCTGAAGCTGTTCGAGAAATACAAGGCACTGCAAGCCAGTCCCGAGTACGCGACGCTGGCAGCAGCACGCAAAAAGATCATCGATAACGCGGTGCGAGATTTCCGACTCGGCGGCGCCGAACTGCCGGAAGACAAGAAGCCGCGCTTCGCCGAGATCCAGGAGCAGCAGGCGGCGCTGTCGACGCGCTTCTCGGAAAACGTGCTCGATGCCACCAATGCGTATGAACTGATCGTCGATGATGAAGCAAGGCTGTCCGGCCTGCCGGACGACGTGAAACAGATGGCGCGTGCTTCTGCGGAAAAAGAGGGCAAGCCGGGCTGGCGCTTCACGCTGCACTTCCCGTCCTACTTCCCCATCCTGCAGTACGCGCATGACCGCACGCTGCGCGAGACCATTTACCGCGCCAATGCGACCAAGGCTTCCGAGCTGGGCGCCAAACCCGAATGGGACAACACGCAGAACATTGTCGACATCTTGAAGCTGCGCGATGAAGAAGCGAAGCTGCTTGGCTACCAGAACTTCGCCGAAGTCTCGCTGATACCGAAGATGGCAACCTCGCCGGCGCAGGTGATCAAATTCCTGGAAGATCTCGCGACCCGCGCGCGACCGTTCGCCGAGAACGACCTCGCCGAACTGCGCGCCTTTGCGAAAGCCGAGCTCGGCCTGGACCAGCTCGAAGCCTGGGACATGACCTATGCGTCGGAAAAGCTGCGCGAGAAACGCTACGCATTCTCCGAGCAGGAAGTGAAACAATACTTCCCGGAGCACAAGGTGGTCGATGGCCTGTTCAGGCTGATCCAGAACATGTTCGGCGTCACCATCCAGCCTGATACCAGCCCGCTGTGGCATTCGGATGTCAAGTTCTTCCGCATTGAAAAGCAGGGCAAGCTGGTCGGCCAGTTTTACATCGACCTGTATGCGCGCAATGGCAAGCGCGGCGGTGCGTGGATGGATGATGCGCGCGGCCGCAAGAACCTGGCCGGTGACGTACAGACCCCGATCGCCTACCTGACCTGCAACTTCAGTGAGCCGCAAGTCATCGATGGCGTCAAGAAGCCGGCCTACTTCACGCATGATGAAGTGATCACGCTGTTCCACGAATTCGGCCACGGCCTGCATCACATGCTGACCACGGTCGACGAGCTCGGTGTGTCTGGCATCTCGGGCGTCGAATGGGATGCGGTCGAACTGCCGTCGCAGTTCATGGAAAACTTCTGCTGGGAATGGGACGTGCTGCAGCACATGACCGCGCACGTCGATACCGGCGAGCCGCTGCCGCGCGCGCTGTATGACAAGATGATCGCCGCCAAGAACTTCCAGTCCGGCTTGCAGATGCTGCGCCAGGTCGAATTCTCGCTGTTCGACATGCACCTGCATTACGACTACAACCCGAACGGCACGCAGACTGTAGCGGAACTGCTCGCGGATGTGCGCCATCGCGTGGCCGTCATCATCCCGCCAGCCTTCAACCGCTTCCAGCACTCGTTCGGCCATATCTTCGCCGGCGGCTATGCGGCCGGCTATTACAGCTACAAATGGGCGGAAGTGCTGTCGGCCGATGCGTACGGCGCGTTCGAAGAAGCCCAGGGCGACCCGAACCGGCTGGCCGAGACCGGTCTCGCCTTCCATCGGGAGATCCTGTCGGTCGGCGGCTCGCGTCCGGCGCTGGAATCGTTCACGGCTTTCCGGGGCCGAGAGCCCAGCATCGACGCGCTGCTGCGGCATAACGGGATGGTGACGCACTGACGGTCGCACCAGGCGCGGGAAGCCGCTACGGACGCAGTACAATTCGGATGGCGACGGTCTGCGGGGACGCAGCCGTCGGCTCTCCTGAAGGCGCCCGATGACGCGAATCGACTTCCATACGAACATCCCCGACAAGATCGGCTACACCTGCCGGCTGGTGCGCAAGGCGCGTGGCGCCGACCAGAAAGTCGTGGTGTATGCCGACCGCGCTCAGCTGTCGGCACTGGACCAGGCGCTGTGGACTTTTTCCGAGCAGGACTTCCTGCCGCATGTGATGGCCGGCGACGAACTGGCCTCGCTAACGCCGGTGATCCTGACCGACGATGCCGAGGCTCCGCTGCCACACCACCAGGTACTGGTCAACCTCGCATCGGAAACACCGGCACACTTCGCGCGCTTCGACCGCATGTTCGAAATCGTTTCCACGGCCGATGACGACGTGCAGGCCGGGCGCGAACGTTACCGACAATACCAGCAGCGCGGCTATCCGCTGACCCACTTCGTGGCAGACAAATCATGAACCAGCACAGTGACAACGATTTCCCGCTACTGACCGAGATCATTTCAGATCGTGCCCGGCAGGTCGACCTCACGCAGGCCGACGTCACGCATGACTTCAGTAAGCACTCCGCTGCCATGCCCGACTTGCAGCAAATCGAGGACGCGCTGTCCGAACGTCTGTTTGCAGAGTTGGCCTTGCAAGTGCCGGTACTGGTGGAAGCCGCGCTGCGCGAGCATTTGCCACAAGCGATGGGCGCACGACTGCAAGCAGAATTGCTCACCGCGTTAACGAATGCATTACCTTTGGCAGCGCAGGCTGCTTCAGCGGAACTTTCGGCCAAAGTTGCGTACGAAGTCGGCGGGCTGCTCGAGCAGCGCTTGCAGGATGAAGTCAGGCGCGCGGTCGCCAATGAGATCGCGACGCTGACCGGACAGGCTTAACTACCTGTCACACCATGAACGCCGCATTGAAAAAGCGATGCAGCGTCCCCACCCTGACAGCAGCTGACGAGACAGCGACCCGCCACCTGCAAAGCGAAGCCGAAAGGCGTATGCTTTGGCCTTACAAGGTCCCGCAATGAAAGTCATCGTTCTAGGCGCCGGCATCGTCGGCACTGCTTCCGCATGGTTCCTGCAGAAGGCAGGACATGAAGTCACTGTCATCGAGCGCCAGCCCGGCGCTGCTCTCGAAACCAGCTGCGCCAATGGCGGGCAGATCTCCGTCTCGCATGCCGAGCCCTGGGCCAATCCCGCTGCACCGAAGAAGCTGCTGAAATGGCTGGGCCGCGAAGATGCGCCGCTGTTGTTCCGGCTGCGCCCCGAATGGCTGCAATGGCGCTGGGGCCTGGCCTTCCTGCGCGAATGCACGCCGGCACGCACGGCGCACAACATCCGCCAGATCGTCAATATCGCCGAGTTCAGCCGACAAACCTTGCAGGCGGTACGCGCCGAGACCGGCATTGCGTACGACTGCGAGACACGCGGCATCCTGCACTTCTATACCGATGAAGACGAGTTCCGGCAATCGCTGCCGGCTGCGGCCTTGATGCGCGAGCTTGGCTGCGCGCGCGAGACCATTTCCGCCGACGAAGTGGTGCGCATCGAGCCGGCGCTGGCGTCGATTCGACACAAGATCGTCGGCGGCGATTACACGGCCACCGATGAGTCGGGCGATGTGCACAAGTTCACCACCGGGCTGGCCGCGAAATGTACGGAAGCCGGCGTCAACTTCCGCTTCAGCCATACGATCACGCGCCTGCTGCACGAAGGCACGGGCCCTGCGGCGCGCATCACCGGCGTTGAAGTAATCGATGAGCATGGCCGCCACCAGATACTGCGCGCCGACAGCTTTGTGCTGGCCACCGGCAGCTTCTCGGCAGCGCTGGTCAAGCCACTGGGCATCGATTTGCTGCTGTACCCGGGCAAGGGCTATTCGGCGACCTATCAGGTCAAAGAGGCGGATCGCGCACCGCATGTGTCGCTGACCGATGATGGCTACAAGCTCGTGATCTCGCGCCTCGGTGACCGCTTGCGCGTGGCCGGCACCTGCGAGATCAATGGCTATACACGGGAACTGAACCCGGTGCGCTGCGCGGCCATCACACGCCGCACGCAAGAGCTGTTCCCCGATGCCTGCGACTACGACAACCCGGTCTACTGGACCGGTCTGCGGCCGCTGACCCCTTCCAATGTGCCGTACATTGGACGCACCCGCTATGCGAACCTGTTCCTGAACACGGGTCATGGCACGCTGGGCTGGACCATGGGTTGCGGTTCAGGCCGCGCCATCGCGGACATCGTGTCGGGCCGACGTCCCGATGTCGATTTTGTCTTCACCGGGATGGCAAAACAGGACAAGGCACCGTCGATCACCGCGACTGCGGTACGTGCTTAAGCCCGCACCAAAGCTAGCGGATACGCCGGTTTTATCGCCTCATCCCCACCAAGCGTTCGCGCTTGCAGTTTGAATTGATCGACACTAAAATCTGACCTGTCTAGTCAGAATTATGGGGTAATCATGCAAAGCTGGCAAATGCAAGACGCCAAGGCGCGGTTGTCCGAACTGGTCAAGCGCGCACAGGAAAAGCCGCAAGACATCACGCTGCATGGCAAATCGGTCGCCGTCGTGATTTCGCGGGAGGATTTTGATCGCCTGTCGCAGACGCATGAATCTCTGGTGGATTTCATGCAGCGCTCCCCGCTGTATGGCATCGATGAGTTGGCATTCGAGCGTGACCGCTCGCTGACGCGCGAAGTGTCGTTGTGAGCTATCTGATCGATACGAATGTCGTCTCCGAGCTCAGACGCAAGACGCCCGACCAAGGTGTGGTCGCATGGTTTGCAAACCGACCTGCGGCAACGCTGCACCTGAGCGTACTGACGCTGGGAGAAATCCAGAAAGGCATCGCGACGGTCGCAGACACATCGCGCCGTCAGTCGCTGCTTGACTGGCTTGAAATTGACCTTCGGACGTTCTTCACTGGTCGCATCCTGCCGGTGGATGCTGCGGTAGCGATCCGCTGGGGAGACTTGCAGGGCAAGGTCGGACGGCCGCTTCCTGCGATCGACAGCATTCTCGCCGCCACAGCCCTCGAACATGACCTGATACTGGTAACGCGCAATGTCAAGGACTTCGCCGACCTTCCAGTCCAGGTTTTCAATCCTTGGTCATCCAACGACTGATGTCGCATGCGGCATCATCGGTGCAAATTCAATTTGCCAACACGCTGATTGCTGGTGACGATGGAATTCATGTAACGTGCAAACTTTCTTGGTCAGGAGAACCTGCATGCAAAAGAAGATTGTCCCTTTGAGTCTGTCCCTGCTCGTAGCGGCGGCGTTTACCACTACTGGCAGCTTCGCTCAGGAAGTGGTCAAGATCGGTCATGTCGGGCCTTTGTCCGGGCAGATCGCCCACCTCGGCAAGGACAACGAAAATGGCGCGCGCATGGCCATCGATGTACTGAATGCGAAAGGCGTGACCATCGGCGGCAAGAAAGTGAAGTTCGTGCTGCAGGGTGAAGATGACGCCGCCAACCCGCAGCAGGCGACGGCCGCTGCGCAGAAGCTGGTCGATGCGAAGGTCAATGGCGTGATCGGCCACCTGAACTCGGGCACCACCATCCC
>CAZCDW010000158.1:0-5985 GCA_964497485.1 uncultured Bifidobacterium sp.
ATTCTTTGTGAAGGCTGAACGATTTTTTTCTGAAACATAAGCGTCTCCTTACAAAGTAGCCGCCAAAGCCGAAGAAGGCTTGTTGCCCGATGCTGACCATGCCGCCATAGCCGGCCAGCAGGTTCCACATCATCGCGAACACGAAGTAGCAGGCGATCTCGACCACTTCGCGCATCCAGCTCGACTCGCCCCAGAACGGCAGTGACGCGGCGACGATCACGATGGCTGCGGCCACGATGGGCAGCAGCGCCGAGAAGCGGTCGCTGCGGATGACTTCGAAAGGCAGCTTGTCCATCATCCCCTCGTCTTCGGGAACAGGCCTTGCGGGCGCACCAGCAGCACCGCGAGGAACATCAGGTGACCAAACCAGATGCCCCAGCCCGGATCGAAACGGAAACCGATCTGCTGCGTGAGGCCGAGCAGCATTGCACCCAGCAGCGTGCCGCAGAACGAGCCCATGCCACCGATGATCACGGCCTCGAACGCAAACAGCAGCAACAGCGGGCCATCGGAGGGCGCCACCGTGGTGCGCATCGCCTGCAAGGCACCGGCCAGCGCGATCAGCACGAAAGCAATGCCGGTCGCCTGCGCGTACACGATTGCCGGGCGGATGCCCATCAGCTGCGCGGCCTCGCGGTCATCCGACACGGCGCGGAACGAGCGGCCCAGCGACGTGAACGAAAACAGCGCCTGCAGCGCGACGGTCGCGACCACGGCCGTCGAAAAAATCAGCAGCGGCAAGGTACCGGCGGTCAAGCCACCGAACGACAGACTGGCGATCGCCAGCTCACCGGTGTCCAGCGAGCGCGGATCTGCCGAATACACTTCGAGCAGCATGTTCTGGATGATGATGGCCAGACCGAAGGTCACCACCAGCGAAGGCAAAGGGTCGCGACCCAGCGTGCCATTCAATACAAAGCGCTGCAGCACATAGCCAAACACGAAGGCTGCCGGCGCGACCAGCAACAAGGCGATGCCCGGCGACAGGCCGGTCGCGGCTGTCAGGCTGATCGCAAAGAAGCCACCGAGGATGATGAAGTCGCCCTGTGCCGTGTTCGTGAGCCGCATCACACCGAACATCAGCGACTGGCCGAGCGCGAACAATGCATACAGTCCACCCAACAGCAGGCCCTGAAGAATGACGTCGGTCATGATTTCTGCATCCTCATACGTCGCTCATACATCGCTCATAAGCCGCTCAAATTCCGAAATAGGCCTGGCTGATCTGCTCGCGCGTCAGCTCGCCGGACTTGCCTTCGAGCGATACCTTGCCCTCCTGCAGGCAGACCACGCGCGACGACACCTGCATCGCCAGTTGCACATCCTGCTCGACGATCAGCAGCGACATGCCATCGGCCAGCAGCGACGGCAGTGCGGCATAGATCTCGCGGATCACCACCGGCGCGAGACCCAGCGAGATCTCGTCGCACAGCAGCAGCCTTGGATTGCTCATCAAGGCACGGCCGATCGCGACCATCTGCTGCTGCCCGCCGGACAGCGAGGTGCCGGGCTGGCGGCGCTTCTCTTTCAGGATCGGGAACAGGTCATACACCCGCGCGAGGTCCCATGCGCCGCTACGGCGCGACAGCGTGCCCATCAACAGGTTTTCTTCGACCGACAAGCTGGGGAAAAGACGACGACCTTCGGGCACCATCGCAACGCCCAGCTTCACGATGTCGGCGGCATCCATCGCCGCCAGCTCATGACCATCGAAGCGGATGCTGCCCTGACGCGGCGGCAGCAAGCCGGTCAGCGTTTTCAGGAAAGTGGATTTGCCGGCGCCGTTGGCGCCAATCAGCGCGACCACTTCACCGGCCTCGACCGTGAAGTCAATGCCGAACAGTGCCTGTGCATCACCATACGAAGCCGTGATGCCTTGTGCTTCGAGCAGCATTCAGGCCTCCAGTCCCATGTAGACGCGGCGCACCTCGGCGTCCTGCATCACGGCCTGTGGCTCGCCGGAGCACAGGGTCTTGCCGAAGTTGATCACGTGCAGACGGTCGGCGATGGACAGCAGCGCATGGACGACATGCTCGATCCAGATCATGGTCATGCCGGCCTGCTTGATGCGCTTGAGCTCGTCCACCAGTTCATGGGCTTCATGCTCGGTCAGGCCGCCGGCGATCTCGTCAAGCAGCAGCAGCCGCGGCCGGGTGGCCAGCGCGCGCGCCAGTTCGAGCCGCTTGCGGTTCAACAGCGTCAGGCCACCGGCGGGCTGGTTCGCGAAACGTTCCAGCCCGGTCTGCTGCAGCACGTCCCAGGCGATCGCCCAGGCTTCTTTCTCGGCTACCTGCGCGCCGAAGCAGGCGGCGGTCACCAGATTTTCAAACACGCTCATCGCGCCGAACGGCTGCGGCACCTGGTAGGAGCGGCCTATGCCTGAACGACAGCGCTCGAACGGCGGCAGCGCATTGATGCGACGACCATCGAATTCGACATCGCCGGCGTCAGTCTTCACGTCGCCGGAGATCAGGTTGAACAAGGTGGTCTTCCCGGCCCCGTTGGGGCCGAGAATCCCGAGTACCTCACCCTCGTTCACGGACAGAGACACATCGTCGGTCACTTTCAGTGCGCCATACGATTTGCTGACGTGATGGAGGGCGAGGAGTGGCATGGTGCTTTGCTTGTTGCTCAGTGCTTCGATGTATCAGTGGATCAGTTCATGAGGCGCATCGTGCCGCCGGCCGGGATGTTCGGCGCAGCCTTGTTGTTCACGATGGTCAGCTCGTACTTGAACTTGCCGCCCTTGTTCCACTGTCCGAGCACCAGCGGGGTCTTGGACACGTTCTTGAACGGACCCTTGCCGCCCCACTTCACGTCGCCGACCACCGTCTTCAGCTGGGTCGCTGCAACCGCATCGCGAATGTCGCTGGCCTTGGTCGACTTGGAACGCTTGAGCGCATCGGCGGCGACTTCGAACAGTGCGTGCGCGAAGCCGATAGGCTGCGTCCACTGCTTCTTGGTCGATGCTTCATACGCGCCTGCCAGGTCCTTGGCCGACTGTTTGGTGAGGCTGGAGGCGAACGGATGCGACGGGGTCCACCAGACTTCGGTCGTCAGGCCATCGCCCAGATCGCCGAGCGCCTCGATCGCGCCCGGGAACAGCAGTGCCTTGCCCAGCGTGATGACCTTGGGCTTGTAGCCCTGCTGGCGTGCCTGGGTCAGGAAGGTCTTTGCATCCGGCGGGATCACGACGCCGGTCACGATCTCGACATTGTCCTTCTTGAACGCAGCGATCTGCGCGGAGAAGTCTTGCGTACCGTTCTGGAAGCGGCCCGGATCGGTCAGCGTATAGCCCTGTGCTGACAGCGGCTTCGGGAAGCCGAGTTCCTTGTCGCCCCAGGCATTGCCGTCGCCATCGTTCGGGAACAGGCCGCCGACTTTCTTGTTGGTCTTCACGCTGTTCCAGCCATTGGTGAAGTTCGCGATCACGTCTTCCAGGCCCCAGAAGATGTGATAGGTGTAGTTGAAGCCCTTGGCCGGATCGCCCTTGCGGCCAAAGAACCACGGCTGCCACGGCACCACCGACGACACGCAGGGCAGCTCGTTCAGTTCGCAGGCATCCGACACCGGGTTCGCGGTCTCGGGCGTGCCGGCGGTCAGGATCATCGCAACCTTGTCCTTCAGGATCAGGTCATTCGCGACTTCACCGGCGCGGTTCGGATTGGACTGGCTGTCCTTGAGCACAATCTCGACCGCGTATTTCTTGCCGCCGACGGTGATGCCATCCTTGAACGCGCCCTTCATCTGCTCGATCACCCACTTGTCCGCTTCGCCGAACGGCGCCAGCGGGCCGGTCTGCGGCGACACGTAACCGATCTTCAGTGTGTCTGCTGCAAAGGCAAGGCCTGCGCCGGATACCAGCGCCGCTGCGGCCATGCCGTGGATGAAATGTCGTCTTGTGATTGCCATGATTACGGTCTCCTTTTGTTGTCGTCGTACTGCCTTGCGTGGGACTTGCTCAGGTTTGTACAGCCTTCTTCTCGTGCCTTGGGTGAATCAGTGAAGTGAATCGGTGAAGCAAATCAGTGGCCGGGAGCCGCCCCCTCCCACGCGCGCTGCAGCAAGTCGCGCAGCGCAGGCAAGGCTTCCGGAGCTATGGGACGCGGGTTCCAGTACGGGTTCTGCACCGCGATCTGCGCGACACGGTCGATATCGGCTTCCTGCATGCCGATGTCGCGCAGCGCAACCGGCGCGCCGTTGTCTTTTGCCAGACGGTACAGTCCCTGCGCGGCATCCGCGCCACCCAGCGCACGCGATATTTTCTTCATCGCATCCGGCGTGGCCGGTGCGTTGAAGGCAATCGCATGCGGCAGCACGACCGTGTGCGCCTCTGCATGCGGCAGGTTCAGCGTGCCGCCCAGCGTGTGGCACAGCTTGTGGTGCAGCGCCATGCCCACATTGCCGAGCACGCTGCCGCACAGCCACGCACCATACAGCGCATCGCCGCGCGCATCGATGTCGGTCGGGTTCGCGCGCAGTTTCGGCAAGGCGGCTGCCAGCGCGCGTATGCCTTCTTCCGCCATCAAGTCCATCACGGGGTTGCTGTCCTGCGCGTACAGTCCTTCGGCTGCATGCGCTATCGCGTTCATGCCGGAGGTCACGGTCAACCCTGCGGGCAGCGACACGGTCAGCTCCGGATCGTAGATCACGGTGCGCGGCAGCACGCGTGCATCGCGACCGGTCTTCTTCAGCCCGTTCTCGGTCATGCCCCAGATAGGCGTCATCTCGCTGCCGGCATAGGTGGTCGGTATCGCGAGTATCGGCATGCCCGATTGCAGCGCAATCGCCTTGCCCAGGCCAGTGGTCGAGCCGCCACCCACGGCGAGCGCGCAATCGGCGTTCACGCGCTGAGCTTCAGCGATGGCTGCGTTCGCAGTCTCGACCGGCACATGCATCACCGCCTTCGGATAGACGCCGGCCGCGCGCGCGCCGAGCCGCTGCGCAATCATCTCGGCCAGCGGCTGCTGCTCGGGCGTGCACAGCACCAGTGCGCGGCTCGCGCCCAGCTGCTGCACCTCGCGCTCGAGATGCAGCAGCGAACCTGCGCCAAACACCACGCGCGACGGCTGGCCATTGAAGACGAATGAGCGCAAGGTCTGTTCCTGTTCTCTGTCGGTTACTGATCAGCGCTTGAAGTGTGGCGGGATCTGCGCATCGACATTCACCCACACCGACTTGGCCTCGGTGTAGTCATGCATCGCTTCGAATCCCATTTCGCGGCCATAGCCTGACTGGCCGACGCCACCAAACGGTGAACCGGGATTCACACGCTTGTAGCTGTTGACCCAGACCATGCCGGCGCGGATGTCACGCGCAAACTTGTGCGCGCGCTGAAGGTTCGTCGTCCACAGGCCGCTGCCGAGACCGTATTCGGTCGCATTCGCGATCTGCAGCGCTTCCGCATCATCCTTGAAGGTCGTGACGGTAACGAAGGGGCCGAACACTTCTTCCTGCGACACACGGTCGGTGTATTTGGCGCGCACGATGGTCGGCTCCACATAGCAGCCGGCTGCGAGCTCCGGATTGTCCGGCGCCTTGCCGCCGGCGAGGATCTCGCCGCCCTGCTGTTTCGCGATCTCCACATAATTCAACACGCGGTCACGGTGCAGCGTGCTGGTCAGAGGGCCCATCTCGGTGTTCGGATCCAGCGGATTGCCGAGGCGGATGGACTTGGCCAGCGTGACGAACTTGTCGAGGAATTCATCGGCGACGCGCTCATGGATGATCAGTCGCGAGCCGGCAATGCACGCCTGGCCCTGGTTGTGGAAGATGGCCCAGGCCGAGCCATTGACGGCGGCCGGCAGAAAGGCATCTTCAAAGACGATATTGGCCCCCTTGCCACCCAGCTCCAGCTGTACGCGCTTCAGGTTGCCGGCAGATGACTGCACAATGCGGCGGCCGATCGCGGTGGAACCGGTAAACGAGATCTTGCCAACGCGCGGATGGTCGGCCAGATGCTGGCCCGCCGTCGCGCCATAGCCG
>CAZCDW010000159.1:0-5977 GCA_964497485.1 uncultured Bifidobacterium sp.
CGCGGCAAAGTCGAACAAGTCGGTGCGCCGGACCAGGTGTACAACCATCCAGCCTCGCCCTTCGTGTACGGCTTTTTGGGCAACGTGAACCTGTTCCATGGGCGCGTGAACGAGGGCGTGCTGGAATCGGGTGGCACCCCTCTGCCGGTGCCAGACCTGACCCATGCGCGCGACGCCGCCGGCGTCGGCTATGTACGACCGCATGAACTGGATGTCGAGCCCTATGTCGCCGGCGGCGAAGGCATCGTCGCGCGACTGACCCGTGCACATGCGATAGGCCCGCTGGCACAACTGGAGCTCGAACGGGATGATGACCATGGCCTGATCGAGGCCGTCCTGCCGAGCGAGCGCTATACCCAGCTTCAGCTACAGCCGGGCTCGAAAGTGCTGGTCAAGCCGAAGCGCGTGCGGGTCTTCCTCGACGAGGCGGTCTGACATGAACTTCCAGCAATTGCGCTCCGTGCGCGAGACTGCACGCCGCGGCTTCAACCTGACGGAAGTGGCGAACGCGCTGTTCACGTCGCAACCAGGGGTAAGCCGCCAGATCCGTGAGCTCGAAGAAGAACTGGGCGTCGATATCTTCGAGCGCAATGGCAAGCGGTTGACTGGACTCACCGAGCCCGGCAAGGAAGTGCTGCAGATCGTCGAGCGCCTGTTGCTCGAGGCAGAAAACCTGCAACGTGCCGGCGCTTCATTCTCCGGCAAGACCACCGGCACATTGTCGATCGCTGCCACGCATACCCAGACCCGCTATGTGCTGCCGAAGGCCGTGCAGCACTTCCGTTCGGCTTTTCCCGATGTACGGATCGCGCTGCAGCAGAGCGCGCCGGAGCATATTGCGGAATGGGTCTTGTCCGGCAAGGCCGATATCGGCATCGCCACTGAGGGCCTGACGCAATTTGATGACCTGGTGTCCTTCCCATGTTACAAGTGGCACCACGTGATCGTGGTGCCCGAGGGCCATGCGCTCCTGTCGCAGAAAAAAGTCTCGCTGAAGGACCTGGCCAGCTACCCGCTGATCACCTATGACCAGGGCTTCACAGGTCGCAGCCATATCGATGACGCGTTCGAAGCGCAGGACTTGTCGCCCGACATTGTGCTGACGGCGATGGACTCCGACGTGATCCAGCAATATGTATCGCTGGGCATGGGCGTTGGCTTAGTCGCATCGATGGCGGTGGACAGCAACCTCGGTCATGGCTTGAAGGCGATCTCGGCCAGCCACCTGTTCGCATCGAATGTCACGCGTGTGGCGGTGCGGCGCGGCGCCTTCCTGCGCGAATATGCGGTGGACTTCATCCTGCAGCTGGCACCGAAGCTGACAGCCGAGGAACTCGCAGGCGTGGTCAGCTGGCGGCGATGAGTTTGCATTGCCATGAAAAATGCGCCGTCATGCGGCGCATTTTTTCATTCTGGTGAAGGGCAACGGGTTCAGCGACCGAGATTCTTCAGCAAGTCAGCCTGCACGATTTCGATCCAGTAGCCGTCCGGATCCTTGATGAACGCGACATCGCGCATCTTGCCCTGTTCCGGGCGCTTCACATAGGTAACGCCGTTCTCGTCGAACCACTTCACAGCGGCAGCGAGGTCCGGCACCGAGAAGCAGATGTGGCCGAAGCCCTGCGGCTGAGCATTGCCGTCATGGTACTTGAATGCCGGATCGGATTCGGTGCCCCAGTTGTGGGTCAGTTCGAGGATGCCTTGCTGGCTGAAGGTCCACGCGGTGCGCTCGCCAACTTCTTCCGGCACATCGCTGCCGTCCTCGACCTTGGCGAGGAAGTACAGCGAGAACTTCATCTCGGGAAAGTCCAGCTTGCGCAGCACGCGCATGCCCATGATGCGGGTGTAGAAGTCCAGCGCGACGGCCGGGTCCTTCACGCGCAGCATCGAATGATTGAGCACGAAACCGCGCGATTGCGCAGGAATAGCGGCGGCGACGCCGGGATGATTTTCAGTAGTAAATGCCATGGAAAGGTAAGGCTTCCGTTCGTTATCTTTGGGCGAACGATGGTAGCACGCGACTTCCGCACGCTTCATCCGCCCAATCCTGAAAAATTTTGAAGGATGCGTGCCGCCTCGCTGCTGCCCCGCCGGCCACAGGCGCAGGCAGGGGCTTACTTCCCCTGCAAACCGCCTCCCGGCCGGAATGTGGCAAACTATGTCTGTCGTGCAAGGACTCTGTGGGCCTGCTTCGGGCCCGGCCTTGCGCATCGGTGTGGAAATGGCTCAGACGCTTTTCGACAAATATGGCGGGGTTCCGGCGGTCACCGTGATCGTCAGGGATTTCTACAAGCGCGTGATGCGCCGTCCCAATCTGCGCCGCTATTTTGTCAACGTGTCGCTGGAAAACCTGATCCTGCACCAGATCGCCTTTGTCTCCATGGCGATGGGCAAGACTCCACATGACTACTCGGGCCGCAGCATGAAAGATGCGCACCGCGGCATAGGCATCACCAGTGCGTCGTTCGAGCTGGCGGCCGAATTGCTCGCGGATGCGCTGACAGCCGGCGGCGTCGAGGCTGAGGATGTCACTGGTATCATCGCGACGGTCAATACGCTGCGCGGCGACATTGTCGAGCGCTGATCGGTACGGCAGCGATGCATTGAAAGCCGTACCAGGACGGTAACGGCAAAACGGCAGATCAGAAGTCGATTTCCACCGGACTGAGCACGTCCAGCATCTTCCACAGCGCGACCGACGCATCGGTCGAGCCCACATCGTCGCCAAAGGCGACCTCCAGTTCACGCACCTTCAGCTTCTTGAACGCTTCAGACGCGGCTTGCGCTTCGTCGCTGTCCAGGCTCAGCTGTACCGGCAGGTCCGTGGCATCACCCGCCATATCGGCGCAAGCCTTGTGAATGTCGGATTGCATCGCGCTCAGTGCACGTGACAACAGCTCGGGACTGCGCGGCGGTACCGCGAACGCGCCGGGCGAATTGAACAACACGAAGAAGCGGTCGAGCGCCGCCAGTTCGTCGCGTTCAAAGCTCACCAGAAAATCGGCTCTCATGCCCATGGCGTTGTCGGTCTATTGTGCTGCCATTCGTCAGACGCTATGTGTACCTTGCAGCGGCCTGACCGTTATCGGAATGGAAATTACAAGCTTTCCTACGTGAACGATACCACATGCCGACACGGGCAAACATTACAAGCAGGACATTTTCGGGGGGATGGACCAACCCCGGAAAGTGGACTTCGGGGCAGGCTTCGCCGGTGAATTGGTGCTGATGGGCGGAATCGAACCGTCGACCTACTGATTACGAATCAGTTGCTCTACCAACTGAGCTACATCAGCGAAGCGCCGTATTCTAGCAAAATTCGATGCCAGACAGGCAAATTCGGCGCGCCCCGCGTGCGGCAGCAAGCCTTGCGCGCCATCAGGCGTCGCGGTGATAGCTGGTCACGCGCTCGACTTCGCTCTTTGATCCGAGGAAGACCGCCACCCGCTGATGCAATTCGGTCGGCTGAATATCGAGGATGCGCTGCTTGCCATCGGTGGCTGCACCGCCGGCCTGCTCGATGATGAAGGACATGGGGTTGGCTTCATACATCAGGCGCAGCTTGCCCGGCTTGCCCGGGTCACGTGCATCGGCCGGGTACATGAAAATGCCGCCGCGGTTCAGGATGCGATGCACGTCGGCGACCATCGAGGCAATCCAGCGCATGTTGAAGTTCTTGCCGCGCGGGCCATTCTTGCCGGCTTCGAGTTCGTTGATGTACTTCTTCACCGGCGGGAACCAGTGGCGCGAATTCGATGCGTTGATCGCGTACTCGGCCGTTTCGGCCGGAATCTGGATGTCGCGCTGGGTCATCACCCATGAACCCATCTCGCGGTCGAGCGTGAAGCAATGCACGCCATTGCCGGTGGTGAGCACCAGGATAGTCTGCGGGCCATACACCGCATAGCCCGCGGCGACTTGCCGCGTGCCGGGCTGCAGGAAGTCCTGTTCGGTGGGCGCGGCCATGCCTTCGGGGGCCTTCAGCACCGAGAAGATGGTGCCGATGGTGACGTTGACATCAATATTGGATGAGCCGTCGAGCGGATCGAACAGCAGCATGTACTCGCCCTTTGGATAACGGTTCGGGATCGGATGGAAGGACTCCATCTCTTCCGATGCCATTGCGGCCAGATGACCGCCCCATTCATTGGCCTCGAGCAGGATCTCGTTGGACAGGATGTCGAGCTTCTTCTGTACTTCGCCCTGCACGTTCTCGCTGCCGGCCGAGCCCAGCACATCACCGAGCGCACCCTTGCCCACGGAATGGCTGATGGTCTTGCAGGCGCGCGCAACGACTTCGATCAGCAGACGCAGCTCGGCGGGAATGGTGTTGTGCAGTCGCTGCTGCTCGATCAGGTGCTGCGTGAGGCTGATGCGTTTCATGAGGGTTCCTGGTTGCTATGGTTTGAAATCTTTGCCCTGCGTGTCAGGCTCATGCGTCGTCAGCCCAGCGCCTTGCCGATCACCTCGGCCACGTCATTCGACAGTCGGGTCGACGCCGACACTTTCTCGAGCGCGGCTTTCATGCTGGCCTGCAGTACCGGCGTGTACTTGCGCCAGCGATCGAGCGTGCGCGCAAGGCGCGCGGCGACCTGCGGGTTGATGGCATCCAACGCTATCACCTGCTCGGCCCAGAATGCATGGCCGCTACCGTCGGCTGCATGGAATTGCGCAGGATTGCTGTTGCAGAAAGCGAATAGCAGGCTGCGCGCACGATTCGGATTTTTCAGCGTGAAGGCGCGATGCTGCATCAGCTTGCGCACACCCGCCACCGTCATCATCGGCGAAGTCGCTTGCAGGCTGAACCATTTGTCGATCACCAGCGCCTCATCGTCGAAGTCTTCGAAGAAGGCCTGCAGCGCAGCTTCCGCCCCCGGCACCGCATTGTGGACCATTGCTGCCAGTGCAGCGATGCGATCGGTCATATTGCCGGCGGTGTCGATCTGCTCGCGCAGCAAGGAGTGCGTGACGTCGTCATGCAATTCAGCCAGATAACCGAGCGCATTGTTGCGCAGCGCGCGGCGGCCGGATTGCTCAGGGTCGGGACGATAGGTGCCACCGACCTGATGCTGGTGATATAGCGCCAGCAGGTCATCCTTCAAATGACGCGCCAGATAACGGCGCAATGCGCGGCGCGCGCGGTGGATGGCCTGTGGGTCGATCAGCTCGGCTTCCTCGGCCAGCGTGGCCTCGGACGGCAGGGTCAGCACGAGATCGCGGAAAGCCGGGTCGAGCGTGCTGTCGCGAAGCAGCTTACGCAGCGCATCGGCGATCAGCTTGTCTTGCGCCGTCGCCGGGTAGGCGAAGTCCGCCGATACGCCGGTGGCGGTCAATGCCAGCAGGCGGCGCGTTGCGAGGCGCTGTCCGGCTTCCCAGCGATTGAACGGGTCGCTGTCATGGGCGAGCAGGAACGCAAGCTCGTTATCGCTGTAGGCATAGTCAAGCACCACCGGCGCTGAAAAATTGCGCAACAGCGAAGGCACCGGCTGGCGCAGGACACCGCTGAAGGTGAAGCTCTGTTTCGCTTCCGTCAGTTCCAGCACCAGCGTGGTCGGCGCGGAATGTACTTCGACTTCATCAAAGGCGATCGTGCTTTCCAGCGTCAGCGGCAAGTCATGTCCATCGGCGTCGATCAGGCCGACGGCGACCGGAATATGCATGGGTTCCTTGACAGCCTGCCCCGGGGTCGGCGGGCAGTACTGCTCCATCGTCAGCGTGAAGGTAGCGGTATCAGGGTCGAAGGCAGAGCTGACTTTCACGCGCGGCGTGCCGGCCTGGCTGTACCAGCGCTCGAATTGCGACAGGTCGCGCTTGCCCGCATCGGCCATCGCGGCGCGGAAGTCATCACAGGTGACCGCCTGGCCATCATGGCGGGCAAAGTACAGGTCCATGCCCTTGCGGAAGGCGTCCCGCCCGAGCAAGGTCTGGTACATGCGTACGACCTCGGCGCCTTTTTCGTAGATGGTCAGCGTGTAGA
>CAZCDW010000160.1:0-5957 GCA_964497485.1 uncultured Bifidobacterium sp.
ACCTGCACGCCGACCAGATCCAGGGCTTCTTCGACATCCCGGTCGACAACATCTATGCGTCGCCGGTACTGCTGAGCGACCTGGTGCACAAGAATTACGAAGACCTGCTGGTGGTGTCGCCGGACGTCGGCGGTGTGGTGCGCGCGCGCGCGCTCGCGAAGAAGATGAATTGCGACCTCGCGATCATCGACAAGCGCCGCCCGAAGGCGAATGTGTCCGAGGTGATGAACATCATCGGTGAAGTCGACGGTCGCAACTGCGTGATCATGGATGACATGGTCGATACCGCAGGGACGCTGACCAAGGCCGCTGAAGTGCTGAAAGAGCGCGGCGCGAAGAAGGTCGTCGCCTACTGTACACATGCGGTGCTGTCGGGCCCGGCGATCGATCGCATCGCGAAATCGCCGCTGGATGAACTGGTCGTCACCGATACCATCCCGCTGAATGCCCAGGCCAAGGCTTGCAGCAAGATCCGCCAGCTATCGTGCGCGCCGCTGCTGGCCGAGACCATCCGCCGCATCAGCCGCGGTGACTCGGTGCTGTCGCTGTTCGCCGAAGACGAAGCCGCCGGCGAATGAATTCGGGATCCTGCGCAAGCAGGGTCCTTTTTGCCGTCCCCTGGTCGCGGGGGACTTAACTTGAGGGCGCAAGCCCGACATTGGAGTAAAACATGGAAGTCGTAGCATTCCCACGTACCGAGCAGGGGTCCGGAGCGAGCCGCCGCCTGCGCCGTGCGGGCCAGACCCCCGGCATCATCTACGGTGGCACTGAAGCCCCGGTCGCCATCGCACTCGATCACAATGCGCTGTACCACGCGCTGAAGAAGGAAGCGTTCCACTCGTCCATCCTGGACATGAAGGTGGATGGCAAGACCGAGAAGGTCGTGCTGCGCGACTTCCAGGTCCACGCTTACAAGCAACTGGTCATGCACGCTGACTTCCAGCGCGTCGACCCGAACCAGAAGCTGCACGTGAAAGTGCCACTGCACTTCGTGAACGCCGAGATCGCACCGGTCGTCAAGCTGTCGGGTGGCGTGATCAGCCACGTGCTGAACGAACTGGACGTGAGCTGCCTGCCGAAGGACCTGCCGGAGTTCATCGAAGTCGACCTGTCGGGCATGACCGAAGGCGCATCGTTCCACGTCAGCGACCTGAAGCTGCCGGCTGGCGTGACCGCTGTGCACGCGAAGGACAACCCGACCATCGCCGTCGCCGTGATCCCGCGTGGCGCGAAGTCGGATACCGCTGCCGAAGGCGAGAAGAAGGAGTAATCCTTCCTTGCCGATAAAAAACCCGAGCCTGGCTCGGGTTTTTTTACGCCCTGCAGCTTTGCCCGATAATGCGGCAGCTGCGTCCGAATGAAACCCTGATCTCTGAGCCGTCTACCCTGCCATGCCCAGCGCACCCATTCGCCTCATTGTCGGCCTCGGCAACCCCGGCGCCGAATACGAGGCTACTCGCCATAATGCCGGCTTCTGGCTGGTCGATGCACTGACGCGCGGCGACTTGAAGCGCGAGACGCGTTTCAATGCACTGGCTGCGAAGTCTCGGATCAATGGTCATGAAGTCTGGCTGCTCGAGCCGCAGACCTACATGAACCGCTCCGGCCAGTCAGTCGGTGCGCTGTGCCGCTTCTACAAGATCCATCCGGATGAAGTGCTGGTGGTCCATGATGAACTGGACCTGCTGCCGGGCGTCGCCCGCCTGAAAAAAGGTGGCTCATCCGGCGGCCATAACGGGCTCAAGGACATCACCGCCGCGCTCGGCACCCAGGACTACTGGCGGCTGCGCATCGGCATCGGCCATCCGCGCGAACTGAAGCTGCAGCAAGCCGTGGTGGATTTCGTGCTGCACCGTCCGCGACAGGAAGAACAGGCCGGCATCGACGATGCCATCGCCCGCTCGCTCTGCATCATCCCGCAACTGGTCGACGGCCAGTTCGAGCTCGCGATGAAAGAGCTGCATACCGAGAAAAAGACCCGAGCGGATTAATCCCGCGCACTACCCCTGCCGCACAGGGCACCATTCAGGCGCCATTCATGCGCCATTCAAAGCGATTGCGGTGCGATTCAGTGGCCGCCGGATACGCCAATAAACCGGCATCAGGCCCGGTTCAGGCGGCGTGCATGGCGGCACGCATATTCATGCCGCATCCCCTCCGATAAAGATCAATGCCATTCCGCCTCGGCAATGAAAAAATGCCGGTGAATGCAGGCATCGGCATTTTCAATGGGTCAATAACAGAAAAATAATTCCAATAATCGAACCGGTTACTGAGTTAATCCTGCGTCAGGCAGCCCATGGGAGTGCATCGAAAAATGTTTCTTAAAATTAATATCAATTCAAGAAATCAGATAAAAATCAGCAACTTAGATTATTTATCCGTTTGCAAAAGCAGGCTGATACCTTAATACTAATAATTCGCCTATAATGCGCGGGCAGGCAGGGCCTCGTGCTTCAGCCAGTTGTTCATCAGAAACTTAACCTAGCGGGGAATTCAATGTCTACTTACAAGGAATTGCAGAATCAGATTGAGAAACTGCAAAAAGAAGCCGAACAGGCTCGCAAGACTGAACTGTCGAATGCGATTGCCGATATTCACGCAAAAATGAGGGAATACGGTATTTCCGCAGAAGATCTGGGTTTTGGCGGCGGCAAGCGCGCAAAATCGGCAAAACCGGCAGTGCGCCGTACGGTCGCCCCGAAATACCGCAATAATGCGACCGGCGAAACCTGGAGCGGCCGCGGCAAACCGCCGAAATGGATGGCAGGCCGCGACAAGGCCCAGTTCCTGATCAACAAGGCCGCCTGAACCCCGTTTCAGCCAGGCTTTAGTGTCAGTTTGAGAATCGTCGCGAGCGGCCTGAGTTCGGTCCGAGAAGCGCAGTCGTACGTGAGGTACGTCGAGCATCGCAGGGCCGAAATCAGGTCGCGCAGCAGATTTTCAAACAGACACTCAGCGTAGTAAGGGACCGGCGATGAATCCGAGCAGGATGCGCAGGTCCATCCAGAATCCGCGGCCCTCGACATAGCGTTTGCCCAGCTCGAGGCGCCGCGGCAGTACCTTCTCCACATACGCCTCTTCCAGCGCATCGCCCTCCAGGCCTGCGAGCAGCGCACGCTCGGCGCGCGCCTCAAAGCTGGACAAGTCCACCAGCCCCGGCTTCACTGACAGCACCACCTTGCGCAGCTCAGGCGGATAGACACCGACGTAGCGCGGCATTTCGGCGCGCGGGCCAACGACCGCGAAATCGCCCTTCAATACACTCCACAGCATCGGCCAACGCGCAATGCCCAGCTTGCGCAAGACGGCACCAACGCGGGTCACTTGCTCACCATGGCAACCGCCGACGGTTTCCATCGCGTCCGGGTCGCTGATCGCGGTACGGAATTCCCAAACCTTCACCATGCGCCCGTTACGGCCCACACGATGCGGACGGCTAAGTATCGGCCCTGGGCTGTCGAGCCTGATCGCGAGCGCGACCAGCAGAGCAGGCAGAAAAAGCAAGATGGACAGCAGGGTAGCAATGACGATATCGACGGCACGTTTCATGATGGTTTCACTCTGGAGTGTGAGTCTGGCAGGTAGGCGTCGCGCATCATAAACATTTTCTGGCTCGGCGCCCTTTTTGCGGTCAGCCGGCACTCGCAGAGTCCGCTGGCGTCGTCGCGACTGCCGATCTGCGATGCACTACTCGTCCACCGCTGCCCGCAATCATTGATATGGATTAAACCTGCCGACAGTTAGCGGATTAATGTCAACCGACTCGCCGGCGAACGCCGAGCACGTTGCTCGAAAACCGCTCATCGGAGGATGCGATGCGACTTCCTTGCCCCGCCTTGCTGCGTACGGCCCTGCTCAGCCTTTTCGTTGCCATGCCGGGCTCGCTGCCATCTGCATACGCGCATGACGATGACGATGCACCGTATACCGGCAAGGAGAAGCTGGGCAACGTCAGCTTTGCGGTCAGCTGCAATATCGACGCACAGATCGAGTTCAACCGCAGCATGGCGCTATTCCATTCATTCTGGTTCGACCCGGCAATCAGATCCTTCCGCAAGGTGCTGGCGCAAGACCCAGGTTGCGGAATGGCGCAATGGGGCATTGCCTTCATGTCCGTGGGTAATCCATTCGCGTGGCCTGCGAATCCCAAGGCGATGCAAGCCGGTGCGAATGCCATTACCGACGCAGAGAAGATCGGCGCCAGATCCGAACGTGAGCGTGCGTATATTTCAGCGCTGGCTGTCTTCTTCCGCGACTGGGAGAACGTGCCGCATCGCACGCGCGCGGTCGCATTGCAAAAGGCGATGGAGGCGCTCGCCACGCAATACCCCGATGATGACGAGGCGCAGATACTGCATGCGCTGATCCTCGATGCGACCGCCCTGCCGACGGACAAGACCTTTGCGAACCAGTTGCGCGCCGCTGCCATCCTTGAGCCCATGTTCAGGAAACACCCGGACCACCCGGGCGTCGCGCATTACCTGATCCATTCCTACGATTATGCGGAGCTGGCGGAGAAAGGGCTGCCATCAGCCCGCATCTACGCAGAAATCGCGCCCTCGGTGCCACATGCGCTGCACATGCCCTCGCATATTTACTCGCGCATTGGCCTGTGGCCCGATATGGTGGCAGGCAATCGCCGCTCCTATCAAGCAGCGAAAGCCGAGCTGGCCGACAAGACGCTGGGCGTGGGCACCTATGACGCCTTGCATGCGATGGACTATATGGTGTTCGGCGAACTGCAACAGGCGCGCGAACAGGCCGCAGCGAAGATCGTGCAGGAGACAGCCTCGATACAGAAAGTGAATGTCGAGAATTTTCCTGCCGCCTATGCGTTTGCAGCGATACCGTCGCGCTTCGCGCTCGAGCGCCGCGACTGGCAGGGCGCGTCACGGCTGCAACTCAGCCCCGCCAGCCTCGCCTGGGAAAAATTTCCCCAAGCAGAGGCGATATTGGTATTCAGTCGTGCACTCGGTGCAGCCAGAATCGGCGATATTGCGGCCGCCACACGCGACCAGCAAAGGCTCGAAGCATTGAAGGCGGCGATGGTCACCGCCAAGATAGGCTACTGGCCATCGCAAACGGACTTCCAGATCAAGACCATCAACGCATGGATAGCCCTCGCCGAGCGCCGCAATGAAGAAGCGCTGCGCCTGATGCGCGAGGCCGCCGACATGGAAGAGGCCAGCGACAAGCATCCGGTCACGCCGGGCAATGTGGTCACCTCGCGCCAACTGCTGGCCGAAATGCTGATGGAGGCGGGCAAGCCGGCCGAAGCGCTGGATGAATTCCGGCGCTCGCTGGCACGCGACCCGAACCGGTATCACGCGATCGCCGGCGCAGCGCATGCGGCACTGGCTGTCGGCGACAAGGCCGCCGCGCAAAAATATTTCGAACAGCTGCTGGCGATTGCCGCGAATGCCGATACGCGGCGCGCAGAGCTGGCCGAGGCGCGCGCACAGCTCCGCCGGTAAGGATCCGGCGCAAGCATCGGCAAATTGATCAACATATTGATCGGCATAACGATCGGCGCGTCCATTCGACAATCTCGAGCCTGACCATGCTCGCCACCGGCGAACACCCGAGCCTGGCTTCAGGATCTCCACAGCAGCGCTGGCCTTGCCTTGTGCATTTTGTCGAAACGCTGCATGCCATGCTGCGAGAGACGCTCTGCGCCCGGAAGGGCCACCCCCGGGCGGTATAATGCGGGCTTCGATTTCCAAGGATTCCCATGAGCCTCAAATGCGGCATCGTCGGCCTGCCGAACGTCGGCAAGTCGACCCTTTTCAATGCACTGACCAAGGCCGGCATCCCGGCTGAAAATTATCCCTTCTGCACCATCGAGCCTAATGTCGGCATCGTCGAAGTGCCCGACCCTCGGCTCGCGCAGCTGGCGCACATCGTCAAGCCTGAGCGTATTCTCGCGGCCACTGTCGAGTTCGTCGATATTGCGG
>CAZCDW010000161.1:0-5953 GCA_964497485.1 uncultured Bifidobacterium sp.
TGCTGCTGGTCGATGACTCCATCGTGCGCGGCACCACCAGCCGCGAGATCGTGCAGATGGCGCGCGACTCGGGCGCCAAGCGCGTGATCTTCGCATCGGCGGCGCCGCCGGTGAAATTCCCGAACGTGTACGGCATCGACATGCCGACCCGCAGCGAGCTGATCGCCTATGGTCGCACTGAAGAGGAAGTGTGCCGTGAGATCACCGCCGATGCACTGGTCTACCAGGACATCGCCGCGATGAAGCAGTCGATCATGGACGTCAATCCGCAGCTCAGGCACTTCGAGGCCTCCTGCTTCGATGGTCAGTACGTCACCGGCGACATTTCGCCGGATTACCTGGATCGTATCGAGTTCGCGCGTGCGAATCCCAAGCCTGTGGCCGAGGATGCCGTACGCACCCAGCTCAACCTGAACCTCGCGCGCGTCGAGTAAGCGATGCGCCGCTGCCGTCAATGACCGAGAAAAAGACCTACGGATTCACCACCACCGTGCTGCACAGCGACCGGCAGAAGCCGATCGAGCATGGTTCGCTGCACAAGCCCATCCACACGGCGGTTGCCTTCGGCTACAAGGATGCGCGCGAACTGGCCGAGGTCTTCCAGGGCAAGAAGCCGGGCTATCGTTATGGCCGCCAGGGCAACCCGACGGTGTCGGCCCTGGAGGACAAGATCACCCGCATGGAAGACGGCATGGCGACGCTGTGCTTCGCTACCGGCATGGCAGCGGTCGGCGCGCTGGTCCAGGGCCTGCTGCGCGCGGGCGACCATGTGGTGTCGTCCGCTTTCCTGTTCGGGAACACCAACAGCCTGTGGCAGACCGTCACGCAGCAAGGCATGCCGGTATCCTTCGTCGATGCGACTGATGTTGCCAACGTCGAGGCCGCGCTGCAGCCAAACACCCGCATGGTGTTCGTCGAAACGATTGCGAACCCGCGCACGCAAGTGGCCGACCTCGAGCGCATTGGCAAGCTGTGCCGCGAGCGCGGCATCCTGTATGTGGTCGATAACACGATGACCTCGCCCTACCTGTTCCGCCCCAAGGCGGTGGGTGCCGGTATCGTGATCAATGCGCTGACCAAGTCCATCGGCGGCCACGGCAATGCGCTGGGCGGTAGCCTGACGGATACCGGCCTGTTCGACTGGACGCAGTATCCCCATATCGCCGACAACTACAAGCGCTTCGATCCCAAGGTCTGGGGCATGGCGCAGCTGCGTGCAAAAGGCTTGCGCGACTTCGGTGCCGCACTGGGGCCGGAAGCGGCACACCACCTGTCCGTGGGCTCGGAGACGATGGCGCTGCGTATCGAGCGTGAATCGTCAAACGCACTGGCGCTGGCCCATATGCTGTCGGAAGATCCGCGCGTGGCTGCCGTCTACTACCCGGGGCTGCCGTCGCATCCGCAGCATGCGATTGCGGCTTCGCTGTTCCGTTCCTGTGGCGGGCTGTTCAGCTTCGAGCTGAAGCCCGGCATCGATTGCTTCGATTACCTGAACCGGCTGAAGCTCGCCGTCCCGGCCAGCAATCTTGGTGATGTGCGCACGCTGGTGATACCGGTCGCGCACACCATCTTCCATGAGATGGGGCCGGAGCGCCGCGCGTCGATGGGTATTGCAGAGTCCCTGATCCGCGTGTCGGTCGGCATCGAAGATACCGAAGATCTGGTCGAAGACTTCCGTCAGGCGCTGGACGACTGACGACAGCAGTCCAACGAACAGCTCGACGAAATGAACAACGGCAGCCGAGGCTGCCGTTGTCATTAAGGATGGCGATGCGTGTCCTTGGTGCTCGCCTCAGGGCCCCAGCGTACTTGCGGCACGGCGGCTGAAGTAGCTGACACCATCCGGCATCTCGAATTGGCAGATGCGGTCGAGCAGCACATCGGGGTCGCTGTCCTCGATCAGCAAGGCGCGATGCTCGCTACGCAAATAACCCTCGTTGCGTTGCCGGTCGAGGAAGCCCAGCAAGCCATCGTAGAAACCGTTCACGTTCAGCACGCCGACCGGTTTTGCGTGATAGCCCAGCTGCAGCCAGGTCATCACCTCGAACAGTTCCTCCAGTGTGCCTATGCCTCCCGGCATCGCGATGAAGCCATCGGCCTTGTCAGCCATCATGGCCTTGCGTTCATGCAGGGCCTTCACGACATGCAATTCGGTCAGTTGCTGATGACCGATCTCGGTCGACATCAGCGCCGTGGGTATCACCCCCGTGACTGAGCCGCCGGCGGCCAGCACCGCATCGGCAATGATGCCCATCAGCCCGACATGGCCGCCACCATAGACGAGGGCAATGCCGCGCTCGGCCATGCGTGTGCCCAGCAGTCTCGCAGCGGCTGCATGCGCGGGATCATGTCCGGTCGACGCGCCGCAATAGACGCAAAGCGCGCGTATCTTGTTCTTGTTCATGCGGCGATCATAACCGATGCCCTGATGCGCAAGAGCGCGTCAGCCACCTTCGCCGTGCCTGGACGTGGCCTGCTGAACGATGGTCCGTTCGAGTGAGTACGGCGCAGCGTCAGTCTGGCGGCAGCAGCACGTCGTCAATCGCATGGATGATGCCGTTGTCAGCAGAGAGATCGCTCTCGGTCACCCGTGCGCCGTTCACCGTCACCATGCCATTGTCCGAGGTCAGCTTCAGCGGCTGGCCTTCGGCACTGCGTACCGACCCCGGCTTGACCTCGGATACCTTCACCCGGCCATTGACCATGTGATAGCGCAGCACACGCGACAGCCGCTCCTGATCTTTCAGCAGCGCTTGCCACTCGCCATCGGGCAGCTTGTCGAACGCGCTGTCGCTGGGAATAAACAGCGTGTACGGGCCGTCGGCTTTCAATTGCCTCGTCAGGCCGGCCACCCGGACTGCCTCGACGAAGTTCCTGAACGAGCCGGCGCGCCGGGCCGTGTCCAGCAAGTCGTCCGCCAGTGCGTCCAGGGCCAGCGTACTGCCCAGTACGAACGCAGCCAGCTGTCGGGCGCTGGGGCGGAATTTATTCAGGGAAATTTTCATTATCATAACGATAAAGCTGCCGTCCCTGATTCGGCTGCCGTATAATCGCCAAGTTCAAAACCGCGCAGGCTCTTTCGCAACCGATGAGTACAGAACCCAAGCTGTCGTTCAAGCAGCAGCAATTGATCGTCAGGGAAAATGCGATCGTTGACGCCACGAATATCTTGCTGGCGAAAAAAGGCTATGAGTTGATGACGATGGACGAGGTCGCGGCCGAAGTTGGCATTGCCAAGGCCAGCCTGTACAAACATTTTCCGTCCAAGGAAGCGCTGGCCGGCGCCGCCATGATTCGCTTGCTGGAAAACACGCTTGCTTACGTACGGAGCATGTCAGCCGGCATACCTGCCATCGAGCGATTGAAGTCCGTGCTGCGCTGGGCACTGGAGACGCGGATGAAGGGTGGGTTGCCCACGCTGCCTGCCGAGAACAACAGCCTGCGCGATGCACTGATGAACAGCACGCGTTACATCAGCCGCCTGATGGACCTGAACGAGTTGATGGGCGAGCTGATCGAAAAGGCGCGCGCCGAGGGTGCGATCCGCGCCGACCTGCCGACTGATGTCGTCCTGTTCACCATCTATGCACGCTCGTGCGACCCGACCGTCGATTACCTGCGGCTCAACGAACAATATGACGATGAGAAAGTCATCGGCTTCATGCTGTCGACCTGCTTCGACGGATTGAATTAATCGCTTCTATCACCCTGCCCAGTACGGCGGGGTCGAATCCCAGCGCGACATGGCCGACCAGGTCGAGCGCCAGACTCTCTGAACCCGGCAACAGCGCTGCTGCCTGTGGCGCCACGATATTGTCATGGCGTGACCAGATCGACAGCACGCGCGCGCGCACCTCGGGCGTCTCCGAGGCCGCAAGCCGGTTCAGCCACGCGTCGGGATCATCCCCGGGCGGAACCATCTGTTTCGCATTGCGGCCACTGCCATAGCTGGCCAGCCAGCTGCCGAAGTGCGGCGTACCCAGCGTGATCAGCCGGGCGACGCGCGTGCTGCCGTAGCGGCGCATCCATGCGCGTGCGGCAAGGCCGCCCATGCTGTGGCCGACCACGATCAGCTGCGCTGTGCCGGTCGCTGCGCACAGCATCGCCGCCTGGGTCTCGATCAGGTCGGCGTAGTCATCGATGCTGCCCAGCACAGGTTCGAGATCGACGGTGGCGTGGCTGATCGCGCTATCTCGTAGTCGGCGCGACAGCGGCAGCCAGAAGCCACTGTTGGCGCCGAAGCCATGCAGCAGCAGCACGGGCAGGCCATGGTCACGCTCAATGGCGACAATCGCGGGACGGGCAAACGGGAACAGACGAAACCAGCACTGCATGCTGCTCCAGTACTCTTGCGCGATGCGCGCAGCGAGCCGCAGCGCAGGCGCGCGCGTGCCATCGCCCATGCGCTGCCTGAGCGCGCCAGACAGCAGGTAGTTGTTCAAGATGATGGCCGCGCGCAGCGACGACAGCAGTCCGGCGCTCGCCAGCACAGCGAGCACCGGATGGACGATGACAGTGAAGCGAACGAGCAGGTAACTGATGGCCGCCAGCATCGCCAGCTGCAACAGGATAATGAAGCGGGTCAGGGTGGCGATCATGCCCGCACAGACTCAGGGTCGCCGGGTGTCGCGGTACTCGCTCGCATCCTCGGCTGCAGCCTGCGCGTCTTTTTTGTCGAGGCCGGGCTTGAGCACGATACGCGTGCCGGCGATACGGTCGTGCAGAAACTGGCGGTCGCGGTCGAGCCAGGCCGTCATCGCCCACAGCGCAAAGTTCAGCGCCGGCAGCAGCAACAGCATCCAGCCTTGCGCGCCGATCAGGCGCGCCAGTGCCAGCCCGGGCAGGAACCAGCCCCAGGCCAGCACATAGCGCAGCAGCGCGCGGGTCCAGCGAACAGGCTGGCCGTCCCGGGCCAGTACGCGAATGCGCCAGGTTTTCATCGCCAGCGTCTGCCCGCCATGGGTCCAGAACCAGCAGAAGTAGACGCCCAGCACCACGAACAGCCAGTCCTGCAGGGCATCGCGCAGGTAAAGCGCATGGCGTTGCTGCAGCAAGGTCGAGAACAGCCAGGTTGCAATGAACAGCACGCCGAACAGCAGCATCGCCTCGTACACCATGCACAGCAGCCGGTTCTTCAGTGGCGCCGCTCGCGCTGAGGCAGCCGAATCTGCCGAATCCGGCGATGGCATGAGGCCCGGTTCGTTCGATGGCGGGTTAGGGCTGAGGGGCGGCGCTGTGTCGTTCACGATACGAGGGGACTGGCTGAAGGTCCGGCATTGTAAGCGTTTGCGGGGCTTTGTCCGGGGCGGGTGACGCGTGTCCCTGCAAAAATGGCAACGAAATCGGGCGGCATGATCAACAGGCCTGATCAACCGGCAGGGTCAGGGCAACGCCGGTCGGCGATGCGTACAAGGTATCTGCGTTCTCCGAAGATATCCGATGCAGCATTCGTGCGCTGCACCGTCGTCGCCGACGCCGGCAGATCGACCCAAAACGATTGATTTCATTGAGTTTTTCCAAGATTTTCCTTGACCTCGCTGCTGCAACGCATTAACGTATCGTTCCCCTCGCTACAGCGAGGGGTATTTTTTGGCATGGCCAGTGCGGCGCAAGAGGCCGGATTCGCATATCGCCACTTTCATCTGAAAGCTGTTTGTTCTAACCCACGCCACAAGCGTGAGGAAACGCAGACCTGTAGCTCCAACGAAGGCCGAACGAGTCGCGTTGAGCGTCGGTTTGGAATGCGCCGTAGTGCGCAGGACGGATCGGCGTGACCGCACAAAGAAGGGACGCCATCAGTGAGTGCATGCGAGCGCTTCCGCAGGAGAGAGCATCCGATCAATTTCCAATGGACCTTGAAAGGACGTAGCAATGAGTTCCGAAATCACGGGCGCCGACATCGTCGTGCGCTGTCTCGCCGAAGAGGGCGTCGAACATGTGTTCGGCTATCCTG
>CAZCDW010000162.1:0-5936 GCA_964497485.1 uncultured Bifidobacterium sp.
CGCAGGTGCCGCCCAGCTTCTGCATCTCGGCGATCACTTGCAGCGTCATCGTGGTTTTGCCCGAAGATTCCGGGCCATAAATTTCGATTACGCGGCCGCGCGGCAGGCCGCCGACACCCAGCGCCACGTCCAGGCCCAGCGAGCCGGTCGACACGACCTGCACTTCCTCGGCGACCGCACCATCCATGCGCATCACCGAGCCCTTGCCGAATTGTTTTTCGATCTGCGCCAGAGCAGCGCTCAGTGCCTTGGCCTTCTCGGAATTCGCGACTTTCTTGTCGTCCATGCAGGTCTCTCACAGGTAGGAAGTGGAATGAAGCAGTACTGTATAAAAATCCAGTAAAACCTGCAAGCGGATTTTATCCGGACGCGACTAGGCGGGTTGGCTTGCCATTTCGGCAAATTCGTGCAAAACCCCTGAAAATGCTGACAGTTGCTGGCAGGATGCAAACCCAATAGACTGCGGGTACGGGCCAGGGCGGGTCCGATACACCAGAATAATGAGCGCCCGGACCAACCGACTCCAAGCCCCTCCCGAATGCGTATCCTGCTCGCCGAAGATGACAGTGTGCTTGCCGACGGCCTGACCCGTTCGCTGCGCCAGTCCGGCTATGTGACCGACTGTGTCAACACCGGGCAGGCTGCTGACAGCGCGCTGTCGACGCAGGACTTCGACCTGCTGATCCTTGACCTCGACCTGCCGAAAATGCCTGGACTGGAAGTCCTGCGCCGTCTGCGGTCGCGCGACTCGCGGGTACCGGTGCTGATCCTGACCGCGAATGACTCGGTCGAGCAGCGCGTCAAGGGCCTGGACCTCGGCGCCGATGACTACATGGCCAAGCCCTTTGCACTGTCCGAGCGCGCGTGCGTGCGCTGACGCGCCGGGGCGCCGGCGGCGGGCCGACCGTAATCCGCCATGGTCCGCTGTCCTTCGATCAGGTCGGCCGCATCGCCTACCTGAACGATCACATGATCGACCTGTCGGCACGCGAGCTCGGCCTGCTGGAAGTGCTGCTCAAGCGCAGTGGCCGACTGGTATCGAAGGAGCAGCTGGTAGACCACCTGTGCGAATGGGGCGAGGAAGTCAGCAATAACGCCATCGAAGTGTATGTGCACCGGCTGCGCAAAAAAATAGAGAGCAGCGGCGTGCGCATCGCCACAGTGCGCGGTCTCGGCTACTGCCTCGAAAAATTCGCCGCCAACGCCGCTGACGCCGGCGTCGCCTGAGACCAGCCGTGCGCGCCGACAGCGACAGCACAGCCATGTCCTCGGCCGTCCCCACGTCCGCCAACACAGCGGCGGCCCATGGCAGTGCCAAAGAACTGCGCATACAGCACTCGCTGTTCGGCGAGATCCTCGACTGGATGCTGATGCCGCTGCTGTTGCTGTGGCCGCTGTCGATCGGCGTCACCTACCTGATCGCGAAGTCGATCGCGAATGAACCCTTCGACCGCGCACTCGAAGACCGGGTGACCGTGCTCGCGCAGCAGGTCAAGGAAGTGAATGGCGATGTCAGCGTGCAGCTGCCCTACTCGGCGCGTGACATCCTGCGCGCGGACGACATCGACAATGTGTATTTCCAGGTCAGCGGTCCGCGCCGCGAGCTGGTGGCCGGCGACAGCGACATCCCGCTGCCGGAAGACGAGGACAAGCCGGTCGCGTGGTCCGTGATGCTGCGCGACGGCGAGATGCGCAATGCCGAGGTGCGCATCGCGTACACCTATGTGAACCTGCAGGCGACGCGCACCAGCGGGCTGCGCCCGGATGACACCCGTTACGCACTGGTGCAAGTCGCCGAGACCCTGGAGAAGCGTCGCGCGCTGGCGAACCAGATCATCAAGGGCGTGATCCTGCCCGAATTCATCATCCTGCCGGTTGCGATCACGCTGCTGTGGTTTGCGCTGTCGCGCGGACTATCGCCGCTGACAACCCTGCAGGAAAGCATACGCTCGCGCCGTCCCGATGACCTGTCGCCGATTGATTCGCGCATGGTGCCGGAAGAAATCTCGCCACTGGTGCGCTCGCTGAATGACATGCTGGGCCGCCTGTCGCAAAGTATCGCGTCGCAAAAGCGTTTCATCGCCGATGCCGCGCACCAGATGAAGACACCGTTGGCCGGCATGCGCATGCAATCGGAACTGGCGATGCGGCAGGACAGCCGCGACGAGATCCAGCGTTCGCTGGAGCAGCTGGCCAAGAGCTCGGCCTCGGCCACGCGGCTGGTCAATCAATTGCTGGCGCTGGCACGCGCCGAGAACGACTCATCTCAAGCCACGCCGCAGCAAAGGCTGGAACTGGCGACGCTGGCACGCTCGGTGGTACCGGACTGGTTTGCGGCGGCACAGTCGAGGAACATCGACCTCGGCTTCGAAAGCGATGAACGGGAACTCACGGTGCGCGGCAATGCGACCATGCTGCGCGAGATGCTGTCCAACCTGATCGACAATGCGCTGCGCTATACCCAGGGGGGTGGCAGTGTCACCGTGCGCGTGCGCGGTGATGACGAGCGGGCACTGGCCATTGTCGAAGTCGAGGACAACGGCCCCGGCATTGCACCGTCCGAACGCGCCCATGTGTTCGAGCGTTTTTACCGCATCCTTGGCAGCGATGTGGAAGGCAGCGGCCTCGGCCTCGCCATCGTGCGCGAAATCGCGCAGCGGCACGGCGCCGAAGTGGACATTTTCAATAATCCGCGCGCGACCGACCCGCGCTATCCGGGCAGCCTGTTCCGCATCAGCTTGCCGCTGACATACGACGAGGACGCCTGATGGCAGCCGATGCGCACGCCACCGTACCTGCGATGCAGGATTCGCAAAGGCCAGCACGGCGCTACTGGCAGCGCGTACGCCTGCTGACCGGTGTGCTGCTGCTCCTGTGGGCGCTGGCCAGTTTTGGCTTCGTGTTTTATGCGCGCGAACTCTCTGACATGAAACTTCTCGGTGCGCCGCTGCCGTTCTACATGGCGGCGCAGGGCACGATACTGATTTATCTGGCGATCATTGGTGCGTATGCGTTCGCGATGAAGAAGCTTGATGCACTGTCCGGCAAGCCCCGGGACAAAGACGATGGCGAATGACACCTTTCCGCGCCAACTGACGCGCTACTTCGGGCTGTACTCGCTGGGCTTCGGCGCGCTGCTGATCACGCTCGCCATCCTCGAGCATGAGGGCTTTCCGCGTTTCTGGCTCGGCTATCTGTTCCTGTTCGCCACCATCGTCGTGTATGCCTTCATCGGTGTATTCAGCCGAACTTCTGACATCACCGAATACTATGTCGCCGGGCGCCGGGTGCCCGCACTCTTCAACGGCATGGCCACTGCTGCCGACTGGATCTCCACGGCCAGCTTCATCGGCCTGGCCGGCGGTCTCTATCTGCAGGGCTTCGACGGACTGGCCTACATCATGGGCTGGACCGGCGGCTATTGCCTGATGGCGCTGCTGATTGCGCCCTACCTGCGCAAGTTCGCGCAATACACAGTGCCAGACTTCCTCGCAGCACGCTATGCGGGGCCCTATGGGGACCTGGTACGGCTGCTGGCGGTGGTGGCGACGCTGATCATCTCGTTCACCTACGTCGTCGCACAAATCTATGGCGTGGGCCTGATCACCTCACGCTTCACGGGTATCGATTTTTCGGTCGGCATCTTCCTCGGCCTCGCCAGTATCCTGGTGTGCTCCTTCCTCGGCGGCATGCGCGCGATCACCTGGACTCAGATCGCGCAATACATCATCATCACCGTCGCCTTCATGATCCCGGTTTCCTGGCTGTCACTTAAACAGACGGGCTCCCCGGTGCCGCAGCTGGCCTATGGCACCGCGGTCGACAAGCTGATGCGACAGGAACAGTCACTGGTCACGCATGAAAGCGAACAACAGGTTCGTGATCTTTATCTGCAGCGTGCAGCGACGCTCGAGCAAAAAATCAATACGCTGCCGCGCTCGTGGGATACCGGCCGCGAAGAAGCGCGGCGGCGACTGCAGGAACTGCAGACCAGTAACTCCTCGCTGATCGACATCAAGGCAGCCAACCGCGCGCTGGCCGATTACCCGAAGAGTCCGGAGGAAGCGCGCCGTGCATGGCAGCGCGAGCGCGAGCACAACCTGGAGCGTGCGCAACCGGCACAGCCGCACACGCAACCCTTCCCCGGCAAAGACAAGGCGAGCTCGGACATCAAGCGCAACAACTTCCTGGCGCTGGTGTTCTGCCTGATGCTGGGCACGGCTGCGCTGCCCCACATCCTGGTGCGCTCGTACACGACGCGTTCGGTGCCGCAGGCACGCATGTCCGTATTCTGGGCGCTGTTCTTCATCATGCTGCTGTATACGGCGCTGCCGGCGCTGGCGGTGATGGTGAAGTACGAGATCTACACTACGCTGGTCGGCGCCGACTTCGGACACCTGCCATCCTGGGTCACCTACTGGGCCAACATCGATCGCGCAAAACCAATGATCAGCATCACCGACATCAATGCCGATGGCCTGGTGCAGCTGGCCGAGATTGCGATCGATGGCGACATGATCGTACTGGCCACCCCCGAAATTGCGGGCCTGCCCTATGTGATCTCGGCACTGATCGCGGCCGGTGCGCTGGCCGCGGCGCTGTCGACCGCAGACGGCCTGCTGCTGACGATCTCGAGCGCGCTGTCGCACGACACCTACTTCAAGATGATGAACCCGCATGCCTCCAGCCAGCGACAGGTGACGATCTCGAAATTGCTGCTGCTGGTGGTCGCGCTGCTCGCCGCGTACACAGCCTCTTTCCGTTCCGGCGACATCCTGTCGATGGTCAGTGCCGCCTTCTCGCTGGCCGCGTCGACCTTGTTCCCTGCACTGGTTTTGGGCATTTTCTGGAAACGCGCGAACCAACACGGCGCAATCGCCGGCATGCTGACCGGCTTCTTCGTTTGCCTCATCTATTTGGTGCAGACCAGCCCGGCACTGGGCGGCAGCACGGCGAACCAGTGGTTCCACATCGCGCCGGTCTCGGCCGGCGTCTTCGGCGTGCCTGCCGGCTTGGTCGCTCTGATCGTCGTGACTTTGCTCACGCCCGCTCCCGGCAAGGAGACGGCCGCACTGGTCGACAAGCTGCGCCACCCCTGACGCTGTACCGGTAACACACCGAGCCCGGCGGCGCGCAAGCCGGCATTGGCGCTGGCACATTTCTTGATTGTTGCTACCCCTGCGAAGATGAACAAAAAAAGGGTGCAGCAAGCATGGCCGGCTTTTTCAATGAGATGTATGCGGGTGCCAGCGGGTCGGTACGCCCGCACTACCAGGAATTCGAGCGCTGGCTGGCGAGTCAGCCGGCAGACAACGTAGAGCGCAAGCGGGTCGAGGCCGATCTGGTATTCCGCCGCGTCGGCATTACCTTTGCGGTCTATGGCAGCGATGCCGGCACCGAGCGCCTGATCCCGTTCGATATCATCCCGCGCATCATTCCGGCAGCCGAATGGGCGCAGCTGCAGCAAGGCCTGAAGCAGCGCGTGCAGGCGCTGAACCTGTTCATCCACGATATCTACCATGCGCAGCACATCGTGAAAGCAGGGATCATCCCGGCCGAACAGGTGTTCAACAACGCGCAGTACCGGCCCGAGATGCAGGACATCGCGGTCGCTTCCGACATCTATGCGCACATCGCCGGTGTGGACATCGTGCGTGCCGGCGAGGGCGAATTCTATGTCCTCGAAGACAACCTGCGCGTGCCATCCGGTGTGTCCTACATGCTGGAAGATCGCAAGATGATGATGCGACTGTTCCCCGAACTGTTCGCGCGCCACAAAGTGGCGCCGGTCGCACATTATCCCGACCTGCTGCTGGACATGCTGCGCTCGGTCGCGCCCGATGGCGTCGACGATCCGACCGTGGTCGTCATGACGCCCGGCATGTACAACTCGGCGTATTTCGAGCATGCCTTCCTTGCACAGCAGATGGGCGTGG
>CAZCDW010000163.1:0-2546 GCA_964497485.1 uncultured Bifidobacterium sp.
CTGCGATTTGTGCGGCAGCCAGGAGAACCTGCAGCGCAAGCAGATCAAGGGCATGCTGCGTGACTGGGAAAAGAAATTCCCGGGCCGTGTCGAAAACATCTTCTCGTCGCTGTCGACCGTGATCCCGTCGCACCTGATGGACCGCTCCCTGTTCGACTTTTCACAATTAAAAGCAACGGGTGTCGCCGACCCGGACGGTGACATTGCTTTCGATGAAGAACCTTGCGCAACCGGCAGTAATACAGGTGGCAATGTAATCCGCTTGCACCAGGCGAACGACACTGACGACGACGAATAAGTACCCTGTCGCTTGTGCCGCCTGTTCAGCCGCCTGCACAGCTGAAGCGGGCGACTTGGGTGTCGACGACAAGTTCCGTGTTTGATCGCTGCCAAACAGCGCCAAATCTGCCGCTTTCCCGTCGGGAGCCATAAGGGGTGCGTGCTAGAATTTTGCACCTCTCCAATATCTGCCTATGAACGTCGTCATCCTCGCAGCCGGCATGGGAAAACGCATGCAATCGGACCTGCCCAAGGTTTTGCATGCCCTGGCCGGCAAGCCGCTGTTGTCGCATGTGGTCGATACCGCGCGCACCCTGTCCCCCTCCACCTGCTGCGTGATTTATGGCCATGGCGGCGACGCCGTGCCCACCCGCCTGGCGGCCGACGACCTTTGCTTCGTACTGCAGCAGCCGCAACTGGGTACGGGTCATGCGTTAATGCAGGCCGTGCCGCAGCTCGATGAGTCGGCGCCGACGCTGGTGCTGTATGGCGATGTGCCGCTGACCACGGCCGCCACCTTGCAGGCGCTGGTCGCAAAGGCCGGCAAGGACAAACTGGCCGTGCTGACCGTTGATCTCGATGACCCGACCGGCTATGGCCGTATCGTGCGCGAGAATGGCAAGATCGTGCGCATCGTCGAGCAAAAAGATGCCAACGAAACCGAGCGCGCTATCTGCGAGGTCAATACCGGCATCATCGTCGCTCCGACAAAACCACTGAAGGGCTGGCTGGCGCGGCTGTCGAATGACAACGCACAGGGCGAGTACTACCTGACCGACGTGATCGCGCAGGCAGTCAAGGATGACGTCCAGATCGAGTCGGCACAGCCGACCCATGTGTGGGAAACGCTGGGCGTCAACAGCAAGGTGCAGCTCGCCGAGCTCGAGCGCACCCACCAGCGCAATGTCGCCGATGGCTTGCTGAATGCCGGCATCCCGCTGGCCGACCCGGCGCGCATCGATCTGCGCGGCGAACTGGTGTGCGGTCGCGATGTGGAGATCGACGTCGGCTGCGTGTTCGAAGGCCGTGTGGTGCTGGATGACGGCGTGAAGGTTGGCGCGCACTGCGTGCTGCGCAATGCGCATATCCGCAAGGGCGCCGTCATCAAGCCGTTCTGCCATATCGAGGATGCCGACGTCGGCCCTGCATCGCAGATCGGCCCTTATGCACGGCTGCGTCCGGGCACCGTGCTGGGCGAAGATGTCCACATCGGCAATTTCGTCGAAGTCAAGAATGGCCAGTTCGGCGCGCACAGCAAGGCCAACCACCTCGCCTATGTGGGCGATGCAAGCATAGGCTCGCGCGTGAACATCGGCGCCGGCACCATCACCTGCAACTACGACGGTGCCAACAAGCACCGCACCGTGATCGAGGATGATGCATTCATCGGCAGCGACACGCAGCTGGTCGCCCCGGTCACGGTCGGCAAAGGCGCGACGCTGGGTGCCGGCACCACGCTGACCAAGGATGCGCCGGCGGGCAGCCTGACCGTGTCGCGTGCGAAGCAAACCACCATCAGCGGCTGGCAGCGGCCGGTGAAACAGAAAAAACAGGACTGACCCATGTGCGGCATCGTCGGCGCCGTCGCCAAGCGCGACATCGTTCCCATCCTGCTCGAAGGCCTGAAACGGCTCGAGTACCGCGGCTATGATTCCTGCGGTGTCGCCGTCCACCAGCAAGGCCTGAAGCGATCGCGCAGCGTCGCGCGCGTGGCCGAACTCGAAGCGCAGGTCGCCAGCACCCGGCTGGCGGGCGACATCGGTATTGCACACACGCGCTGGGCCACGCATGGCGTACCGGCGACCAATAATGCGCATCCGCATTTTTCTTCGAAAGATGGCAAGCCGCATATCGCGGTCGTTCACAACGGCATCATCGAGAACTTCGAAGAGATACGCGCCGAACTGAAGCAGCGCGGCTATGTATTCGAGTCGCAGACCGATACCGAAGTCATCGCGCATCTGGTCAATGACCTGTATGACGGCGACCTGCTGCACACGGTGCAGACAGCGGTCAAGCGCCTGCATGGTGCGTTTGCGATTGCCGTGTTCTGCGACGGCGAGCCGGACCGCGTGGTCGGTGCCCGCCTTGGCTGCCCACTGGTCGTCGGCCTCGGTGAAGGCGAGAACTTCCTTGCGTCCGATGCGATGGCGCTCGCGGGCACGACCGACCAGATCATTTATCTGGAAGAAGGCGACGTCGTCGACGTTCGCATCAATGGCATCGCCATCACCGATCGCAATGACAAAGCAGTCCAGCGCCATGCG
>CAZCDW010000163.1:2556-5845 GCA_964497485.1 uncultured Bifidobacterium sp.
CGGGGGCGATCGACCTCGGGCCGTACCGCCACTACATGCAGAAGGAAATCTTCGAGCAGCCGCGCGCCATTGGCGACACGCTGGAGGGCGTGCTCGGCTTTGCGCCCGAGCTGTTCGGCAAGAGCGCCGGCGAAGTGTTCGCGCAGATCGACGCGATACAGATCCTCGCCTGCGGCACCAGTTACTACTCGGGCATGACAGCCAAGTACTGGCTGGAATCCATTGCCGGCTTGCCGACCCAGGTCGAAATCGCCAGCGAATACCGTTATCGCGAGCCGGCAGTGAACCCCAATGCGCTGGTGGTCGTGATCTCGCAATCCGGCGAGACCGCCGACACCATGGCTGCGCTGAAGTATGCGAAGGAACTCGGACACCGCCATTCACTGGCGATCTGCAATGTCGCCACGTCGGCGATGGTGCGCGAGACCACGCTGTCCTACCTGACCCGTGCCGGCGTCGAGATCGGCGTGGCGTCGACCAAGGCCTTCACGACGCAGCTGGCAGCCTTGTTCCTGCTGACACTGACCTTGGCCAAGCTGCGCGGACGACTGACTGCGGACCAGGAAGCGGCGCACCTGAAGAACCTGCGGCACCTTCCGGCCGCGCTGCAATCGGTACTGGCGCTGGAGCCGCAGATCATTGCGTGGGCCGATGCCTTCGCGCGCAAGGAAAATGCGCTGTTCCTGGGCCGTGGCCTGCATTACCCGATCGCGCTCGAAGGCGCGCTGAAGCTGAAGGAAATCTCTTACCTCCACGCCGAGGCCTATCCGGCCGGCGAGCTGAAACATGGTCCACTGGCACTGGTGACCGAAGAAATGCCCGTGGTGACCGTCGCACCAAACGACGCGCTGATTGAGAAATTGAAATCGAACATGCAGGAAGTGCGCGCGCGTGGCGGCCAGCTGTATGTGTTCGCCGATGCCGATTCGCGGATTTCGTCCAGCGACGGACTGCACGTGATCCGCATGCCGGAACACTACGGGCTGCTGTCACCCATCTTGCATGTCGTGCCGCTACAGCTGCTCGCGTATCACACCGCACTGGCGCGCGGCACCGATGTGGACAAGCCGCGCAATCTTGCGAAGTCGGTGACGGTCGAATAAGAGCCTGTCTCGTCCGGTCGATGACAAGACGTGCCGACGCAGACAGTACGACTTGTACGGCAAGAAGGCGCAACGCAGTCAGCGGCCTGACGAGACCGGTTCTAAGTTCGGTCGGTTGCTGGCTGCGCTTAGCTCGATTCGTTCAGCCAACTCATGCTCGACCGGTGTGCGTTTGATCACCGCACTGTATTTTCCACCTTGACTGTCATATAGCGGAATTCTTTCAGCTTCCGGTTACGAAGCCGCTGTTTCCGTTTTGGTGAAAGGAAGCAGCATGAGCCGGTCAGTCTCCTACTCCCGTAGCACCGATCCCTCTTCACGATCGGTCGACCGTCGCTCGGTAGAAAGTGATGCCTCGACGGACAGCAGCTCGACCTCGATTGAGCGGTCTGATCACGAAGAAGTAGCTGGCACGTTCGACGCTGGTACGCCCAGGCAAGCGTCGGCCCCGGCACAGGTGCCGCTGTGTCCGGCACCGGTCAAACGCATCATTCAGGGTCTGGCACTGGTCGCTGGCGGGGCCGGGCTCGCTGAGCTCATTTATGGTGGTATCGGTATCGCCAGTTCACCCGATCCTTTGCAAGATCCGCTACGACAGGCCCATGTCGTGCACATGATCGCCGGGGTGATCCTGCTCGGATCGGGGTTGATTGGATTTAATGTGGCTCGAGCGACCGTGGCAAGCCCTGCCACTGAATCCCCGGCTCCGTTCGTGAATCCTGCATGATCGAACGATCGTGAACCCCTTGCTGCAACAGGCCGGGCAGGCAAGCCGCCAGTTGTATGACAGCGGCTTGCAGCAACTGATCGATTCCTCGCTGGTCTGGCTCGAGGACATGCCTATGCTGGCCGGCCAATATAGCGCGCAGTTAGCGCAAGGTAGCTCGCTAGTAGAGTGCGCCGGGCTCGATGATCGCGACCTTGAGACGCGCTATGACGCCGCCTACTCCCTGTGCGAACAGGGCGATTTTCTGCTGGCGCTGCCATTGGCACTGCACTGTTGCAGCGCACGTGCCGACGATCCACGGCACGCTTTCCTCGCCGGCAGTTGCCTGCAGCGGCTTGGCATCTTTGACTATGCGGCCATGATGTTCAGGCACGCGCTGCAGATCAATGACGCGCACATGGCCGCTGCCTACCGATTAGGTGAGTGCTTGCTCGCCTTGGGTGACCGCGAATCTGCGACCCAGCTATTCCAATGGGCAGTCGAGCTTAGTCGGCAAGATCCGGATTCCCGGACCTTGCAGGACCTGGCGCTGGCGCGCCTGAGCCGGATCAGCCTGGAGCGCTGACCGAGTCGGGACAAGCAGGCGCAGCGCCCCCCTTCCCCAAAGTTTCCGTCGCATTCCGGTACCGAGCCCGTATTTCGGTGGCTTTGCAGGTCATTTCACTGGCCGCCGTGGCGTGTAAGCAAGGGCTTTTTCCGGCTATACTTCGACTTTACGTTGACGTAAGCGTCAATCTGACCGACAAGGCGGCCACAAGCCGCCTCAAGCCCGCCCGGAGACACCGATGACCGACCTGTCCGTCGCCCAAAGCCTGACCGCCTATACCCCCAAGAACAAAGTCCGCTTCGTTACTGCTGCTTCCCTGTTCGATGGCCATGATGCCTCGATCAACATCATGCGCCGCATCCTGATGGCGCAGGGCGCGGAAGTGATCCACCTCGGTCACAACCGCTCGGTCGACGAGATCGTCACCGCGGCGCTGCAGGAAGACGCGCAGGGCATCGCCATTTCCAGCTACCAGGGCGGTCATGTCGAGTACTTCAAGTACATGATCGACTTGCTGAAGGAGCGCGGCGGCGCGCACATCAAGGTATTCGGCGGCGGCGGCGGCGTGATCGTGCCGGCCGAGATCAAGGAACTGCACGACTACGGCGTGGCGCGCATCTTCAGCCCGGAAGATGGCCAGCGCATGGGTCTAGTCGGCATGATCCTGCACATGATCCAGTCCTGCGACGTGGACCTGTCGGCGTATGCGCCGCAGCAGATGACAGCGCTGCAGCAAGGCGACATCGTTGCGCGCCAGCGCCCGCTGGCGCAGCTGATCACGGCGCTCGAAAACGGCAAAGCCGCGCCCGAGTTGAAGAAAGCGCTGCATGAAGCAGCCGGCAAGACGAGCATTCCGGCGCTCGGCATCACCGGTACCGGCGGCGCCGGCAAGTCCAGCCTCACCGACGAGCT
>CAZCDW010000164.1:0-5742 GCA_964497485.1 uncultured Bifidobacterium sp.
TGTCGATCAGGTTCAGGTTGTAGACCTTGCCGTCCCTGGCCTTGTAGTTCAGCGCCGCGGTCTGGGCCTTGATGGTGATGCCGCGCTCGCGCTCGAGGTCCATCGAGTCGAGCACCTGGGCTTCCATCTCGCGGTCGGACAAGCCGCCGCAGATCTGGATGATGCGGTCGGCCAGCGTCGATTTGCCGTGGTCGATGTGGGCGATGATGGAGAAGTTTCGGATGTGGTCCATTAACAATCTGGATACAAAAAAAGCGCCCGGACGAGCGCCTGATGCAAATGCTTTTCAGACCGGCATTTTACCGGATTTGGGGGGCAAAATCCCGGCCGGCCAGCCCCGTCTGCGCTGCCAGTGCCGGAATTGCGCCGCGGGGGCCGGGAATCCTCAGCGACCGGCGATAAAAGCGCTCACAATGTTTTCATTCAAGAAATAATGGCAGAGCTGGGCGGGCGGCTGGTCACCACGATGACCGACCAGCACCGGCACCAGTTCGTCGTAGCGCTCGACCAGCACCGGATCGGCATCGACATCGACCACATCGACCTTCACGTCATCCCCGACCAGCGCGCGCAAGGCCGCCAGCATGTCGTCACACAAGTGGCAGTAACTGCGCGAATAAAGCGTGAAGCGGAGCATGGAGACAGAAACGGAAAAGGTCGGGGTAAAAAAACAGGGCTGCCGCAGCAGCCCTGTTTTCAGCCCTGTTTTGCGATACAGGTTGCGATTATGGCGCAGACGGACGCACCGGCACGAACTGCGAGGATTCACCGCGCCGCACCAGCAGCAAGGCATTCTTCTTCGTATCAAGCTTCGACACCAGTGCGTTGAACTGCTTGGCGTCCTTGATATCGGTATTGTTGAGGCGAACGATCAGGTCACCCGGCTGCAGGCCCACGCGCGCGGCCGGTCCGTCGGCGAGATCGACGACCACCCCGCCATCGAGCTTGAGCTCGCGCTTCTGCGCCTCGGTCAGGTCCGACACCACGAGGCCCAGCGCATTGGCGACCTGCTCTTGCTTGGGCTTCTTGTCCTCTTTCTTCGACGCCTGCTGCTCAGTCTCCATCTCGGCTACGACCACCTGCAGGTCGCGCTTGGCGCCCTTGCGCAGCACGGTCAGCGTCGATTTCGAGCCCGGCTTGGTATTGCCGACCAGACGCGGCAGGTCACCGGATTTTTCGATCGTCGCACCATTGAAGCTGGTGATGATATCGCCCGCTTCGACGCCCGCCTTCTCGGCCGGGCTGCCGGGTTCGACACGCGCCACCAGCGCTCCCTGCGCACGCGGCAAGCCCAGCGACTCGGCCACATCCTTCGTCACTTCGCCGATCTGCACGCCGATACGGCCGCGCACCACGCGACCGATGCTCTTCAGCTGCTCGGACACGCGCATCGCCTCGTCGATCGGCACCGCAAACGAAATGCCCATGTAACCGCCGGAGCGGCTGTAGATCTGTGAATTGATACCGATCACTTCGCCGCGCATGTTGATCAGCGGGCCGCCCGAATTACCCGGGTTGACTGCCACATCGGTCTGGATCAGCGGCAGGTAATCGCCCGTGTCGCGCGAGTTGGCCGAGATGATGCCAGCCGTGACCGTATTCTCCAGACCGAACGGCGAACCGATCGCGATCACCCATTCGCCGACGCGCAGCTTGCTCGAATCACCCATGGTCAGGCGCGGCAGGTTGCTGCCCTCGATTTTCACCAGTGCGACGTCGGTGCGACGGTCCGATCCGATGATCTTGGCCTTGAACTCGCGCTTGTCGGTCAGCGTGACAAACACTTCATCCGCACCTTCGACCACGTGGGCATTGGTCAGCACATAACCGTCCGAGGAGATGATGAAACCCGAGCCCACACCGCGCGGCACTTGCTGCTGCTCGTCTTGCTGCTGCGGCGCGCGGCGACCGCGCGGCGATGGCTGCTGCTGGCGCGGCGGTACCGGCTGGCCGAAGAAGCGACGGAAGAATTCCTGCATCTCTTCGTCTTCGCCGCCCGCACCGCCCTGCTGCATCTGCTTGACGCGCTCGGTGGTGCGGATATTCACGACGGCCGGGCCGACCCTGTCCACCAGGTCGGTAAAGTCAGGCAGCACGGCAGCTTCGGCTGCCTGCGGCACGACCAGCGTCAGGCCGGCCGGTACGAACAAAGCGGAAGCTGCGGCGAACGCCGCAGCCGACAACTGGCGTTGAAACAGTGCGAGTGTTTTCATGGGTTCTTGTCCGTGGGGTGAATGCCTCTGACAAAACGAAGATGCCGGAACGCGGCGCGGTTCGGCGCAGTGCGGCGCAGTTTGGCGCGCTGCGGCACGCCGCTCCTGCAGCTTCGCTTTGTCAGAGGCACTGTATTCGCCCTTATCTGGGGGCGTTGTCCTTCAATTCAATGGCGTCAGCAACCTGCCTGATGGCCAGCATGGGAACTTCGCCAACAATGGTAAGCGAAAATTTCGCGTGCCGCTTGCCAAGCATATTGACGGCCCCGAGCTGCAGCGGTCGCGGGCTGCGCTCGGCTGACCAGGGCTCGACAAAGATCGACAGACCCGCCAGGCCGTCCGAATACAGCAGCTGCAGCACTTCGCGTTCATCGCCGTGCTGCACGGCGGGCGCCAGCTTGCGCACCCAGGCCCCGACTGGCGCAAAACCGGGTGGCAGCCAGACGACGCGCCAAGCGGCCACCGCTGCCGGGTTAGCCACACGCGCGGACGCATCTTCGGTTCGCCAGCCTCGGGTATCACGCACGCTCGCCGCCAGTCGCGCCGCCGGCAGCGGACCCGGCACCAACTGACTGAAAGCAGCCTGTTCGACGACCTCGGCCTTTTCGCTCAAGGTTTGTACCCGTAACAGCAGACCGGTCGCCTTGTCGGCCCAGAAGCGGTAGCCATAACGCAGCGCATCGCGCGGCTCCAGTGCCCAGGCCGAGGACGGCCGACCGGCAACCTGTTCGTCGCCCAGCCAGCGCATCCGGTAGTGCTCGGACAGCCTGTGCGCATCGAGCGCGCGCAAACTCGGAAATACCGGCCCCTGCTCGCGGTCTTCAATCAGTATGCGGCGCTGCTGCGGCAGGTAAGTCACCAGGTGCTCTCCGCGCCGCACGGTTTCCGACGGCGGGCCATCGAGGCTTTCGCGCTTCTCCAGCGTGGTATTGGCCGAGCGCTGGTGCGCAACGCGCAACGAGCGCACGTCGGGACCGCGCTGGTGCACATAGGTACCGCTATAGGACAGGGATTGCGCGGCACGGTGTGCGCGCACCAGCATGCGCCAGCCGTCGGCCTCGCTGCCGGCCAGAGTGCCAGCCGCTTGCACCGGCGGCACGACTGCCAGCGGCATCATCGCCGCCAGCGCGAGCAGCGCAGCCAGCGATGTCCGCGCGAGCAGGGACTGGCGCGTCATGCGTCAGTGTGACGACTTCGTTTCCAGCATGGCCGGACGGATCGCAGGCGATGCACCGTACAGCGACGCATGGGCGCGATGGTGAAGGGTGATGTAAGCGAGGGTATCGTCACGGTCGGCCGCGGCCTGCGGCGCTGCCGTCGCGGATACAGCGAGGGAAGTCGGCGCTGCAGCGCCGAGCGCAACGTTACCGGATGCCGACAAACCGCCCGCATCCTTCATGAGCGTCGGCGCGATGAAGAAGCCGAATCCGGCGGCGGCGATGGCAGCCATCGTGGTCGACCACGCACCCAGCCTTGCCATCAGACGACGGCGCGGCGGCAGCAGCACAGGTTCAGCCGCGAAGCGCTCGCTGAAACGCTCACTGAAGCGCGCGCTGAAATCACCACGCAAGGTCAGCCCCGGCTCTGCGCTGCGTATCGCATCGCCGATCTGATGGTACAAATCCCATGCATGCCGGCCATCACCCTCTTTCAGTTGCGCGATGAGGGCGCGCAGCTCGCCGGGCTCGGCCTCGCCGTCGACCAGCTCGGAGATCTTCTCGTTCGTTGATGCATGAGCTGGCTTTTTCGCCGAGCCGTCGCTGTGTTCCATGTTGCTCCCTGCCTGATGCCGTGTTTGTTCAATACCTTGTTCGGTAGCTTGTAGCGCCACTACCAGCGCTTGTCCATGGCCGTGTCGAGCAATGGCCGCAGTTTTTCGGCGATCGCCTCGCGCGCACGGAAAATCCGGCTGCGCACCGTACCAATGGGACAGCCCATCGCATCGGCGATCTCGTCATAACTGAGCCCCTCGATCTCCCGCAAGGTAATGGCCATCCGCAATTCCTCGGGCAGTGCCTCCATCGCCACGTTGACCGTCTCCGCAATCTGCTTGGTGGCCAGCATGGATTCGGGCGTGTTGATATCCCTTAGATGTTCCCCATCGTCAAAAGTTTCCGCCTCTTCAGCATCCGCCTCGGTCGATGTCGGCGCGCGCCTGCCCTGCGTGACCAGATAATTCTTCGCAGTGTTGATGCCTATCCGGTACAGCCAGGTATAGAAAGCTGATTCACCTCGGAATTGCGGCAGTGCGCGGTAAGCCTTGATGAAGGCTTCCTGCACTACATCCTCGGCCTCAGCCTGGTCGCGCACGAGCCGCGACACTAGTCGCATCAGCTTGCGTTGATATTTGGATACCAGCAGCTCGAAAGCTTTCTTGTCTCCATGCTGGACGCGATCAACCAGCAGTTGATCGATGTCGCGTTCTGTCGTCAATCCCCGATTCCTCGTGCTCGTGCAAAGCGCGGGAAGTCGCCTGCTGCATGCGCAGCAAGTCAAGGCTGATGAAAGATGTTATTGGTGCGGGCTATGCTCAGTATCGGTCGGTATTCTTCATTCGCCCTTGCCTGCAAGTTTGCAGGCAACAGCGCTATCCGATGAACTGAAGGCAGTATCGAAAATTCTCGGGATTGAAATCAGCGCTTCCCTACACGTTGACTGGGTGAAATTTAAAAAGTTCAATCAAGCGGCAGGGAAATGTTGACTACTCAGACATCAGCTTGCGTACTGCGGGACGCAATCCACCGACAAGCGACCGACAAGGCACGAAAAGCCTCACGATCCATACTGTCAGGCAGCAGCACCAGTCGACGAATGTGACCCGATGCGGGTTGCACTTGCAGCACCATCAAGGATGACCAGAGTGTCGAGCCCTCCAGTAATTGAACTACCTGCGCCGTTGAGATCGCCGTCGCGGTGCGATCAGCAACTGCACTCAGTGGAGTGTCGGTCAACAGAATTTGGCCGATGCCGGTTACGTCAATACGGATGGTTTTTGGTGTCGAGAGCGGGAACAAAGCGAGGCCGACAGCCGCAATCGCGCAAACCAGGGACAGCATCGGCGTGGCACGCGCCAGCAGCAGCGCAGCGCCGGAGAGTACGCCGGCCATGGCGATGCACATCGCCGCGAGCAGCCGCGAGCGAACGATCGTCGCCGAAACGGCGATCGACATATCAGGACAAGGGAATCAGGAAGAGCGTCGCACGGTGCAGCAGCATCGTGCGACGCGAGGAATCAGGCCTTGCCGAACACCAGCGTACCGTTGGTGCCACCGAAGCCGAAGGAGTTTTTGACGGCAACGTCGATCTTCATGTCACGCGCGGTGTTGGCGCAATAGTCCAGGTCGCAGTTCGGATCCTGGTTGAAGATATTGATCGTCGGTGGCGACTTCTGGTTGTGTACGGCAAGCACCGTGAACACCGACTCGAGACCGCCGGCACCACCGAGCAGGTGGCCCGTCATCGACTTGGTCGAGTTGACGACGACCTGCTTCGCATGGTCACCCAGTGCGCGCTTGATCGCGACCGTCTC
>CAZCDW010000165.1:0-5687 GCA_964497485.1 uncultured Bifidobacterium sp.
TCGAGCCGTCGGCATTCGGGAGAAACTTGGGCACCACGAACAGCGAGATGCCCTTGCTGCCGGCCGGCGCATCCGGCAGGCGCGCCAGCACCAGGTGCACGATGTTCTCGGCCAGGTCGTGTTCGCCGGCCGAGATGAAGATCTTCTGGCCGGTGATCTTGTAGGTACCGTCGGCCTGCGGTTCGGCCTTGCTGCGCAGCAGGCCGAGGTCGGTGCCGCAATGCGGCTCGGTCAGGCACATGGTGCCGGTCCATTCGCCGGAGACCAGCTTGGGCAGGTAGAGCGCCTTCTGTTCCGGCGTGCCGTGCGCATGCAGGCATTCATACGCGCCATGCGACAGGCCCGGGTACATGGTCCAGGCCTGGTTGGCCGAGTTCAGCATCTCGTACAGTGAATTGTTCAGCACCACCGGCAAGCCCTGTCCGCCGAAATCCGGATCACAAGATAGCGACGGCCAGCCCGCGTCCACGTATTGACGGTAAGCGTCGCGGAAACCGGTGGGCGCGGCCACGCTGCGGCTGGCCGCGTCATAGCGGCAACCTTCGCGGTCGCCCGAATGGTTCAGCGGGAAGATCACCTCGGCGGCGAATTTGCCGCCTTCCTCGATCACCTGATTGATGGTGTCGACGTCAAGGTCCGCATGACGCGGCATCGCCTTCAGCTCGCTCGTCACGTCCAGCAGTTCGTGCAGCACGAAATGCATGTCGCGCGAGGGCGGGGTGTAGCTTGGCATGGCTGTCTCCTTCAGCGTTCAGACCGGGACCGGTATGTCCGGGGCAATAGGGGATTGTGTGCGCGAACAGGCGTCAAGGCTTGACCAGACGCTCGAATCCTTTGTGTGCGCGCTGTACTGCATCCGGACTACGGATGAAGCGCGCGTCGTGGTGCAGCGCCAACACCAGCCCGTACATCTCGAAGGCCAGCTGGTCAGGATCCGTGCCGGCGGGCAGATGGCCTTCGTCACCGGCCTGATGGGCAGCGCGGCGCAGCGCCTTCTGCCAGGTCTGCACCATGCTCACCAGCTGGTCGCGGATAGGGCCGGGACGGTCATCGTATTCGACGGCGCCGCTGATGTAGATGCAGCCTGACGCGATTTCGCGGCTGACGCGGTCGATCCAGCGATTGAACAGGCTGCGCAGGCGCGGCAGGCCGCGCGGCTCAGTCATGCTGGGATAGAAGACTTCCTGCTCGAACTGATGGTTGTACAGGCGCAGAACGTCGAGCTGCAGGTCTTCGCGCGAGCCGAAATGCGCGAACACGCCTGACTTGCTCATGCCCATGCGCTCGGCCAGCGTGCCGATGGTCAGGCCTTCCAGCCCTTCACGGCTGGCCAGCTCCAGCGCGGCTTCGAGGATGCTGACGCGGGTCTGCTCGCCTTTGCGCAATGGTTTGGGTTTGGTTTCGGACACGGTCCGGCTCCGGAAAAATAGAACGACCGTCCTATTATGCCGAAATTTTCATCAAAGGTGGCGGTATTTGTACCGAATTGCCGGGAAATCCGGAAAAAGCCCGCTGCCGGGTAGTGCCGGAGGGTTAAGCTCAATGGCGACCGCAGCCCATTCGCAAATGGATCCCAGCTTTCGCTGGGATGACGGTATTCATCGGTAAGTCCCAAAAATCGTCATCCCAGCGAAAGCTGGGATGCAGTGACTTTCGTTTTGTGCCGACAGCTTCCGCGCTTCCCTGACTGACATTATGCAAGCAGGGTTGAGATTCAGCTACGTGATCTGTCGAGCAGTCGCCGGTCGCGCTTGGTCGGTCGACCGTGGATCGCCTCGGCCGGTTCGGCGAACAGGCGGCGGCGCTCGGCTTCCTGTTGCCTGCGCTGCACGCTGAATTCGGTCTCTGCATACAACTGCTGCGCGACCGGCGCCGGCCCGCGTTTGTCGGACAAGCCCTCGATGCGCACTTGCCACTCGCTGCTGCCATTGTCGATATCGAGCAAGTCACCGAGGCGCACATTGCGTGCCGGCTTCACGCGCTCTTCATTGAGCTTCACGCGTCCGCGCTCGATCGCGTCCGTGGCCAGCGAACGCGTCTTGAAAAAGCGCGCGGCCCACAGCCATTTGTCGAGTCGGAGATTGTCGCTCATGCCGGGGATTGTAACGATTACCGTGTGTAGCTGCCCAGCGTGAGTACCTGCAATACGGCGCGATAAAGTCCGTAAGAGAAGCGGTTCCACAAGCGACGCGGCAGCGACAGACGCGCGACGTCATCGGCAGTGACTGCCACGCCCTCGGCTATGCCACGCAGGATGTATTCACGTAAAGACGACGTGAACTCGGGATCGCGCACGATGATGTTGGCCTCATGATTGACGAACAGCGACAGTCCGTCGAAATTGCTGGAGCCCACGGTCGCCCAGTCCCCATCGACGACTGCAAGCTTGCCATGCAACTGTGTGCGGCGGTATTCGACGATTTTCACGCCGGCGCGTATCAAGCGCGGATAAAAGGATTGCGCGACCGCATCCTGCATCGCAAACTGGCCGACGCCGATCAACAGCGTGACATCAATGCCGCGCTGCGCCGCATGCATCAGCGCCCTGCGCACCTTGCGGCCCGGCGCGAAATAGGGCGTGACCAGTAGCGCACTGTCATGCGCATGGCCCAGCGCCTGCAGCAGCGCGCGCTGTATCGCGCGCCGGTTGCGCAGGTTGTCGCGCACCACCAGTGCCGCTTCTTCGACGCGTACCGCACGAGGCGTCCGCCACGCGCGCACTGATTCGCGCAATGATTCGATGCGCGTCTTCAGCGGCTGCAGCTGCGTGCGCTGCCACTGCCGCTGTGCCTCCGCATGCACCGCATCCACCAGCGGCCCGGCGATGCCAACCGCAAAATCCCAGCGCGGCGCCGGCAAGGGTGTCTCCCAGTCGTCGTCGGAAATATGGTCATCGTTGATATTGAGCCCGCCAAGAAAGGCGATGCGCCGGTCAATGACCACGATCTTGCGGTGCATGCGCGCGATGCCGCGCCTGAACCAGGGATTGAAGGCCGCGAACGCAGCGCCGGCCTGCGTAAACTCGCGCCGCAAGCGGGCGGTGCGCTGACGACCGGTACCGAGCCAGTCGACCAGCACATGCACGGTCACGCCGCGCGCGGCGGCGCGCAGCAACGCGGCCTTCACCTTCTTACCGGTGTCATCAAGCGCGAAGATATAGGTTTCGAGATAGATCTCGGATTGCGCCGCATCGCACGCAGCAATCAGCGCCGGGAAGAATTCCGCTCCCCGGTGCAACAGCGTCAGGTGATTGCCGTGGCTATAGCTCGCTGCCCGCATGCGCGTCCGCCCGGGAATCTGTCAGGGCATCCGATTCGTGCTGCCCGCGTGACGGCTGCATGCCGGCGAAGTGACTATCCGCAGCGAGGTGCAATTCGGCGACGATAGGGGCATGGTCGGACAAACGCGCCCAGCGCGCGCCGTGCAGCACCTGTGCCGACAGCACGTCGAAGCCGCGCACATAGACGCGGTCCAGCTGCAGCACCGGCATCGCCGCAGGGAAGGTACGTGCCGGTGCCTTGCGCGGCCCACGGCCGGACAAGCGGCGCAGGTAATCGCCGAAGCGCTGCGCGGACAGGCGCTGGTCGAAGACTTCCATCACGCCCAGCCGTTCGCGCAGCTTGTCCGACAGCGCATTGGTCCAGTCGTTGAAATCCCCGGCGATCAGGAGTGGCGCACCGTGAGGCGCAGTCGCCTCAACGGCCTCGATCAGCGCATCGGTCTGGCGCCGGCGGCTGCCGGCGAACAGGCCAAGATGGATCACATAGCAATGTACGGATCGTCCTTCAAGCTCAAGCACACAGTGCAAGATGCCGCGTGACTCGAATGCGTGGTCAGACACATCGTGGTTGTATGCCGATGCAATCGGGAAGCTCGACAGCAGCGCATTGCCGTGATGCCCATGGTCATACACCGCATTCATGCCATACGCACTGTGCTGGCTGTCACCGGCCAGAAATTCATGCTGGGACTGTGCCGGCCAGCTGGTGTGCTTGAGCGCCAGCAGGTCGTGCCGGCCCTGCACCTCCTGCAGGAACACGATATCGGCCGCCATGCCCGACAGCGCCTGCTTGATACCATGCACGCGCGGACGGGTGCCGATGGCGCTGACGCCTTTGTGGATGTTCCAGGTCGCGATGCGTAACTTCATGATGATCGTCTCAATACGCGCCCGTTCTCATTGTCGGCATCAGGTTCCTGCTGCGGATTGGAACTCGACGGCGGCCTGCCGTGTTGGCAATTGCAATATCGCCTCTGCATTCGACGGCGAGAAGCAGCGATCCGCCGCTTCGCGCCATGGTAGCCAGCTATGCTGCAAATGCTCGCGCGGCGCCAGCGTCACCGTGATGTCAGCCGGCACCAGCAGACCGAATACATGCTCGGTATTGTGCGTGACACCGGGTGCATAGCGTGCACGCCAGACTTCATAGATCTCGTACACGTTGGAAAGTTTCCAGTCCCGAAGATTTTCCATCGGTACCTGCTCGCTGCCGACCCGGATGCCCGTCTCTTCAGCCACCTCCCGGATCGCGGTCTCGACCAAGGGCTCGTCGCTGGCATCCTTCGAGCCCGTCACCGACTGCCAGAAGCCGGGTTTGTCGGCGCGCTCGATCAGCAGCACCTGCAGGTCGGCCGTATGGATCACGACCAGGACGGATTCGGGGATCTTGTAGGGACGCATGCCAGCCAGCCAAAAAAAGAAGGCGCGAAATTCGCGCCTTCATTATGCCCTGTCTGTGCTTGGCGGGCTGCCATACTGCAAGGATCAGCCCTTGATCGCTGGCTCTGTCGCTCGCAGCCGGATGTGCAGTTCGCGCAGCTGCTTCTCGTCGACCTCGGACGGCGCCTGCGTCAGCAGGCACTGCGCGCGCTGGGTCTTCGGGAAGGCGATCACGTCGCGGATCGATTCGGCGCCGGTCATCATGGTGACGATGCGGTCGAGGCCGAAGGCCAGGCCGCCGTGCGGCGGGGCGCCGTACTTGAGGGCGTCGAGCAGGAAACCGAACTTGATGCGCGCTTCTTCATCGGCGATATTGAGCGCCTTGAACACCTTGCTCTGCACGTCGGCACGGTGGATACGCACCGAGCCGCCACCCAACTCCCAACCGTTGAGCACCATGTCATAGGCCTGCGCAATGGCCTTGCCGGGCGCGGTCTCGATGAAGTCTTCGTGGCCGGCCTTGGGCGCCGTGAATGGGTGGTGCAGTGCGTTCCAGCGCTTGTCGTCCTCGTCGTACTCGAACATCGGGAAGTCCACGACCCACAGCGGACGCCAGGTGTCTTCGAACAAGCCATTCTTGCGGCCGAAGTCGCTGTGGCCGATCTTCACGCGCAGTGCGCCGATGGCGTCATTGACGATCTTGGCCTTGTCGGCGCCGAAGAAGATCAGGTCGCCATCCTGCGCGCCGGTGCGCTCAAGGATCTGCGCCAGCGCCGCGTCATGGATGTTCTTGACGATCGGCGACTGCAGGCCGTCGCGACCTTTCGCCTTGTCGTTGACCTTGATGTAGGCCAGGCCCTTGGCGCCGTAGATCGCGACAAACTGGGTATACGCATCGATCTCGGAACGCGGCATGCCGCCATTCTCTTGCGCGCCGCCCGGCACACGCAGGCCGACCACACGACCGTTGTCCATGTTGGCGGCGCCGGAGAAGACCTTGAACTCGACATCCTTCATGACGTCGGTC
>CAZCDW010000166.1:0-5639 GCA_964497485.1 uncultured Bifidobacterium sp.
CGCCATGGTGCCCGACAGGCTGTGCAGCACGCCGACCTTGATGGTGTCGGCAGCCAGTGCGGCCGGTGCAAAAGAAATGCCGCCAGCGGCGATCGCAGCGATCGCGGCCAGGGTCTTCAGGTTGGTGCGGCGATTCGACATTGTTATGTTCTCCAGAGGTTTCGGGTTTGCGAACGGGTTATCGCTGACCTCTGCTTTAGCAACCGCCGTACCAGCTACTGGAAAACGCGCTAAGCCCACGTATTGATTGAGTTTTTATTTTTTCAGCGCCGCGCATCACGCTATTGCACTGCGCTTCGCTTGTGCGCCGGCTTTTGCTGCTTGTCGCGTGCTGCCCCAATTTGGACAAAGCTTGCGCACCACAGTGGTGCCGGGATGCGAAGCATGCACAGGCACTCGTGTGCCTCTGAAGAGGGCCGCACGCTCAGCGCGTCGTGAAGGTCCAGCGACGATCGACGGGCTGGTCATCTACGCGGCCGGCGAAGCTGGCGCTGTAAGAGACGCCGCTGCGCAGCGGCTGCAAGGGAATGATGGCCGATGCGGATGGCGGCGTGTCTCGGTCCGAACTGGCATCGAGCCGCCTGACTGCGATCGACTGCCCATCCGGGTCGGTGAGCGTGAAGCGATCGACGCGCAGCACGGCGTTCAGGTTCGCATGCACGCTGACCGGGTAACCGACTTCATCGGCCTGCGGTACCGGATCCGGTGTCTCCTGATCACTGAAGAAGTTGGTGCGCACGTTTGTCTGCGATGGCAGCGGCCAGACGACGATGTTGCCTTTCGCGAGTCCGCCCGAACCCTTGATGCCGACCAGATTCATCGTCAGCCAGAAATAGCCGCCGTTGCGGTGCGCGGCACCGGCGCCAGCGGCATTGAACATGGGCTCCAGCACAACATAGCGATGATAAATCGCGCCGAGCAAGCCCTCGACAGATGCGAAGCCATCCGGCATGCCGGTTGCAGCGATGACTTCGCCATCGGCGAAGGCGGTTGCCAGCAAAGGAAAGTCGGCCGCGCGCAGGCGATCTGACGCCGTGGCGGCGATGAAACCAGGCTTGCCGCTTGCCTCGTCATGCGTGATGACGTCATTCAGCTGCTGGTAATTCGAATGGCGGGATGCGGCGAGGTCCAGCTGCGGATCGCGACGCAATGCAGAAAGGCCGGCTTGCGCGCGCCGGTAATTGATCCAGACGATGCCGTCGGCGGCGACGTCACCGGTGGCCGTCGGCGCGCCGGCTTCAGCCGCCGTCAGTTGTGCGGCATCGAGATCGGCCGGATGCTCATGCCCGCCACAAGCCGACAACAGCATCGCGCACACGACCAGCAACAGGCGTCGCAGCGAAGGATGGAATGCAGCAGAGAATCCGGGGCTGTCCGGCATGCACGCGCTCCGCCAGCGCGTGCTGAAGGAACACGCATCCGGCCGCCGTTCAACTCCCCTCGCTGCTCACGCAGCGGGATTTTGACCCTGCTTGCGGCAACTGGTTCAGTTCGGCTTGCGTACAGAGCGCGTGGCGCGCTCGCTCAGGCGTGATGCAGCGCTTCGAAGCGCCCCAGGTCGCGGTTCTTTTTTACATTATCCCAATCGAACAGCTGGCCATTCATTGCTATGTAGACGCCCGCTGTTGCGAGGCGTGCAGCGGCACAGGCAAAGCCGAGGTTGAAGAAGGCATCGGAGCCGTCGACCAGGTAGGGCACCATCGCGCCGGTCAGTACGATGGTCTTGTCCAGCTTTGCCGCGCCCAATACCGCTGCCGTCTCGCGCATGGTGTCGGTGCCGTGCACGACGACGATGCGATCTTCTGCAGAGCGCCGGCAAGCCTCCAGCACCTGCTGGCGATGCTCGTCCTGCATGTCGAGCGAGTCGAGCGCCAGCAAGGCTTCGAACACACAGTCCTGCGCAATACGCGCGCGCTGCAGCGCGCCGGGCAGTACGCTGTCACGAAAATAGAGATTGCCGGTCAGCGGATCGTAGTGCTTGTCGAAGGTGCCACCGGTGGCGATGATGCGCAGGCTCATGGTCAGGATGCTCGAAATTTTTGTCCATGATAGCGCGGGCTGAAATGGCGGCCACAAATGCGCCGGCAAAAAAATGGAGTGGGTCACCAGAGACCCACTCCCAAATTGCTGGGCTGACCGAGCGACGAAAGTTCGGGCAGCCCGCCATCCGAGACAAGATGGACTTGCATCGTAAGTTCGCGCGACGCTCTGCGCGAAATCACATGCCGGTTTGTCATGATCGTATTCGACGATGCAAAGTCCTTGGCCTGAATAGTTCCGTCAACCGAACAAACATTCTTTTTTCAGTCTGTCTGCATCTGCCGTTACACTGGCCGCACCGTTTTGTTTTTCGCACCCGTCACCGCAACCTGAACGCGCGATCCATGAAGCCCATCGCCCCCGGCACCGTCATCTTTCATCGCTACCGCGGCTACGGCGTGATCACGTCGGTCAACCTGATGACGGGCTGGATCTCGGCGCGCTTCGGTGGCGAAGGCCGTACGCTGGACCTGAACCTGTCCTGTGACCAGGTGCAGCATGCGGATGGCGAGCCGATCGAATTCCGGCGCTCGCCGCCGGAGCGTATGCCGCACGGGCGGCTGATGGCGATGATGCGCGAGCTGCACAAGGCTGGTTACCAGCGGCTCTATCTGTACAGCTGGCCCAAGCCTTCGGGCTTGCATTGGCGCTGGCATATGTTTACCGGCCCGCGCGACTGGGTATCGCGCCCGTGGCGCGAAGGCTGGTACGGCTCGGGCGCGGAGTACAACCTGAACCCGGTGCTGGGCTGGGGCGATGCACCCGGCGCGAGCGCGCAAGAATTGGTGCAGGTGCTGGCGAAGTTCGACCCGCACGGATTGTCGCGTGCGCTGGGTCGCGATGAAGACCATACCGCCTGGTTCGCCGAGGTCTGCGATGCACTACTGCCCAACTACACCTATACACTGGGCTGGGACAGCCATGATGGTGCGCTGCCCGAACACCTGCCTGTGATTCCGCTGCACAATCAGGTCGCGCCCTATGCAGGGCCGGCGCTGCCGTGGCCACCCGGCTGGGGTGGCTTGTGGCGGCGCGGGCACAGGGTGCCGGCACCGTCTCGCAGCGAGGCCGGGTCTAGAACAGATCCCGCTGGCGCCCCTTCAGGCGCCGCTCGTTGATCGACGCAATCGATACTTCGCGGTCGCCGGGTATCAGCTGCAAGCTCATGCCGGCCTCGACATCGGCCGGCTGCACGACTTTCAGATAGACCCCCGAATAGCCCGACTGCAGCATCTGCTTGAGGGCGTGCGCGTAGCCCATGCGTGCGCCGAACTTGAAACAGGGCTGGCGTGGCTCGGTCACTTCCAGCAGCAAGTCCCCGGCCCGCAGACGGTCGCCGACCCACAGGTCGCGCTCGAACAAGCCTTCGGTGGTCAGGTTCTCACCCATTGCACCATGGTCAAGGGTGATCGCTTGCTTGAAGACGCGCACGGCCTCTTCATGCCAGAAAGCGTAATGTTCGCTCGGATAGGCATACACGGCCTTGTCCAGTCCGCCATGCACCGACAAGTCGGCCTGCTCGTCACCGCTCAGGCCGAGCGGACGCACGGCCACCTTGCCCGTGACCGCTTGCTTGCGTATCGCGGAGCGCACGGTCTGTGAATTGCCCTCGGCCTTCACGAACAGTGGGGCGACGCTACCGACGTTGACGCTGATGATCTTCATGAGACTTCCTGCGCGCGTTCGCGCGCGTAGTCGGCAATGGCTTCGAACAAGCGCCGGAAATACATTTCATAGCTGTCCTGCTCCACATAGCCTAGATGCGGCGTTGCGATCAGGTTTTCGAGTTGCAGCAATGATGCGGTCGGCGGCAAGGGCTCGGTTTCGAACACGTCGATCGCCGCTGCGCCGGGTCGGCCGGCTTTCAATCCGGCTTCCAGCGCGCCGGGTGCGAGCAGTTCGGCGCGGCTGGTGTTGATAAGCAGCGCATCGGGCTTCATGTGCGCCAGGTCCTCTGCCGTGATCAGGTGGCGCGTGCTGTCGGACAGCCGCAGGTGCAGTGTCAGCACATCGGCATTTGCGAAGAAGTCGGCACGGCTGTCCGCGACGCTCAATCCCTCTTGTGCTGCGCGAACGCGGCCATCGTCACTTCCCCAGACCATGACTTTCATTCCGAATGCTTGCGCATAGCGCGCCACGCGCTGGCCAATGCGGCCATAGCCCCAGATGCCCAGCGTCCTGCCGTTGACCGCGCGCCCCAGACGGCTTTGCTCGGGCCGTATCGACGATTGCTGCCATAGCCCTTGGCGCAGCAAGCCAGCGTAGGGCAGCAGATGCCGGCTGCCTGCCAGCACCAGCGCCCAGGTCAGTTCGGCAGTGGCCACCGGGTCGCCGGGGCCGTCCACCACCCGGATACCGCGCTCACGCGCTGCGTCGACATCGAGGTGGGCGCCAACGCGGCCAGTCTGGCAAATCATTTTCAGGTTCGGCAGCCGCGCCAGCAGCGCTCGGTCAATCCGCGTCCGCTCGCGGATCAGCACCAGCACATCGAAGGGCGCCAGCCGGATTGCCAGCTGCCCCACGCCGCGGGCACTGTGGTTGAACACCTTGACGTCCAGCCCCTCCAACAGGTCGAAGCAACGCAAATGGCGTACGGCATCCTGGTAATCATCGAGGATGGCAATCTTGAGCGGGGAGGGCATGAGAACGGTCTGACGGGGTTTGCTTGCGAGGAAATTTTTCGGATTGCCAATTTTTAGGCAATTTTGGCGGCAAATTATCGGCATTTGCCAGCATTTAGTTTTGGCTTTTTACCGATTGTCCCTACTGTTTTGACCGAAAGCAGGAAGGTCGCCAAGGTGGCGGGAGTAAAATCGCGCCGACCAATATTCAATTCATTTTAATCCGAGACAGCTGTGCCCCACGCACGGCGGCAACATCCGCAGCCGACCGTGCAATGCGGCGCTATCGCCGCAGACGACAAGACCGCCGTACGCTCGCCGTCCATCGCGCTGTCCCTTGCGCCCTGTTCGATTCGCGCGCTGCCACAAGCTGACGACGATCCTGCCGCCCAGGCAAGCTTCATTGCATGGAGGTAGTTTTCATGAATCAGCCCGCCATGGCCGGCATTCCGCCGGTCACCGCTCCCGATTACGTCAAGAACACCCGACTGATTGCCTGGGTGGCCGAGATCGCCGCCCTGACCACACCGGACCAGATCGTCTGGTGCGATGGTTCTCAAGAAGAATACGACCGCCTGTGCGCCCAGATGGTCGCCACCGGCACGATGAAAAAGCTGAACCCGGCCAAGCGCCCGAACAGCTATCTGGCCAATTCCGATCCGTCGGATGTCGCGCGGGTGGAAGACCGCACCTTCATCTGCTCCGAAAAGCAGGAAGACGCCGGCCCGACCAATAACTGGGTGGCACCGGCCGAAATGCGCAACACGCTGCACGGACTGTTCAAGGGCTGCATGCGCGGCCGCACGATGTACGTGGTGCCGTTCTCGATGGGCCCGCTGGGCTCGCCGATCGCGCACATCGGCGTCGAACTGTCGGACTCACCCTATGTCGCGGTCAACATGCGCACCAGGCCCCGCATGGGCAAGGCTGTGTACGCCGTGCTGGGCGAGGATGGCGAGTTCGTGCCTTGCGTGCAGA
>CAZCDW010000167.1:0-5629 GCA_964497485.1 uncultured Bifidobacterium sp.
AGGGCGCGCCCTTGTTGTCGCCGATGCGCACCACGCGCTCGGGCGGCAGGCCGATCACCTTGGTCCAGATGTCATAGGCTTCGTCATCGGTCTGGTAGACGGTCGCCCACAGTTTTTCAGCCGGCAGGCCATAGACCTCGGTCAGTAATTCGAAGGCCCAGACCAGCGATTCCTTCTTGAAGTAATCACCGAACGACCAGTTGCCCAACATTTCAAAGAAAGTGTGATGGCGCGCGGTGTAACCGACGTTCTCCAGGTCATTGTGCTTGCCACCGGCGCGCAGGCAGCGCTGCACGGACGCGGCGCGCACATAGTCGCGCTTCTCGGTGCCGAGGAAGGTGTCCTTGAACTGCACCATGCCGGAGTTGGTGAACAGCAGCGTCGGGTCATTGCCCGGCACCAGGCTGGACGAACGGACGACGGTATGGCCTTTGGAGGCAAAGAAGGCGAGGAATTTTTCGCGGATTTCAGCTGCGTTCATGGTGCGATTCAGGATGGTGGAAGCCTCAGCATGAACGCGCTTCGCTTGGTCGGCACGGCCGCTGGCGAACAACACAAGACAAGCAGCAGCGTTCAGTGGGAGGCGGGGACGGCGGTGCCGTCGGCAAACCCCGGATTATACGTGATAGCCCCTGCACAACCCGCAGCGCTGCTGGCTTGTCGCCCCGTTTGCTTGCCGAAAAATCAACGACATCCGTCCGGTTTCAGGCAAAGGCGGGGCTGATCAGGTCGATGCGGTCGGTGCAGATCGCATCGACACCCATCGCGAATAATTCACGCGCCTGCACAGGGTCATTCACCGTATAGCAAAGTAAGCCGTAGCCGGCCTGCTTCACGGCCGCCGCCTGCGCTAGCGTCAGCAGGCTGGCTTTTGCGTGCAGCGCGACCGCCCCCGTCGCTTGCAACTGTGCCTGCCAGTCGTCGGGCACCGCCTCGACCAGCAGCGCGCGCGGCAATGCCGGCACCGCGTCGCGCGCGGCCAGCAACGCATCGACAGCAAAAGAGGACAGCAGCACGCTGCCGGCCGGCAGTGCGGCGCAGGCCAGCGCGACCTGGCGACCGGTCGCGGCCTCGGTGCCCGGTACCGGCTTGATCTCGGCATTCATCCAGATGCCGTGCGCGATGCAGAAATCACGCGCGATCGCGAAGGTCGGCACCGGCTCGCCGGCGAAGGCGGGCGCAAACCAGGAACCTGCATCCAGCAGGGCGAGATCGGCCAGCGTGCAATCGGCGATGCTGCCCTGCCCGGCGACCGTGCGACCGAGTTCGGGGTCATGCATCAACACCAGCCCATCGGCAGCATCCATCACATCGAACTCGACCGCATGGAAACCATGCGACAAGCCGCAGCGCAGCGCGGCGATGGTGTTCTCGGGTGCGAGGCTACCGCCGCCGCGATGCGCAAGCACCTTTGTCGGATAAATCCCCATCGCCTGCCTCCCTTACGTGAAGCCTCTGCCATCGCGCCCTGTTCGCTGCGATGGCTACGGTAAAATGCGGCTATCTTTCAACGCATTATCTTCCTGATCCATGGGCAATGACAGCAGCAACGGTGCGCCAGCCGCGCCGTCCAACTTCCTGCGCGGCATCATCGATGCCGACACCGCGAACGGCAAATACGCGGGGCGCAGCGATCAGCAAGGCCAGCCCCTGCCCACCGTCATCACCCGCTTCCCGCCGGAGCCGAACGGTTACCTGCATATCGGCCATGCAAAATCGATCTGCCTGAACTTCGGTCTTGCGCGCGACTATGGCGGCCGCTGCCACTTGCGCTTCGACGACACCAACCCGACCAAAGAAGATCAGGAATACGTCGACACCATCATCGACAGCGTCGACTGGCTGGGCTTTTCGTGGAAGGCCGGCAACGACGAGCACCAGTACTTCGCCAGCGATTACTTCGACCAGCTGTATGCGATGGCCGAATGGCTGGTGACGGCCGGCCATGCCTATGTGGATAGCCAGAGCGCCGAAGAAATGGCGGCCAATCGCGGCTCGTTCAGCGAGCCGGGCAAGAATTCGCGCTTCCGCGATCGGCCCGCGGCCGAATCGCTGGACCTGCTGCGCCGCATGAAGGCCGGTGAGTTCAAGGATGGCGAGCACATCCTGCGCGCAAAAATCGATATGGCTTCGCCGAACATGAATATGCGCGACCCGGCGATCTATCGCATCCGTCATGCGCATCATCATCGCACCGGCGACAAATGGTGCATCTACCCGATGTATGACTATGCGCACCCGATCTCGGATGCAATCGAGAACATCACGCACTCGTTCTGCACGCTGGAATTTCAGGATCACCGGCCGTTCTACGACTGGATCCTCGCGCGGCTGGCCGAAGGCGGCTTCTTCAAGCAAGCACTGCCGCAACAATATGAATTCGCGCGACTGAACCTGACTTACGCGATCACCAGCAAGCGCAAGCTGCTGCAACTGGTCGAAGAAAACATTGTCGATGGCTGGGACGACCCGCGCATGCCGACCATCGTCGGTATCCGCCGCCGCGGCTTCACGCCCGAATCCGTGCAGTTGTTTGCCGAGCGCATCGGCGTGGCGAAGGCCGACAGCTGGATCGACATGGGTGTGCTCGAAGGCGCGCTGCGCGACGACCTCGATGCGAAGGCTGCGCGCATCGTCGGCGTGCTGAACCCCTTGAAGCTGATCATCGACAATTACCCGGAAGGCCAGAGCGAGGCCTGTACCGCACCGGTGCATCCGCATCATCCGGAGCGCGGCCAGCGTGAATTCCCGCTCAGCCGCGAATTGTGGATCGAAGCCGAAGATTTCATGGAAGTGCCGGAGAAGGGTTACTTCCGCCTGTACCCGGGCAACAAGGTGCGGCTGCGCTATGGCTATGTGGTCGAATGCACCGGTTGCGACAAGGATGCCGCCGGCAAGGTGATCGCGGTACATTGCAACTACTACCCGGACAGCAAAAGCGGCACCGATGGCGCGAACAATTACAAGGTGAAGGGCAACATCCACTGGGTATCGGCGCCGCATGCGGTCGAGACCGAAGTGCGCATGTACGACCGCCTGTTCAGCGACCCGCATCCAGATGCCGGCGGCAAGGATTTCAAGCAGGCGCTGAACCCGAACTCGAAGACGGTGATCACCGCCTATCTGGAAGCGGGTGCGGACAAGGCGGGGCCGGATGACAAGTTCCAGTTCGAGCGCCACGGTTACTTCGTCGCCGACCGTGTGGATTCGACACCGGGCAAGCCCGTGTTCAACCGCATCGTGACGCTGAAGGACAGCTGGGGCGGGAAGTAAACCTACGACTGCGCGGCAGTATGCAATGAAATTCGACAAGCTGGTCTTTCTCGACCTGGAGACCACGGGCACCAACCCGGTCTCGGACCGGATCACCGAAATCGGCCTGGTCGAAGTCGATGCGGACGGCCGCGCAAGCCACTGGTCCAGCCTGGTCAATCCCGGCGTCGGCATACCGGCCTTCATCCAGAGCCTGACCGGCATCTCGAACGACATGGTGCGCCATGCACCGAGCTTCGACGAGCTCGCACCCGCGCTGCATGAGCGCCTGCAAGGCGCGCTGTTCATTGCGCACAATGCGCGCTTCGATTACGGCTTCCTGCGCAATGCATTCAGCGCGGTCGGGCTGCCGTACAAATCCGACGTGCTGTGCACGGTGAAGCTATCGCGCGCGCTGTTCCCGCAGGAGCGCAAGCACAATCTCGACACGCTGATTGAGCGTCACCAGTTGCAGCCTGATGGCCGCCATCGCGCACTGGCCGACGCGGACTTGCTGTGGCAGCTGTGGCAGAAGCTGCATGCGGCTTTGCCATCCGAAGCCATTGAGCGCGCGCTGCAAGCGCTGCTGCAGCGACCCAGCCTGCCGTCGCACCTGCCGCCTGACGCGCTCGACGACATACCGGACACGCCGGGCGTCTATCTGTTCTACGGCGAGAACGACCTGCCACTCTACGTTGGCAAGAGCGTGCACCTGCGGCAGCGTGTGCTTTCGCACTTCAATTCCGACCACAAGTTGTACAAGGACATGCGGCTGTCGCAGCAATTGCATCGCATCGAATGGCGCGAGACGGCCGGCGAAATCGGCGCGCTGCTGCTCGAGGCCCAGCTGGTGAAGTCGCTGCAGCCCATACACAACCGCAAGCTGCGGCGGCAAGGCGACCTGTGCGCATGGCGCCTGGATGAAGCGCTCGACGGTGCGATAACGCCGGTGCTGAGCTTCGCGCAGGATGCCGACTTCGGTCATGCGGGACATCTGTACGGGCTGTTCAGTTCGAAGCGCAAAGCAGAGAGCACGCTGCGCGAGCTGGCCGAGGCGCACCAGCTATGCCTGGTGCAGCTCGGGCTGGAGAGCCGCAGCGGCCCGAACAAGCCCTGCTTTGCGTGGCAGCTGAAGCGCTGCAAGGGCGTCTGCTGCGGTCGCGAAGACCCGTCCTTCCATCGTGCGCGGCTGGAAGCGGCGCTGGCCGGCCTGCACGTGAAAACCTGGCCGTACGCGGGCGCCATCGGACTGATCGAATCCCTGGGCGAACGCACCGATGTGCACGTGGTCAGCAATTGGTGCTACCTCGGCACGGCCCGCTCGGAAGCGCAGATGTGGTCGCTGCTCGGTGATGCGCCCGCGCGCCCCGCATTCGACCTCGACACCTACAAGATCCTCAGCAAGGCACTGACGGGCACCGGCAGCAAGCTGCATGGCCTGCAAGTACGTCCCCTGCATGCTGCGTAGTGCAAGAAAAACTATTACCTAAACGCAAGTTAAGGCGTAATATCTCATCAAAAATGTACCGGCTAAAAAGTACACATTTACAATAACAAATTTGAAACACTGGAGACAGCACCCGCGATTCCGTTTGCCGCACGGTTATCCGCCGCAGCTCGCACGCCTTCATCACTGAAGCCCGGAATCAGCCCCTTCGTATTGAACTCCCATTGACACTGCATCGCGTCGCAGGCTATCGCTTGCGGCGTTCGGTTGACCCGCATCAAAAATGCGGGGAGGCCGATTGCTAGCATCTGACGTTTTGCCGCCCGCATGGGGCAAGCGCTGTACCGAAATAGCCGTACCCGGCGGGTTGGGCCGGGAAGCAGCACCGCAGCATCAAGCAAGGTAGTCGTTATCAAGCAGCACTCACGGAGAACAATATGGAAGAAGTCGTCATCGTCGCCGCCGGTCGGACCGGCGTCGGCAAGTTCGGGGGTAGCCTCGCGAAGATCCCGGCAGCAGAACTGGGCGCGCATGTGATCAAGGGGCTGGTGCAGCGCACCGGCATCGACCCGACACTGATCAGCGAAGTCATCATGGGCCAGGTGCTGACCGCAGGCGTCGGCCAGAACCCGGCGCGTCAGGCCGTGATCAAGAGCGGCCTGCCGGACATGGTGCCGGGCATCACGATCAACAAAGTCTGCGGCAGCGGACTGAAGGCGACGCATCTCGCCGCGCAGGCACTGATGTGCGGCGACGCCGACATCATCATCGCCGGCGGCCAGGAAAACATGAGCGCGTCACCACATGTGCTGAACAACTCGCGTGACGGCTTCCGCATGGGCGACGCCAAGCTGGTCGACACCATGATCGTCGACGGCCTGTGGGATGTGTACAACCAGTACCACATGGGCATCACCGCCGAGAACGTGG
>CAZCDW010000168.1:0-5551 GCA_964497485.1 uncultured Bifidobacterium sp.
CGCGCGCCATACGCCAGCCGCTTGCCGCCTTCGAAGAAGCCGCGAATCGACGGATGCGTCTTGTAGCGCTGGAATTCCTCGAACGGCGACAGGTAGGGGTTAGCATACGACAGGCCAACCACATAGCCGACCGCGACCTGATTGTTCTCGAGGTGATACAGGAAGGAGCCGCCATAGGTCTCGGCATCGAGTGGCCAGCCGGCGGTGTGGATCACGAGGCCGGGCTGGTGTTTTGCCGGATCGATTTCCCACAGCTCCTTGATGCCGATGCCATACACCTGCGGATCCTTGCCGGCGTCGAGGTGGTAGCCGGCGATCAGCCGCTTGCCCCGATGGCCGCGCGCGCCTTCGGCCAACAGCGTGTATTTCGCGCGCAGCTCCATGCCGAGCTGGAATTCGGCGGTCGGCTCGCCATTCTTGTCGACGCCCATGTTGCCGGTCGCGACGCCGACCACGCGGCACTGGTCGTCATACAGGATTTCGGCAGCCGAGAAGCCGGGGAAGATCTCGACGCCGAGTGCTTCCGCTTGCTGTGCGAGCCAGCGCACCACATTGCCGAGCGAGACGACGTAATTGCCGTGGTTCTGGAAGCAGTTCGGCAGCATCCAGTTTGGCGTCGTGTAGGAACCAGTCTCGGTCAGGAACATGAAGCGGTCTTCCGAGACCGCGGTGTTGAGCGGTGCGCCTTGTTCTTTCCAGGCCGGGAACAGCTCTGTCATCGCGCGCGGATCCATTACCGCGCCCGACAGGATGTGCGCACCGGGCTCGCTGCCTTTCTCGAGCACGCAGACGCTGATGTCCTGGCCCTTGTCATTGGCCAGTTGCTTCAACCTGATGGCGGCCGACAGCCCTGCCGGGCCGGCGCCGATAATGACGACGTCATAGTCCATCGCTTCGCGCGGACCGAATTGTTCAAGGAAGGCGGGGTTCTGGCTGGGGCTGGTCATTGTTATCGGTGGCCTGTCAGTTCTGCAGCGATTCGGGGTGCCCGGATTGTCGGGGATTTTGGCGGACAGCGCCAGTTTCGGCAGGCGGCCCGTCCGTCTTTCGTGTAATCATACCGGTCATAAAACGACATCATCATCCAAAGGGAGGCTTTGTGGGTATTGAAGTGAATTTCAAGGGCAAGGTGGCGCTGGTCACCGGTGCGTCCAGCGGGCTGGGCGCGCGCTTTGCCAAGGTGCTGGCCGAGGCGGGGGCGACCGTGGTGCTGGCGGCACGCCGCACCGACAGGCTCAAAGAGCTGCGGGCCGAAATCGAATCGGCCGGCGGCGCTGCGCGGCTGGTGGCGCTGGACGTGACTGACCACGCGAGCATCAAGTCGGCCATCGCGCATGCCGAGACCGAGGCTGGTCCGATCGACATTCTGGTCAATAACTCCGGTGTATCGACCACCGGCAAGCTGGTGGACGTGACGCCCGAAGACTACGATTTCGTGTTCGATACCAACACCAAGGGCAGCTTCTTCGTCGCGCAGGAAGTTGCGAAGCGCATGATCCTGCGCTCGAAGGCCGAGCCCTCGCGCCAGTTCCGCATCATCAATATCGCATCCGTCGCCGGCCTGCGCGTGCTGTCGCAGATCGGGGTGTACTGCATGAGCAAGGCGGCCGCGGTGCATATGACGAAGGCGATGGCGCTGGAGTGGGGACGTTATGGCATCAACGTCAACGCGATCTGCCCGGGTTATATCGAAACCGAAATCAACCGCGAATACTTCGCCAGCGAGGGTGGCAAGAAGCTGATCGATGTGCTGCCGCGCAAACGCGTCGGCCAGCCGGAAGACCTCGATGGACTGTTGCTCCTGTTGTCGTCCGATGAGTCGCGCTTCATCAACGGCGCGATCATGACAGCGGACGACGGCATGGCCGCGTTCTGATCGATCCACTGACAGCATTCGATCCGACACGATGGCGATTCCCGAGCACTACGCGCTGGTCCATCGCTCCCGCATGCCGATCCGCTGGGGCGACATGGATGCGATGGGGCACGTGAACAACACGGTTTATTTCCGCTACCTCGAACAGGCACGCATCACGTGGTTCGAGGCGCTGGACTGTCCGCCCGACCCTCTGGGTGTCGGGCCCGTGATCATCAATGCGCACTGCACCTTCCTGAAGCAGCTGCGCTACCCGGGCGACATCGAGGTCACGACTTATGTCGGCGATTTCGGTCGCTCCAGCTTTCAGACCCTGCACGAGATCCGGCGCGTGGACACGCCTGATATCGTGGCAGCCGAAGGTGGCTCGAAAGTCGTATGGGTCGACCAGCGCATCGAGAAGTCACAGCCACTGCCGGAGGCGATGCGCGCCAGACTGATTGCGCCGGTCTGCGAGGGCTGACAACTTTCGCTGGTCGCTATCGGCGATCTCAACATTGCCATGATGCTCGCGGCCTCCTCGCCCATTGGACGTTGCGCGTTTCGCGCGTTCTGAACGCGTCGGGTCGCAGCGCACCCATTGAGTGCTGGTGCCGCGACCATGCCAGCTGAACTCAAAGCCTGAAGTCCTTACCCTGCCGCTTGTTGCTTTGCGTACATGCGGGAGTGAGCCCATGGCGGCAGGAGTGCAGGATGATTTGTGTGTCACACATTGTGTGATACACTATGATGGCAGTTGCTGAATGCGCGCGTTCAAGAATGCGTGGTTCGCGCGGTTCGCTCGCCGGTCCCAAATCTCGGATGAACAGCTTCAGGCAGCACTGGCGCAGGCAGCGCGCGGGCTGATCGATGCCGACCTCGGTGGTGGTGTGATCAAGCAAAGGATCGCGCGTGCGGGCGAAGGAAAATCAGGCGGTTACCGGACCATCGTGCTGTACCGACAGGGCGAACGTGCATTTTTCGTGTATGGCTATGCGAAGAGCTGCGAAGCCAATATTCGTCAGGTTGACCTGCTGCAGTTCAGGAAAATGTCGTCCCTGGTGCTGTCGTTGTCGGACGAGGATCTCGCACTCGCACTGAAGCAGGGTGTGTTCGAGGAGGTGCAATCATGAAGCAGCGTTATCGTTCCGGAGCCCTCGCGTCCCTGCATGAAACGGCAGAAGGGCTACATGAGCTCGGCCTCGTCGACAAGCAGACGATGCGCGATTTTGATGAAGCCTGCCTGATGCCGGTTTATCCCATGCCCGCTGACGAGATCAAGGCATTGCGAGCGCGCGAGAATGTGTCGCAGCCCGTATTTGCACGCTACCTGAACGTGTCGAAGAACCTGGTATCCGACTGGGAGCGCGGTATCAAGAAACCGGGTGGTCCGGCCTTGCGGCTGCTGAACATCATCCGCGACAAGGGCTTGCAGGCGATCTGCTGAGCCCGGCATGGAGGCAGCGCGGGCCGCGAAGCCTCAGCGCGTACCGACCAACGATTCCAGATGGGCTGCCGCGCCATCGGCGGCGTCCTTGCCGGGGTTCGCAATGCAGTAGCCGTCGATGCTGGCCATTGCGCGCTCGGCGGCCAAAGCCCTGCTGTTGAACTTGTCCTCGCCGGTTTTCTGCCGGTCTTCGTGCGCCATGCTCAGCGGTGCGAGGAAGGCCAGCGTCCATCGCTGCTTGGCCTCGATATCCATGCCGGACCAACGCTCGCATGGTGTATCGCCGAACAAGCTGGCTGCGATGGTCGCTGGTGCGCCAGCGGTCGACAAGAGAAGTACGGTGATGACAGCCATCGCTGGTCGCATAACGATGCGCACCGGCGAAGTGGCGCGCTGCTGGTTCAGGTTATTCAGGATCATTTGGGTAGCGTAGACAGGTGAGGGCGGTGCTGAAGCCGGGGTGGATGACAGCTGTTCATGTGGCCAGTCCGCCCAGCAGTCGGTTGACCAGCTCGCTCGACGTCCCTGCCGAAAATTTCTTCATCAAGCGCGCACGGTGCATTTCTACCGTGCGCGGGCTCAGCGCCAGCTGGCGACCGATCTCCTTGCTGGTCAGGCCGTCGACCAGCAGCGCCGCCACTTCGCGTTCGCGTGCCGACAGCTCGGCCGTTACCGGGCGGCGGCTGGCCAGGTCCTCGAAGGTCCAGATGCCGGACGCATGCGGATCATCGCGGTCCAGCGAGCGGCCGGTCACATGGCACCAGAACAGCTCGCCGCCGGCGCGCTTCATGATGCGCTCGTCCGAGTAGTGACCTTGCCGGTTCAGGATAGGCGCGATGCGCGCCCCGGTGCGTTCGAATTCATCGGCCGACGGGTACAACATGGAAAACGATTGGCCGCACAATTGCTCGGCCCGGTAGCCGAAGATCGCGGCCAGCGCATCATTGCAGGCAGTGATCACGCGCTGCTGAGAGACGCACATGCCGACCGGCGCGTGGCGGAAGATGGTCTCGAAATCGATGCCGGTAACGGCGGGCTGGGCCTGGCTCATGCGGTCAGGGGATAGTCCGGGGTGGGTCTGTGGGTCTGCCGGGCGCGCTGGCGGCCGGCGGCTGCTCGTACTTTTACGGTATTGCGGGGCGCTTTTTTCGCTCTTATCCTTGCCCGCTGGGCAGAATTTGCCAACAGTGTAACCGAGGAGACCCATGAAAAAAGTGTATCCGGACGCAGCCAGCGCGCTGGCAGGCGTGGTCAGGGACGGCCAGACCCTTGCGGTTGGCGGCTTTGGCCTGTGCGGTATTCCCGAAGCGCTGATCGCTGCCTTGCGCGATTCGGGCGTCAAGAATCTGACTGCGATCTCGAACAATGCGGGCGTCGACGGCTTCGGCCTCGGCCAGCTGCTGAGCACGCGCCAGATAAAGAAAATGATCGCGTCCTACGTCGGCGAGAACAAGGAATTCGAGCGCCAGTACCTGTCCGGCGAACTCGAGCTGGAATTCACGCCGCAGGGCACGCTGGCCGAGAAGCTGCGCGCTGGCGGCGCCGGCATCCCGGCTTTTTTCACCAAGACCGGCGTCGGCACCATTGTGGCCGAGGGCAAGGAAGTGCGTGAGTTCGATGGCGAACAGTACGTGATGGAGCGCTCGCTGGTGGCCGATGTGTCGCTGGTCAAGGCGTGGAAGGCCGACCCGACCGGTAATCTGGTTTTCCGCAAGACCTCGCGCAACTTCAACCCGAACGTCGCGATGGCCGGCAAGCTCACCATTGTCGAAGTCGAAGAACTGGTGGGTGTCGGCGAGATCGATCCCGATGCCGTGCACCTGCCCGGCATCTTCGTGCACCGGATCGTGGTCAACGCGAATCCGGAGAAGCGCATTGAACAACGCACGGTTCGTGCACAGTAAGCAGGGAGCGACAGATGGCATGGACTCGTGAAGAGATGGCGGCACGCGCCGCCCGGGAGCTGGAAGATGGCTTCTATGTGAACCTCGGCATCGGCTTGCCGACGCTGGTGGCCAACTACGTCCCCAAGGACATTACCGTGTGGCTGCAGTCCGAGAATGGCCTGCTCGGCATCGGGCCTTTCCCGACGGAAGACCAGGTGGACGCCGATTTGATCAATGCGGGCAAGCAGACCGTGACTGCCTTGCCAGGCGCCTCCTTCTTTAGCTCAGCGGATTCGTTTGCGATGATCCGAGGCGGCAAGATCAACATCGCCATCCTCGGCGCGATGCAGGTCTCGGAAAAGG
>CAZCDW010000169.1:0-5538 GCA_964497485.1 uncultured Bifidobacterium sp.
ATCGTTTGTATGCGCACCGTATAATTGGCGCATGCAAAATCTTCTGCGGTGGGAGAGTGACGGCGGCAAGCTGCTCGGGATTGAGGTTGTGCAGAAGATTTTGCATGCGCCGATTATACGGTGCGCATACAAACGATTGGCCGCCGATACTCGCCAGAGACGGTGATCAGGCAGCCAATGCTGACCGATGCCACCGAAACATTACAGGTTTGCCATCGAACGCAATAGCCGTGTTGCCGGACACTGATGCAAAGTCACACTTCGATGCTTCCGATTCAGCGACCCCGGGGTGATTACCGGGGCTGAGTCAGTCTTTTGGACCAGTTGACTTCACGAAGTAACATCCCCCTCCGACTCGCTGTCCCGCGCTTCTCCCAGCTCAAGCTTGAATCCCTCGGTCGGCATCCGCTTGCCATGACTCGAAGCAGTCGCCTCACTTGACGGGTCTTTTTCCGTCGCAGACACTGAACTCAAGTCAGATGGCAAGTCGTCACTTGTACTGCTCTTCGTGGCCAACGACCCGGAAGACAGGGCGGACGACGTCAGTGCCCTTTGCTTCGGCAACTGATAGAGTGATGCATCGTCCCTTTCATTACTCAGTACTGAAGCATTCTTTTGGTCGCTATCCCCGGGAAAAGCGATAGGCTGGTAGGCAATCGAAGCATCAGGTGTCACCAATTCCGTTTCCTCCGTCAGCAGCCTGATATCAGCGATCAGCGCTGAATCGCTATTGAATGGCGTGGCAATTATCAAGTTCTGTCGGTGAGCATGATCAGCGTGGGAACCCTCCGGATATACATTCGGCTGAAGGCCGTCATTTACGCCGAAGTTGCCGTTGGCTAGCATCCTCTCACCCACAAATTCCGGTAACGCATGGCCCGTTTCATTAACTAGAACACCAGAAGCCGAAGAGGAATTCGGTGCTGCTGCCGGCACATCGACCACTGGCGACGGCGAGGATAGCGGGGTCTTTGGCAATGGCGGGAAATCAACAATGCTATCCCTTTGGTAAATCAAATTGCGCACGCTCGCATTCCTGTCTGCATTGGAAAGATTGACGCGTGCCTGTCGGTGAAATGCCTTGATGATCATGGGACAGATACTGTCCATCTCTCTCGCCCAGGATTCAGTTTCAAATTTTTTTCTTTGCTCAGTACGATGTGGATGAGAAATCGCCATCCAGCGCTGCGCAAAATAATTGACATCCTGCGGAATAGCTATGAATCTCAAATAATCCGAAAACTTTAATGAACGGTCTTGCTTTTCTTTTCTATAATTATTAAGGAAACGCTTCATTTCAAAGACAGCCAGGGATGGATTGATATCGTAGCGTGACGCATTAGCTGGCTTCAGAGCATCGGACAACCTGGTAAACATCCCACCTCTGATCGAACAGAACTGCACAAAGCGCTTCGCCTGTATGAGCGACTGCTGTCTGTAAAGTGCGCGATTGGCAAGGACGATCTTTTGACGTTCGATTCGCTTGTAAATACAGGAAATTTCGCGGAGAGGCTCTCTGACTTCGCTGATATGAATATCGCGATGGGTTGTCAGAATTTGTCTGACTTTTTGTCTGAGCAGGGAAGCGGCATTCAACGACTTTTGATCCGGAGGGTCTATGTTTTCAACGGCCCCTGCTATCGATGAAAGAAAGTTAGCCATATCCCTTCGGTCGGCCTCGATATTTCTCGCCTTGATTGGCGACGATGCAGAAAGCTTGCCTATGCATTTCTTCCGGCTTTCCGAAAAATAAATCAACGGATTGCCGGATCGATCAAAATCACCGCGCAGCAAAGCCTTGCCCGGCACCGATTTGATGGCTTCGTAAATAATCGCCGCATTCTTCATGCCCTCTCTGGCATTCAGTCGTACATAGGGCGCACCATCTTCCCTGAATCGCTCCATAACTGGCTTCAGGGCGCGTGAGTCGGATGTCGCTTGCATGGCACTTTTCTCCTGAGGATGATTGGTCGGTCAGACGCGCTGCAAGCCCGGACCAGTATCGGGCACAGCGAAAGAAATGAGTCCTTCCGGGGTGGCAGTCGGGGGGCTGACTACCTGCTCGGCATATTTCAAGGCAAGATGGAGGAACTCGTTCAAATACTGATGCAAGCCGTCCAGTGACGGCAAATTCATCCAGTACTCGCCAATCAGCATGACTTCTTCGCCCGGCTGACTCAGCGCAAGCCGAGCACCGGAGATGCCGGCCAACAGCAAGTTTGCATTCAACAAGAGCGGATAGATTTTTTCTCGTTCCACGAGAGTGGAAGAGCCGAGGCCACAGCTGAACAACATGCAACCACGCTGCTCCTGCCAGCCTATCTGCAGTGACAAACCCCCATCGAGCTCGACTTGCCAGCAATCTTCGGTCAACTGAACGACAAGCTGTATGTCTGCTGTTGCAGGGCCAAGCTGCCCCATCAAATACTGCAGGTCCGATAGCTGCACCACTCTCTCCACCATTGATTGGCCCAAGCGTTGAACCAGCCATGCCTAAAACAAAGCAAGGGGATCGCAATAGCCCGGTTCAAAACGGCAGGTGAGTGCTTTTTGCGGCAAGCTGGTTCCTTGCAGCATGCGTACTTATTTCAATCGGATTTTTGCGCAAGAGGCGTGGCGAGTGGCGAGATACGGTAGCTCTGTTGCGATTTGCAATTGCAAGGACTACCGTCAATGATTATCGTACTGATGCTTCGATCAGCGATACAACGATGCGAATTCTTTCGCTGCCGATTGATAATCGGGCGCAGAGTAAATGCTGCTTATGGCAGCGACCATGTGCGCACCCAGATCGATCAGCGGCTTCGCGTTCGCGACCGTCATTCCGCCGATCACGCAAACCGGAACCTGAAGCGACTGCAGGGCCTCAGTGACGATGGAGGGCGGCGTCGATACTTCATATTTCTTCACACGCGACGGGTAGAAGCCGCCAAAGGCCACATAGCTCGCGCCGGCAGCGGCCGCATCACGTGCCAGCGACAGCTGTCCGTAGCACGATGCGCCGACAATCTTGCCTGCACCAACGCGATCGCGTGCCTGCGCCACGCTTTCATCGGTGCCGCCGACATGCACGCCATCGGCATCAAGCGCGATGCACAAGTCGACATGATCGTTGATGATCAATGGCTTGCCATGCCGACGGCACAAGGACAGCAGCGCTGCTGCCTGCTCGCGGCGTAGTGCGTCAGCGGCCTGCTTGTGCCGGTATTGCACCAGCATCGCGCCGCCCAGCAGCGCTTGCTCGGTTGCGGCCAGCAACTGCTCGGTGTCATCCCAGTCGGGTGTGACCAGATACAAGCCCCTCATGTCTTCTCCTGTAATCGGTTCGGGATCGCCTGCCCGATGGCGATCGGATAAGCGGTAGCCAGCGCATGCTGCGTCCAGCGTTGTGCGTCGTCGATCGCAGCCGCCATCGCCATTTGTCGAGCGAGGCGCGCGGCGAGTGCCGACGCGAGCGTGCAGCCGGAGCCGTGGAAGCCACCCGGCAAACGCGGCCATTGCCATTCACGATGGCCTTGTCTGGAATACCAGCGATTGATCACGCTGTCTCCCGCACCATGGCCACCTTTCATCAATACATGCGGCGCATCTGCCAGCAAGGCTTGCGCGCGTTCATCATCACTGTCAGCGTGCGCGCACAATGCCGCCGCTTCCGGCAAGTTGGGCGTAATGACCGTTGCCCGGCGACGAAGCGGTTCCAGCGCCGCGATCGCGTCACCGCGGGTGAGCACATCACCATGACCACTGGCGAGCACCGGGTCGAGCACCACCGGCAAGTCCGGTATCTGATTGCGAAGTTCGGTAATGACGTCCGCGATGACCTGCGCATTGGCGGCGCTGCCAACGATGCCTATCTTTACCGCCGCGATGACAATGCGAGCGTCGGTCAGCGCCTTCGCCTGTGCGCGCAGCAGTTCCGGATCGACAGTATGTACCGCATGCACATGCTCGTTGTCCTGCACAGTGAGTGCAGTGACGATGGGCAGCGGGTGCACGCCCGCAGCGCTGATGGCCTGGATATCTGCCTGTATGCCGGCGCCGCCGCTCGGGTCGAGCCCGGCGAACACCAGCACCGACGGATGCGTCATACGACGCGACCTGCCATGGGAGACGATGGCGATGCAGCGAACTTGCGCGGGATGCGGCCTGCAAGGAAAGCCTCGCGCCCCGCTTCGACCGCAAGCTTCATCGCACGCGCCATGCGCACCGGATCCTTCGCGCCGGCAATCGCCGTATTCATCAGCACACCGTCGCAGCCAAGCTCCATGGCGATGGCCGCATCGGATGCGGTACCGACGCCGGCATCGACCAGCACCGGCACCTCGGCCTGCTCGATGATCAGGGACAGATTCCACGGATTCAGAATGCCCATGCCCGAACCGATCAGCGAGGCCAGCGGCATCACTGCACAGCAGCCAATCTCTTCCAGCATCTTCGCCTGTATCGGGTCGTCGCTGCAGTAGACCATCACGTCGAAGCCATCTTTCACCAGCGTCTCGGCAGCCTTCAGGGTCTCGGGCATATTCGGAAAGAGGGTCTTTTCGTCGCCGAGCACCTCGAGCTTGACCAGCTTGTGGCCGTTCAGCAGTTCGCGCGCCAGCTGCAGCGTGTAGACGGCATCCTTCGCGTTATAACAACCGGCGGTGTTGGGCAGGATCGTGTATTTCGATGGCGGCACTACATCCAGCAGGTTGGGCGCGTTGGGGTCCTGGCCGATGTTCACGCGGCGGATCGCGACGGTGATGATGTCAGCACCCGAGGCTTCGGTCGCGCGGCGCGTTTCATCGAGGTCTTTGTACTTGCAGCTGCCGACCAGCAAGCGGGAGGCATAGGTCTTGCCGGCGATGGTCAGGCCGGTTTGGGAATCACTCATGTTCTGAATCCGGTTTGTTGGTTGTCCGGCGATGGGTCCCAGCTTGCGCTGGGACGACGGTTTATACGATCCGCCGGCTTCAAAACCTGTCGTCCCAGCGGAAGCTGGGACCCATGACTAATCCACTGAGGGCTTGACTATCCCCCACCTATAGCCCGCACAATGTCCACCTTGTCACCCGGCGCAAACTGTCGCTCACGCCAGCGCGCCCGCGGCACTACTTCACGATTGACGGCGACGGCCAGCGCCTGATTGGTCAGCGCAAGTGCGTCGATCAAGTCCTGTACACACTGCCCGCTGTTCAGCTCGCGCGGCTCGCCGTTGAGCTCGATGGCAATCATCGACGTACCTGTCACTGTTTGCGATAGATCTCGGCGCCGCTCTTCACGAACTCGACCGCCTTGATCTCCATGCCCTTCTTCAGCGCATCGGCTTCAGCTATCCCTTCTTTTTCAGCGTACTCGCGCACATCCTGCGTGATTTTCATCGAGCAGAAATGCGGGCCGCACATCGAGCAGAAGTGCGCCACCTTGGCTGAATCTTTCGGCAGGGTCTCGTCATGGAATTCGCGCGCCTTGTCCGGATCGAGGCCGAGGTTGAACTGGTCTTCCCAGCGGAACTCGAAGCGCGCCTTCGACAGCGCGTTATCGCGCACCTGCGCACCC
>CAZCDW010000170.1:0-1714 GCA_964497485.1 uncultured Bifidobacterium sp.
CCCCGGCAAAATGGTGAAGGGCATGGGCGGCGCGATGGACCTGGTAGCCGGCGTCAAGCGTGTGGTGGTGCTGATGGAGCATGTCGCGAAGGCGAAGGATGGCTCGACCTCGCACAAGCTGCTCAAGCAGTGTGACTTGCCGCTGACCGGGGTTGGCGTGGTCGATCGCATCATCACCGACCTGGCGGTGATGGACGTGACCGAACACGGGCTGAAGTTGGTCGAAATGGCGCCGGGCGTCAGCAAGGAAGAACTGGTCGCGGCGACGGGTTGCGAAATTCACTTCTGAACTGATCCAGCCTCCCTGCTGGGAAGCCGCATCCAAGCCAGCCGCCACAAGCTGTGCGACGTTTTCATGCGCGGGCTTTACGGCGCGACCCAACCGCCATCCACATTCCATGCGGCGCCGCGCACCTGAGAGGCGGCATCGCTGCACAGGAACACCGCCAGTGCGCCCAGCTGTTCCGGCGTGACGAATTCGCCCGATGGCTGCTTCTCCAGCAGCAGTTCGCGCTTGGCTTGCTCGATCGGGATGTTGTTGGCCGCAGCGCGTGCATCGACCTGCTTCTGCACCAGCGGTGTCAGGACCCAGCCCGGGCAGATCGCATTGGCGGTGATCCCGGTGTGCGCATTCTCCAGCGCGATCACCTTGGTCAGGCCGACGATGCCATGCTTGGATGCGACATAGGCCGACTTGCCGGCCGAGGCCACCAATCCATGCGCGGACGCGATGTTGATGATGCGGCCCCAGTTCTTTTCCTTCATCTTCGGCAGCGCATGATGCGCGGTGTGGAAGGCCGCGCTCAGGTTGATCGCGATGATCGCGTCCCAGCGCTCAGCCGGAAAATCTTCGACGTTGGCGACGAACTGTATGCCGGCATTGTTGACGAGGATATCGATGCTGCCAAACTGCGCGATTGCATCGGCGATCATCTTCCCGATCTCGGCCGGCTTCGTCATGTCGGCGCCGCTGTAAGCTGTCTTCACGCCGAACTGGCTGGCTGTCTGCTGTTGAAGCTCCGCAATCGTCGCCGCATCGCCGAAGCCGTTGAAGACGATGTTGGCGCCCTCGGCGGCCAGTGCGTGCGCAATGCCCAGGCCGATGCCGGAGGTGGAGCCGGTGACCAGTGCGGTCTTGCCGGACAGCTGACGGTTCTGCATGAATTCCTCTTCGGTAGTTGACTGATGGTGGGGCGGCGTTGTCGAACCAAGATTCTAAGGGAAGAGACCGGTAAAATGAGCAAAGTTTCATAGCCTGCCTCGTTAGGCCGCTTGCGGCGTTGCACCCCTTGCAGGGCGCGCGCTGGCGAATACGCCAGTGCTGCTACGCAGGCGGACAGCATGCTGTCCGAATTCCCTGCTTCGCCCTTGCCGTACAGGTGTACTGTCCGCGGTACTGCCGCCTTGCCATCGAACTGACGAGACCGGCTAATCATGTCCGCCCCATTCAAAAACATTCAGCGCAAGGATGCCCCCGAATGATGCAGCCGCAGATCAAGATGGTGCAATGCCTGTCCCCGGCCGGCCTGCATCATATGGCCTACAAGGAATGGGGCGACCCGAAGAACCCGCAGGTGTTGGTCTGCGTGCACGGCGTGACCCGGGTGTCGGATGACTTCGGCGCACTGGCAGAGGCCTTGTGCGATCGCTACCGCGTCATCTGCCCGGAGGTGGTTGGCCGCGGCCGCTCGTCGTGGCTGAAGGATCCGCGCTA
>CAZCDW010000170.1:1724-5514 GCA_964497485.1 uncultured Bifidobacterium sp.
CTACGTGGTGCCGCAATATGTGAGCGACATGGTGACCCTGGTGGCGCGTCTGGATGTGCCGCAAGTCGACTGGTTCGGCACCTCGATGGGCGCGCTGATCGGCATGGGGCTTGCTGCGCTGCCGGAGACGCCAATCCGCAAGATGCTGATGAACGATGTCGGGCCATCATTGAACTTCCCGGCGCTGCAGCGCATCGGCGAGTACATCGGCACCGATGCCCGCTTCGCGACCTTCGACGAGGGACGCGACTACATTCGCACTGTCGCTGCCCCGTTCGGCCCGCACAGCGACGCTGAATGGGACAAGCTGGCACGCGATGTGCTGAGGCAGGATGCCGATGGCCGCTGGCGCCGGCATTACGATCTCGCGCTGGCCACGCCCTTCAAGGCGCTGACCGAAGACGTCGCGAAGCAGGGCGAAGCGGCCATGTGGGCGGCCTATGATGTGATCCGCTGCCCGGTGCTGCTGGTGCGCGGCAGCGAGTCCGACTTGCTGACGGCGGAATCGGCACGGCAGATGACGCAGCGCGGGCCGAAGGCAAGGCTGGTCGAATTGCCCGGCATCGGCCATGCGCCAACCTTCATGCATGCGGATCAGATCGCGCTGGCAAGGGAATTTTTTCTGGAATGAGCGCCGGCAGGCGCCGCTGAAATAGCAGGATCAGGCAATGGTATCGGTAAGCGCTGTCGGCGACAGTGACGAGCAACTCACGCAGGGGCTGAATGCCACCGACAGCGCGCGCTTGCTGGCCGCTGTGGAGTTCGTGCGTCCTGCGTACGAGGGCAAGCCCGTACAGACCGGGCAGGACGCCATGGCCTTCTCGCGCGGCGTGGTCGCGTCGCTGGCATTGCTGAAGACCGATATCGACACCCGTATCGCCGGCATGTTGTTCGAGCTGGCCGCGCTGGCGCCCGAAACTGCGCAGCAGGTCGAGGGCCGCTTCGGCAAGGAAATCGCCGATCTGGTGGCCGGCATCCGTCAGCTGATGCGGCTGCATGAAGGCGATTTCGTGCACGCAGAGCAGGAGAAGAGCAAGGACAGGGGCAAAGAAAAAGAGAAGGGCAAAGCCGCCGGCCAGCTCGAGACCCTGCGCAAGATGACGCTGGCGATGGCCACCGACATGCGGGTGGTGCTGGTGCGGCTGACCTCGCGCCTGACCACGCTGCGCTTCTTCGCCGAGAACAAGCTCGAAAACGACATGACGCTGCGCTATGCGCGAGAAACCTTCGACCTGTACGCGCCGCTGGCTAACCGGCTTGGCATCTGGCAGCTGAAATGGGAACTGGAAGACCTGTCTTTCCGTTTTTCCGAGCCGGACAACTACAAGCGCATCGCGAAGATGCTGGAAGAGAAGCGGCTCGAGCGCGAGAGCTTCGTCGAGGGTGCGATCGCACGTCTCAAGGCGGAGCTGTCGGCCGCCGGCATCAAGGCCGAGGTCTATGGCCGGCCGAAGCACATCTACAGCATCTGGAACAAGATGCGCGGCAAGGAGATCGACTTCAAGCGCCTGCACGATGTGCGCGCTTTCCGCGTGATCGTCGACGACGTGAAGACCTGCTATGCGGTGCTGTCCATCGTGCACAACATCTGGACGCCGATTCCCGAAGAATTCGACGACTACATCGCGCGGCCGAAGCCGAACGGCTACCAGTCGCTGCACACGGTGGTCGAGGCCGATGACGGCCGCACGCTGGAAGTGCAGATACGCACGCGTGAGATGCACCAGTTCGCCGAATATGGCGTCGCCGCGCACTGGCGCTACAAGGAAGGCAGCGCGTCGTCGCTGGACGACTCCTACGACCAGAAGATCGCGTGGTTGCGCCAGCTGCTGGCCTGGAAGAGCGAAGTGGCTGACGTGGTGGTCGGCGAAGAAGAGAGCGACCGACAGTGGGTGCAGCAGTTGAAGGCGGCTGCGATCAATGACCGCATCTACGTGATGACGCCGCAGGGCCGGCTGCTGGAGCTGCCCGAGGGCGCGACGCCGATCGATTTCGCGTACCAGCTTCACAGCGACATTGGCCATCGCTGTCGCGGCGCGAAGGTCAATGGCGCGATGGTGCCGCTGAACACGCGGTTGAAGAACGGTCAGACCGTCGAGATCATCACCGCGAAGGGTGAAGCTGCAGTGTCTGGCACGGCCGGTCCGTCGCGCGATTGGCTGTCCGATGGTTACACGGCCAGTTCTCGCACGCGCTCGAAGATACGTGCGTGGTTCAACGCGATCGAGCAGGCCGAGACACTCACACGCGGCCGCGCGCAACTGGAAAAAACGTTGCAGCGAGAAGGCCGCACTGCAGTCAACCTTGAAGTCCTCGCACACAAGCTGGGTTTCGAGAAGCTCGACGACTTGCTGCTGGCCGTTGGCAATGACCGCTTCAGCCTGCGACTGGTCGAGCAGGAGCTGCATGCGGATGATCCGTCACGTGCTGTAGCACCGTCGGTCGATGACGCGGTATTGCCACGCAAGAGCCGCGCATCGAGTGTGACGCAGGGCGGCAAGGCCGGCGTGCTGGTACTGGGCACCGAAGGGCTGCTGACGCAGATGGCCAGCTGCTGCAAGCCGGCGCCGCCGGACCCGATCGTCGGTTTCATCACCCGTGGCAAGGGCATCTCCATCCATCGTTCCAGCTGCAAGAATCTGTCGCAGATGGTGATGCGTGCGCCCGAGCGCATCGTGCAGACCACCTGGGGCGAGCTGGGCAACGATACGGTGTACCCGGTCGATGTGTTCGTGCTCGCCATGGACAGGCAAGGGCTGCTGCGCGACATCTCGGACATCTTCCTACGCGAGAAGATCAACGTGATCGGCGTGGCGACCCGCAGCGCGAAAGGGCAGGCAAGCATGTCCTTCACCGGCGAGATCTCGTCCACCGAGCAATTGCAGCGCGCATTGAACGTGATCCGTGACGTGAAGGGCGTGCTGGAGGTGAAGCGCGCCTGATGCCAGAAAACTAATGTCTCTGAAACAATTTCAATAAAGCACTTGGCGCGTCCATACAAATCTGGCTATAATCTCGCTTCTTTAGGCGCGTAGCTCAGCTGGTTAGAGCACTACCTTGACATGGTAGGGGTCGTTGGTTCGAGTCCAATCGTGCCTACCAACATCAACCTGCAGGACATTGAGTAAGAGCGAGAAAGGCGACACGGTTATGACACCGCGAACTAGCCCGTCGGTTTCGGCATCCATACGCTAGTCCGTCTTTTCATTCCTGCAGTACAGGGGCCGCTCAAGGCGGTGTCCAGAAAAAAACGCGGCTGGTCCGAATTTTTTTTCGTCCGCAGTTTTCGTCCGCGATTTTCAGCAGCATCGGCCGCCAGCAGATCGCAGCGGCGCAGCGCAAGGAGCAGAACATGGTTTCAGTCCGACTACCCGATGGTTCACAACGCCAGTTCGAGTCGCCCGTCACGGTCGCGCAGGTCGCTGCGTCGATCGGCGCCGGCCTGGCGAAGGCTGCGCTGGCCGGCAAGGTCGATGGCAAGCTGGTCGATACCTCTTACCTGATTGATCGTGACGCCGATCTCGCCATCGTCACCGACAAGGATGCCGATGGCCTCGACTTGATTCGTCACTCGACCGCGCACTTGCTCGCGTATGCAGTGAAGGAGCTGTTCCCGGATGCGCAGGTCACGATTGGCCCCGTGATCGAGCATGGCTTCTACTACGATTTTTCGTACAAGCGCCCCTTCACGCCGGAAGACCTGCAGGCGATCGAAAAGAAGATGGCCGAGCTGGCCAAAAAGGATGAAGTCGTCGAGCGCAAGGTGCTGCCGCGTGATGAAGCCGTCGCC
>CAZCDW010000171.1:0-5496 GCA_964497485.1 uncultured Bifidobacterium sp.
GGCGAGTGGGTGAAGAACGTTTTCTGGACCCTATTCATCGAATTCTCCTTCACGCAGAAAAAGCAGGCCCAGTACCAGGAAGCTCTGCGTCAGCGGGCCGAAGCCCTGATGAAGATGAACAACGAGTACCGCAGCCTGTCCAAGCTGAAGTCGACTTACACCGACAAATTGCCGAAGATGGTCAACCCCGCTACCGGGCGCGTGCATACCACCTACGGACAGGCGATCGCCGTCACCGGCCGTCTGTCGTCGAATGATCCCAATCTGCAGAACATCCCGGTGCGTACCGCCGAGGGCCGCCGCATTCGCGAAGCTTTCGTCGCGCCGCCGGGCCGCGTGATCGTATCGGCTGACTATTCGCAGATCGAGCTGCGCATCATGGCGCACCTGTCGGAAGACGCGGGCATGTTGCGCGCATTCGCTTCCGGCGAAGATATCCACCGCGCGACGGCGGCCGAGATCTTCGGGGTGTCGCTGGCCGAGGTAAACAGCGAGCAGCGCCGTGCGGCGAAGGTGATCAACTTCGGCCTGATGTATGGCATGAGCGCGTTTGGACTGGCCGGCAACCTCGGCGTCGAGCGTTCGGCCGCGCAGATGTACATGGACAAGTACTTCACCCGCTTCGCCGGCGTGAAGCGCTTCATGGATGACATCCGTCTGCAAGCGAAGTCGCATGGTTTTGTCGAGACCGTGTTTGGCCGCCGCCTGTGGCTGCCCGAGATCAATTCGCCGAATGGCCCGCGGCGGCAGGCTGCCGAACGCGCGGCGATCAACGCGCCGATGCAGGGCACGGCGGCCGACCTGATCAAGCTGGCGATGGTCGCAGTGCAGGACTGGCTGGACCGTGAGAAGCTGCAGTCGCTGATGGTGATGCAGGTGCATGATGAACTGGTGCTCGAGGTACCCGAGCCTGAGCTGGCGCTGGTGAAAGAGAAGCTGCCGCAGCTGATGGCCGGTGTCGCTGAATTGAAAGTGCCGCTGGTGGCCGAAGTCGGCGCCGGCGCAAACTGGGAGGTAGCTCACTGATGTCCATGATCACCGATGAACTCGAATCATTGCTGTCGAACCCGATGGCGAAAGACAGCACCGACCGGCGCGATTTCATGAAGGTCACGCTGGGTACCGGTTTTGCGGCCGCCGTACTGCCGACCCTGTCGCAGGCGGCGATCGTGACCGACACCGACGGTCTTGAGGCTGGAACGATACAGATCATGGTCGGCGAGCAGGCGGTGCCCGTATACCGCGCACAGCCGCTCGGCGGTCGCCATTTGCCGGTGGTGCTGGTCGTGTCGGAGATCTTCGGCGTGCACCAGCACATTGCGGACATAGCGCGTCGCTTTGCCAAGCTGGGTTACCTGGCACTGGCGCCGGATTTGTTCGTGCGGCAGGGCGATCCGACAAAGTACACGTCGATTCCCGAGTTGCTGAAGGACCTGATCGCGAAAGTGCCGGACGAGCAGGTGATGGGCGATCTCGATGCCTGCGTCGCCTGGGCTTACCGAAACAACGGCGATACCGGCAGGATGGCCGTCACCGGGTTTTGCTGGGGCGGCCGCATCACCTGGCTGTATGCCGCGCACAATCCGCAGCTCAAGGCGGGGGTGGCCTGGTACGGACGTCTGGTGCAGGACAAGAATCCGCTGCAGCCCGTACATCCGGTCGACATCGCACCGAAACTGAAGGTGCCGGTGCTGGGGCTGTACGGCGGCAAGGATGCCGGCATCCCGCTCGATTCGGTCGAGCAGATGCGTGCGGCGCTGGCGCGCGGGTCCAGCCATTCGGACATCCATGTCTACGCGGACGCCGGTCATGGCTTCCATGCGGATTACCGACCCGGTTACGTTGAAGCCGATGCGAGGGATGGCTGGAAGCGCTGCATCGACTGGTTCAAGCGCCACGGCGTGTAACGCCGGTCCATCCCTGCTGCCTCAGACGACGGATTGCCCGCCCGTGGCCGGCTATGGTCTAATCGCGGGCACGTTCATACGGGTAAAACAAAATTAACACCACGTTGTCTTCCATCCTGCTGGCCACCGTGCTCGGCGGGGCCATCAGCATTTCCGCTGCCGCCTTCCTGTCCTACGGCCTGCTGTCGCGCATGGTCGAGCGCATGGTCAGCCTGTCGGTCGGCATCCTGCTGTCGACCTCGCTGCTGCATGCGCTGCCGGAAGCCTTCGAGTCGGATGCCAATATCCACGGACTGTTCGCGACCCTGCTCGGCGGTTTGCTCGGCTTTTTCCTGCTCGAGAAGATGGCCATCCTGCGCCACTCGCACCATTACGAAGGCGATGGCCACGGCCATGAGCACGGGCATGATGCGCATGAGGCCGGCAAGTCCGGCTGGATGATCCTGGTCGGCGACAGCCTGCACAACTTCACCGATGGCATCCTGATCGCGGCCGCCTTCCTGGCCGACCCCAAGCTGGGCATCATCACGGCGCTGGCCATCACTGCGCATGAGATACCGCAGGAGATCGGCGACTTCATCGTGCTGCTGAATGCCGGCCTGTCGAAGGCGCGCGCGTATGTGTACAACCTGATCTGCAGCCTGATGTCGGTGGTCGGCGGCCTGGTTGGCTACTACACGCTCGGCGATGGCATGCACCTGATCCCGTATGTGCTGGTGCTGGCGTCGTCGGGCTTCATCTACATCGCCGTCAGCGACCTGATGCCGCAGATGCAGCGCCGCGCCACGCTGAAGGAAACCGTGCCGCAAGTGATCCTGATCGCGCTCGGCGTCGCCATTGTCGTGGTGCTGACGCGGCAGTTCCATGCGCACTGAGCATGCAATAGCGCGCAAAAGTACCGGACGCCAGAAACAAAAACGGAACCGCGAGGTTCCGTTTTTTTTCATCTGTGCGGGGCTGGTCTTGTCAGGCCGCGCCTGTCGCCACCGGCCGTGATGCATCGGATGACCATTCGCTCCATGAGCCGGGATACAGCGCCGCACCGCCCAGACCTGCAATTTCCATCGCCAGCAGGTTGTGGCAAGCCGAGATGCCGGAGCCGCACTGCGCGATCGTGGTCTCCGGGCTCTTGATCAGCGCGCTGAAGTCGGCGCGCAGCTCATCAGCTGGCTTGAAGCGGCCGTCTGCCTGCAGGTTGTCCTTGAAGAAGCGATTCTTCGCGCCGGGAATATGCCCGGCGACCGGGTCAATGGTCTCGTTCTCGCCGCGGAAGCGGTCGTTGGCGCGCGCGTCCAGCACAATGCGCGCCTTCGCGCTCAGGTTGGCCAGCACATCGTCAGCGCTGACGGTCGAGGCCAGCGAAGCCTGCAGCGTGATGCTGCCGCGCGGGCGGCGGATCACGTCCGTCGTCAGCGTGCCGCCGACCGCTTGCCAGGCGGGCAGGCCGCCGTCGAGCACCGCCACGCCCTTGTGTCCGACCCAGCGCAGCATCCACCACAACCGCGACGCGAACATGCCGCCATGCGCGTCATACGCGATCACTTGCGAGTTCGGGTACACGCCCAGTTCGCGCAGGGTCTCGATGAAGGCTTCCTGAGTCGGCAACGGATGGCGACCGCGGAACGCGCCGCCCGGGCCTGTCGATTTGTCCGACAGCAGCGTGTCGGGATCGGCATGCTGTGCGCCGGGGATGTGGCCGGCGGCAAACGCGATCGCGCCCGCCCTGGGGTCGGTGAGTTCCGACCGGCAGTCCAGGATCACGAAGGTGGGATTGTCGATATGCTGCTTCAAGTCCGCAGCGCTGATCAGCGTCGTATACGGCATGCGCAAGTCTCCTCGATTCATGCCAGCCTCGTCGTCATCGCCTCGGCCATGTACGCGGGCAGGCACCGGGGCCGTGATGCTGCAACGACACCCGTGGTTTTTTTATGTGATTTTTCGGGTACTGCTGCGGGCATTATAGAAGGTGGCCGCAATGCCACTGGCGAGGATGGTGGCAATCCCGAACCAGCCCCACGCATCCAGATGGTCGCCCCAGATCAGTATGCCCCAGATGCTCGAAAAGACGATACCGGTGTACTGCAGGTTGGCCGTGACCAGCATCGCGCCAAGTCGGTAGGCACGGGTCATTGCCATCTGTGCAATCGTGGCCGTCAGGCCTATGGTGCCCAGCAGCAGCCAGTCCATCACCTGCAATCCATGCAGGATGCGAACTTCACCGAAGCGGAGGTGGCTGTCGATCAGGCTGCCGAGCAGACCGGCGATCACGCCGCTGACCGAGAAATAGAACACCACGCGATACTCGGGCTCGCCCAGCTGTCCCAGCTTCTTCACCTGGATATAGGCCAGCGCCGACAGGAAGCCCGAGATCAGTGCCAGCAGACCGCCCAGCCATTGTTCAGCGTGGATCGTGGGTTTGAGCAGCATGGCCACGCCAATGAAGCTGGTGACAACGGCCGCGGCCAGTCCCCATTCGAAGCGACGCTGCCCGTGCCACCAGCCAAGCGTGAAGACAATGGTCGCGATCCAGATCGGTGCCATGTAATTCAGCGTCATCGCAGTGGCCAGCGGCAGACTGCCGATGGCGAAGAACCACAACCACAGCGCCGACACGCCGACGAAGCCGCGCCACGCATGGTGCCAGGGCAGCGCGGTTTTCAGCGTGCGTCCTTGCAGTCTTGTCATCGCGAAGATCAGCAGCATGCCGACGGCGCCGCGGCACATCACGATCTCCGACGTGGACGATGTCGCCGACTCCAGCTTCACGCACACGCCCATCAGCGAGAACACGAAGGCGGCAAACAGCATCCACAACGACTGCATCGGGGTCTCGGTTCCTGTCAGGACAGCCGTGCGACATCAGACAGCATGCGGCACACAGCCTATGAAAGTACGAAAGGGAAGGGAAGAACGTCGGCAGGGCGGGCGGCCATGCCAGCCCTGCCGGGTGAAGCAAACATCAGACGGCGATCTTGCTGCGATACCACTCGTGGAAATGCTGCATGCCATCTTCCATCGGCGACTGGTAGGGGCCGACTTCGCTGGTGCCGCGCTCCAGCAGGGCCTTGCGGCCGGCATCCATGCGCAGCGCGATCTCGTCATCCTCGACGCAGGTTTCCATGTAGGCAGCGCGCTCGGCATCGACGAAGCTGCGCTCGAACAGCGCGATCTCTTCCGGATAGTAGAACTCGACCACATTGGTCGTCTTCTGCGGGCCCTTCGGCCACAAGGTCGATACCACCAGCACGTTCGGATACCACTCGACCATGATGTTCGGGTAAATCGTCATCCAGATCGCGCCGAACGGTGGCACCTTGCCGCCATTGAAGCGCAGCACCTCGTCATGCCACTTCTGGTAGACCGGCGAGCCCGACTTCATCAGCGCCGAATTCACGCCGACCGTCTGTACGCTGTAGCCCGGGCCCATTTCCCAGCGCAGGTCATTGCAGGTGACGAAATTGCCGAGGCCGGGATGGAAGGGCTCGACGTGATAGTCCTCGAGATAGACCTCGATGAAGGTCTTCCAGTTGTAGTTGCACTCATGGACCTCGACATGGTCGAGCATGTAGCCGTCGAAGTTCAGGTCTTT
>CAZCDW010000172.1:0-5414 GCA_964497485.1 uncultured Bifidobacterium sp.
CTTGCATGGCATGCAAGAGGTCAGCGGTTCGATCCCGCTTACCTCCACCACTGAGTTTTACAGGTACTTCGGCGTGCAGTAACAAGGCCAAGCAGTTAGGGCAAGTTTTGTCCCCATCGTCTAGAGGCCTAGGACATCACCCTTTCACGGTGAGTACCGGGGTTCGAATCCCCGTGGGGACGCCAGTCAAAAGGCCGGTATCGGAAACGATACCGGCCTTTTTCTTTTGGCATGCCCGGAATTGGTCGAGCAAGCCTCATGTGCGCGTTCTCGACTTGTCAAGATGAACAATGAGAGGAGCTGGATGGCTCCCTTCACTGAGCAGGCTTCCCAGGAATGGATGGCGTGAAAATCACTGAATAGTGAGCGTTGCTTCACCGTTGGTATAGGTGCCAAGAGTAACCAGCGGTTGACTGGTGTCGACCGATGAACCTGATGCGTCGACCCATCCGGTATCCATGAGCACCACATTCACCGGAGCAATGCCTGTTGAAATGGTCATGGTATCAGTGTCTGATATCCGAATAATTTCGGCAGCACTTAGTTCGATACGGTAAGGGGCAAATCCAGGGAACATCAGTTCTTCGATGCTGGCCAGGTTATGAAGATTGGCTATGGTCAATTCGTGAACCTCACAAATCAATAAATCAATCCCGCTTTCGCCGTCGATTTTCAATGCCGCCAGGTTGAAGTAGAGCCTGTCATTGCCAGCGCCGCCCATCATCGTGTTCGCGCCAAATGGGTCAGATAGAACGTCATCGCCATCACCACCGAAAAGCATGTCGTCGCCTTCGCCACCAATTAAAACGTCGTTGCCCGCTCCGCCAAACAAGACGTCATTGCCAATGCCTCCACGCATAAAGTCATTGCCAATGCCGCCGAACAAAATATCGTCACCGCCGTCACCAGATAAAAAATCATCGCCTTCACCTCCCATCAGAATATCGTTGCCGCCCAGGCCGGATAGTTCATCATCGCCCGCACCGCCCAGCATGATGTCTTTTCCGTCACCGCCAGTTTCAATGTCATCACCGGCACCCAAATTGATTACCGTAGCCATTTTTGTTCCTTTTGATTGGATGGTTGTAAGCTGGAAAACGTCAAAATCTGCCTGACGTACCGAATACCATCCTAGGAGCTCTGGCTTGAATTACGTAGTGTGCAAATGCAGTCCGGATGCGCTATGGAATTTTTGCAACGCCTTATCCGAAAGATCGGCATAGTGCAGTTGGCATACCGACGTTGGGGTAAGTGGTGTGCCCCTCGGTTTGGTGCGCACAAGTCTGTGGGGAGGCTAAGGATCAGTGCATCGTTGCTGAAAACGGATGTCGAGCGGCGCGAAACTGTTGTCCAAGCCCGAGCGGTCATGCTCGCGGCTGCTCGGGGAAATGCGAAACCGGGAGCCGTTTAATCGTCGGCAATCAGATCGGCATGACGCCTAAAGGCGCACTTCAAAGCGTCATTAGCCGTCAGCGGAGTACCGCTGAAATAGGGACTAAGATTCATGCGGGCGCCAGTGTAACCCCCTCCCCGCTAGGGATCGGGGGCTTTGTTTTTGGATTGGCATGATCGTTCGCATGGACGTACACACCAATGCACTCATCTATCGCTTCGCTGCTGAAGCTACGGATCGACAGGCGAACACTGACGAATGCGCTCTTGTACATGAGAGCTTCGTTTCACACCTGAATTACTGTCGGCCGCTTGTCTCATGAATCGGCGACAAAGGCATTCATGCCTTTGCCACCATCTGGATCACCAGTTTCATACCGCAGGCCTCCGCATAGCGGCGAAGTGTGTGCAGCGATGGCGAATGGTCTTTCTTCCCGAGGCTGGATTCGATGCGGGCGACCACGGGCTGGGTGACACCCATACGCTCCGCTACTTCAGCCTGGGTTAACCCCGCGGCACTTCGCGCATGGAGTAGTGCCGCAAGTGCAGCGAACTCATCTTCGAGTGCGTCGTACGCGATCTTGAAGGCCGGACTTTTTGCGCTACGCTTGGCAACGAATTCTTTCGGATCCAGAGGCACCGGATCGAATTTGTCGTCAGTGTTTTGCATGATGTAGCTCCTTGTATCGCTTGCGGGCGATCGCCAACTCTTTCAGTGGTGTGGCTTGGGTCTTCTTGATAAAGCCATGCAAGATCATCACCCGCCGGCCCACGAGACAACAGAAAAATGCCCGCCCAATCCCTTCAGGGCCACGCGCCCTGATCTCGAACAATCCATCCCCGAAGGCCTTGGTATAGGGCATGCCAAGATTGGGCCCCGAGCAAGCCATTTGCGTCACCAATCGGCCAAAGGCAGCTGCGATGCCGTCAGGCCAGTTTTCGATTTGGGCTTGAACTTTGCTGTTGAAGTACTGGATTTCGTAGGTCATCAAAATATAGCATATAAGCTATCGAAGTCAATGGGGGCGTGACGCTTGAAGGAGTGCCAATAACGGCAACAGAGTTCCCTGGAGGGAATATGAGATCGGTGCGCTACGGGAGTATCTCGATGCGGCCCTCATCTTTTGACTTCCCAGGCCAGAGGAATGTGGAATTATTTGAAGCGCGTCGCTATGCGTTGACTGGGCGCCATCCGCGCGAGTCAGCGGGCAGGCCTTTAAGTTTGCGACTCTTTCCGCGTATCGCCGCCGAGCTAAGTTTGAGGTAGTCAACCCATCTCGCGGTCAGCACCAATTCAAATGGCATTCTTTGCGGGGAAATTGCGCGGCTACCCGTGGGGACGCCAGATAAAAGGCCGGTATCGGAAACGATACCGGCCTTTTTGTTTTCGCCAAATCGTTTGCGCTGAGATCAGGCCGGAGCGCTAATTCAGTTCTCCGTTTCCCACATTGGTGCTATCGACCGATAGCGTAGAACCTATGTTTAACTATTGGCTTTCGTGGGTGCAGGGACATCCGGCCAGCCATGGCGACTTGCCGTTGACACCGCGCTTCTCTGTCAGCCTCCTGGTATCGCGGGAGTGTCTGCATCATCTGCGCTTCAGCGGCATCACGATCCCGCGTACGCTGCCGAGCGAGGCTGACTGCAGCCTGGATAATGGACTTATCCTCGATTTTGGATGGAGGCTTGTTTCAGTTGCGCAGGCAGTACGCTTGCGAGTTATTTTTTTGCGAACTTCCTGAGCATTTCCAATCTTTATTCTCCATGCAATGACGGGGGCCAGACGGCTTGATCTTGACCCCAGAGGCGCAAAGCGCCAAGCTCATCAAAGACTTTACGCAGTGCCGTAGATCCGACCTGTAGCATGGGGCCTGCGGTAATCTTCAATCAACTCATGGGCGCCATTGCTACCCCGATCCACCCAGTCAGCTCAGATCACCACCAACAGATTAACGCTCGACAAAGAAAGTTGGACACATGAACAATTTCCCCATGGTCGTTGGACGCGCTCTGAAATCAACCGTATTGATCATGGGGGAGCTAGGCTCCATTGGTCTGGATGTGCTCAAAGCCCATGAGATCCATGACATCGATATGGAGGGCTGGTATCCCGCCAAGCTCCGACAAGAAATTCATGAGGCCGCCTATAAGCGATTTGGTCCAGCGGCCTTGTTGAATTTTGGGTTTTCGATGGGCGACTATTACTCGATGGTCGGTATTGCCGATTCAATGGACCGGTATCAGTCACTGATGAACGATCCAAGCACTCATATAGAAGCCTTGGATTGGTATATGCAGCACTTCACACGTACCTACCACGAGGCTACCAAAGCATCACAATCTTACGAATCGATTACCTATGGCTTCTTTACAGAAAAAATCGATTCCACGCGATATCAGTTCAAAGTAGTTTCTACTTTGCTGCCGCATCAACATGCTTTTAGTGAAGGGATCATTCGAGGGTTTATCGTGCGATTTATTTCCCACCAATGGGAATTTGAATTGACGTTTCAACCAGAGAAAACCGAATCCTCCGAAAATCACAGTACTTTTTTCTGGGAATGTCAATTCAAGCTGCACTCTCAACCCATGGCTTCCGTAGCGGAGTCCACAGCTGCTTATCGGCTTCAGATCAGGGAGTTATTGTTCAAGAAAGTTCTGGATGAATCCAATGCAACGCTCGCCACGTTGATGTCGTCGGTGCGATATGCGCGCTTGATTCAACAAGCACAACTTCCCCGCGTACATCAGGTGCAACAACTGCTGCATGATTTTCATGTCGAATGGCATCCGAGAGACACCATTGGCGGTGACTTTTGGTGGCTTTACCATCATCGTCCTTCGGATTCCTTGTTGATTGCCTTGGTCGATTGCACGGGCCATGGCGTTCCCGGCGCGATATTGTCCGTGTTGGTCAATGCCCAGTTAGAGAAAATTTTCTCCTTGAATCCAACCGTCGATTTGGCCGATGCAGTTGTGCAATTAGATGAATTGGTTCGCAAAAGCTTGCGACAAGAATCGTCTGACAGCGAAAGCGATGAAGGCTGCGATGGTGCATTCATTCGAATCCATCTTGGCAAACGCCAAATGGAATTTGTCGGGGCGAAAATCAATTTATATGAATTGACTGCGCAAGGCGATATCCTGCAACACAAAGCAGAGCGAATCAGTTTGGGGTACCGTGATGCGCCTGCCTTGCAATGCGTTACCCAAACATGGCCGATCGCCGATGGCAGCCGCTTCATTGTTGTGACAGACGGTGTTACCGATCAACTCGGTGGACCCTCAGAAAAGCCCGTAGCGTTTGGCTATAAGCGTCTGCTCAATGCGCTGGGTTCGGCTTCTCGAACCACGGCCAAGCAGTTGGCCAATGATCTGCTCCAGAGTGTCAACGCATGGCAAGGGCCCCATGCCCGGCGGGATGACCTGACCATCATCGCGATGGAACCCTGAGCGTCTGAATTGTCGGACGGGGCAGTCCAATTCAAAGGTTGGGATTGTCGACCAGAAAGTGGGGCAGTCCGGTGCGTATGCACTAAGTCCAGTTCAAGCGTCAGTAGCGACAGGGCAACGCTATTGAGAAAATTCAAAATCTTACGAAATTCCTGCTTTGGCTGAGCATCGTCATCGCTTCGACACATTCGATGGCTAAGCTTCCGCCTCCGATGAATGCAACGACGAGGAGGAGGCTCATGAATGCTCTGGATGAACAAGCTCTGCGCTCGGCGCTACTTTCCGAATTGAGTCGAATGAAGAAAATCGGCTTCCTCGTGGTCGAGGAAGCCTTCGAGATTGCGCAATTGCTGGATCTGACCGCTTGTGGCAATTTGCCACTGACCGCGATGGCGTTTATCGCCAGTGAACGTGGCTACGCACAATTCAAGTCACGGTTAAGGCAGGAGGCAGCTCACTGACGCCCCCCCGATGGTGATTTCATGGGACTACGGCTAAGTGATTAGCCGCGACATTCATGGCTCTCTTTCCAATCGGGAGCTGTCTTCTCAAATTCCGATTGGTCCGAA
>CAZCDW010000173.1:0-5360 GCA_964497485.1 uncultured Bifidobacterium sp.
GGGTACTTTGGTCGACGTATTGTGCGGACAGCCCGAGCAATACCAGGCCGGGCGCGGCGGTGTGCCGACTGCGCGATTCAGCACCTGCTCTTTGGCTTCGAGGAAAGTCAGACGTGCCTTGATCAGGTCGCTGGTGTGGAAGCGTGCAATGCGCGACGCAATCACGCGCGCGATCTGCGCGACCGAGAAATCGGCCTTCGCCGACAGCAGCCAGTCACCACGCGGATGACCGGCCCACTCGCCCTTCTCGTCGAATTTGCCGATCACGCGCGGACGCACATCTTCGCGCCAGTTGTACAGTTGCTCTTTGAGCTGATATTCGACAACCTGACGCTTTTCTTCGACGACGAGGATTTCATCGAGGCCTTGCGCAAACTCGCGCACGCCTTCGGGTTCCAGCGGCCACACCATCGCTACCTTGTACAGCCGGATGCCGATGTCGGCCGCCATCGCCTCATCGATTCCCAGTTCTTCCAGCGCTTCCAGCACATCGAGGTAGGACTTGCCGGAAGCGATGATGCCCAGCTTGGCTTTCGGGCTGTCGATGGTGGTGTGGTTCAGCTTGTTGGCACGCGCATAGGCCATCGCTGCATAGATCTTGTAGTCCTGCATCAGCGCTTCCTGCTTGCGCGCCTGCACGCCCAGCGTGTCGGTCGACAGCCATGCGTTCAGCCCGCCGTCAGGCATCACGAAATCTTCCGGGTAGGTGATCTTGAGACGGAACGGGTCGGCATCGACCGATGCGGTGGATTCGACGGTATCAGCCAGCGCCTTGAAGCCAACGGCGAGACCGGCGTAGCGCGACATCGCCCATGCATGCAGGCCGAGATCCAGGTATTCCTGCACATTGCACGGATAGAGCACCGGGATCATGCAGGCCGAAAAGATGTGATCCGACTGGTGCGGCAGCGTCGATGAATACGCGCCATGGTCGTCGCCGGCCACCAGCAATACGCCGCCATGCTTTGCGGTGCCGGCATGGTTCATGTGCTTGAACACATCGGCGCAGCGGTCGACACCGGGGCCCTTCGCGTACCACATCGCGAACACGCCATCGTATTTGGCCGGGCCAACGAGATCGACCGTCTGCGTACCCCAGACGGCGGTCGCGGCAAGGTCTTCGTTCACGCCGGGCACGAATTTCACGTGGTGGCGATCCAGATGCTTGTCCGCCTTCCATAGCGCCTCATCCAGCATGCCCAGCGGCGAGCCGCGATAGCCGGAAATAAAACCGCCCGTGTTGAGGCCGGCCGCGGCGTCACGTAAATGCTGCAGCATCGGCAGGCGTACCAGCGCCTGGATACCAGACAGGTAGATCTTGCCTTGCGTGGCGGTGTATTTGTCGTCGAGGGTGACGTCAGGCCGGACAATGCCGGTGGCAGTGGTGACTGTGGCGACTGTGGCGACTGTGGTTGCTGGCTGCTTGTCCGCAGCAGTGTCGGTGGTACCGGCGGCCATAGGCGCGGCACCCGCCGGGCGGGTCTCGGTGTGCATCTTGTCTCTCCCAAATGATCTTCAGTGAGCGCTTCAGCGTCGGACTTGCCCGGTAAGGCAGGCGTCGGCCATCAGTCGCCATGCCGCGATAGCGGCGGTTCCTTCTACGACTTCTTCTACTGTTTTTCTTGTTGGTGAACCTCTGCGTGAATCGCATTGACCTGCATGTTTCGCCAGAAGTCATCGACATCCGGCGACCTTCGTCCCTGTCTGAATCCTTATTTGACCTTGCCCAGCATGACTTCCTGATGGCCGGCACCGGCCGGGATCATCGGGAAACAATTCTCCTCCGCCTTCACATGCACGTCCAGAAAATACGGGCCCTCGCTGGCCAGGCATTCGGCGATCGCGGCATCGAGTTCCTCACGACGCTCGACAGTGCGGGCCTGCCAGCCGAAACCGCGCGCAACGGCCACGAAATCCGGCAGCGCCTCGGTATAGCTGTGGCTGTAGCGGCCGCCGTGGATCAGCTCCTGCCACTGGCGCACCATGCCCATGTAACCGTTGTTGGACAGGATGACCTTCACCGGCGTGCGGTGCTGCATCGCGGTCGACAGTTCCTGGATATTCATCAGGATCGACGCATCGCCACTGACGCAGACCACGGTCTTGTCCGGATGCGCGATTTGCGCGCCGATCGCCGCCGGCAGACCATAACCCATGGTGCCCGCGCCACCTGAGCTCAGCCAGCGCATAGGCTCATCGAATTCGATGTATTGCGCAGCCCACATCTGATGCTGACCAACGTCGGTCGATACGATCGCATCCTTGTCTTTCAATTGCGCGTTCAGGCGGCTGACCAGTGCCTGCGGCACGATCGCATCAGCCGCGTCGTCGAAGGCCAGCGATTGCTGTGCGCGCCAGCCTTCGATCTGCTGCCACCAGTCGGCAAGGCGCAACGCATCGGGCTTTTGCTGCTGCACGCCTGCGAGCAAACCCTGCAGCATCTCGGCGCAATCGCCAAGCAGCGGGTAATCCGCCTTCACGATCTTGTGGATCGAGCGCGGGTCAATGTCGACATGCACAAATTTTGCATTCGGACAGAAGTCGGACAGGCGGCTGGTCACGCGGTCATCGAAGCGTGCACCGATGCAGACCACGAGATCGGCGTGATGCATCGCGAGGTTGGCTTCCAGCGTACCGTGCATGCCAAGCATGCCCAGCCATTGCGCGCTCGATGCCGGAAAGGCACCGAGGCCCATCAGCGTCAGCGTGCACGGCGCACCCGTTGCGTCGACCAACTGCCGGAACAGCTCGCAAGCCTCGCGGCCCGAGTTGACGAGACCGCCACCGCCATAGAACACCGGGCGGCTGGCTGTGCAGATGGCATTGACGGCAGCGGCCATGGCGGCGGCATCGCTCTTCGCGGCATCGCGTGCCGCATGTGCGGCGTCGGCAGCAGCCTGCTCATCTGGTTTCGGCAGATAAGGCTTGCTGTCGGTGACCGCAGTCAGTTGTATGTCTTTCGGGAAGTCGACCAGCACCGGGCCTGGACGACCGCTACGTGCCGTCGCATACGCGTGACGCACGGTCGCTTCGACCAGGGCCGCATCGCGCAGCTGCGTATTCCACTTGGTGATCGTGCGCGAAATACCGAGCGCATCGCACTCCTGGAAAGCGTCGGTGCCGATGACGGCGGTGGACACCTGTCCGCTGATGCACAGCACGGGGACGGAATCACACATCGCATCCAGCAAGCCGGTGGTGGTGTTGCTCATGCCGGGGCCGGAAGTGACGAACACGACACCCACCTTGCCGGTGGTGCGCGCATAACCCTGCGCTGCGTGCACGGCCGCCTGCTCATGCCGCACCAGCACATGCCGCAACCGCGGCTCGCCATGCAAGGCGTCATACAGCGGCAGCACTGCGCCACCGGGATAGCCGAATACAGTGTCCACGCCGAGGTCCAGCAGGGTCCGGATCAGCACGGTGGCGCCATTGGGCGCGTGGGCGAGACCCGCGCCGCCCGCCACAGGCGAGTCGGGCGTGGGGTACAGGGAGCGGGAGGACAGCGGCAAGTCGGCAACGGTATTCATGCCAAGAATGTACTGAATTCGACACAGAAAATGCTTTCGAATTTTCGCCAAAAAGCCGAGAATTCAGAAAATCTATCTAAAAATATGGATTTTCACGAAATGGAACTGGACAAATTCGACCTTGCCATCCTCGAATCCCTGCAAAAGGATGCGCGCATCAGCCTGCAGGAACTGGGCAAGCAGGTGGGCCTGACCTCCTCCCCCTGCTGGAACCGGATACGGCGCATGGAGGAAGCCGGCGTCATCGAGGGCTACTCGGTGCGCATCAATCCGGAGAAGATCGGCCTGACCGAGACCGTGATCCTGCACGTGACCATCGACAGTCATTCCGACGAAGCGCTGTTCGAGTTCGGCCAGGCGCTGGAAGCGATACCCGAAGTGCTGGAAGCCTTCCTCGTGTCCGGCGACTATGACTACTACATTCGGGTGGCCGTCGAAGGCACACGCGGTTACGAGCGCTTCTTGCGCGAGCAGTTGTACAAGATTCCCGGCATACGCAACAGCAAATCCAGCTTCGTGCTGCGACGGCTCAAGCAGAGCCAGTTACCGCTGAGGCGCCCGGAAAAGGAAAAATGAAACACGGGGCAGCGCGCCGAACCGCTGCCCTGGTGAGCATCGCGTCAGGGATCGACGCGATACAAGGTATGTGCGCGCAGCAGATGATCACGCACCGCCTCTTCGACACCTGCGGGATCATGACGTGCGATGCAATCGAACAAGCGGACGTGCTCGTCGAGCGTGATCTGTTCGGTGCCACTCGGTGTGCGCACCACATCTTCATAAAAATTCTGCAGCCATTGCAGCAGCGCCTGCGACACTGCCATGTAGACCGGATTACCTGACACTTTGGCGATCGCGCGGTGGAAAGCCATATCGGTCTCGACAAAGCGCGCCGCATTGCCAAGGCTGGCGCGATGCTCGTCCAGGGTCGCGCGCAGCATCGCTATGTCTTCATCGGTCGCACGTAGAGCAGCCGTGCGCGCCATGGCGATCTCGAACGCGAGACGCGCCTCTTTCAGGTGCTCGAGCAGCACGCTGTTGCCCGCCAGCAGATGAACCGCCGTCTGAGATATCTGCGAAATCACCGACTCGGCGGACAAGGGCTTCACCCGCGCGCCCTCGCCATGCACGATGGAGATCAGTCCCATACGCTCGAGCGCCTGCAAACCTTCGCGCACCGCCGGGCGGCCGACGCCGAGCTGCGCCATCAGTTCACGTTCCGAAGGCAGCAGCGTCCCGACCGGGTACGTACCAGCGCGGATGTCCGCAAGCAGGCGCTCCTGCACCTCTTGCCCGAGCTTGCGCCGGACAATCGGTATAGCGGTACGGGCGGTTTCCATAGGCGTTTCTCGTTGACTGCTCATTAGTCCACTGGCATGATGCGCACACAGCTGCTCATCATACCAGTAGCGCACTGAGCGTGGCGAAACAGACATCCGACTGATCACGATCGACCGTCGTGCACACCCTTCCGCCTCGCGTCGAGACAAGCACACAACAACGAGAACCCATGAGCACCTCTGCACAAACCGCACAAGCGGCCAGCTTTCTTCTTGACCTGTGGACCAGCCGCGGACGCTGCGCCGCGATCCCGGCCGAAGCCCGCCCCGCTACCCGTACCGAAGGCTATGCCGTGCAAACGGCGATGGCCGTCATGCAGTCGCATGCCGTGTTCGGCTGGAAGATTGCCGCTACCAGCGCGGCCGGCCAGGCCCACATCGGCGTCGATGGCCCGCTGGCTGGCCGACTGTTTGCCGATCGTGTGATGCAGAGCGGCGCCGAGGTCACGCTGGACAAGAACCTGATGCTGGTGGCCGAGATCGAATTCGC
>CAZCDW010000174.1:0-5301 GCA_964497485.1 uncultured Bifidobacterium sp.
CAGCGTATGCCGCTGACCTCGCCACCGCATCGCCACAATCGCAAGGCATGTCGCCCTCGCGCCTCGCGCGCATCCGCGACGTGATCAATGCCGAAATCGACGCCGAACGCATGCCGGGCGCGGTGGTGCTCATCGCGCGCAAGGGCGCGGTCGTGCACGCAGATGCGATCGGCTTTGCCGACAAGCCGGCCGGCAAAGCCATCCACCGCGACGCGATCTTCCGCGCATACTCGATGACCAAGCCGCTGGTGTCGGTACTGGCGATGATGATGGTCGAGGAAGGCAAGCTGCAACTGACCGATCCGATGGTGAAGTTCTTCCCGGCCTTCGCCAACATGCAGGTGCTGTCCAATCCTTCCGATCCGAACAGCGCGCGCGAGCCGGCCAAGCGGCAGATCACGGTGCAGGACCTGCTGCGCCACACATCCGGCCTGACCTATGGCGAGTTCACCCGCATGGCGAGCGTGAAGAATGCCTACATCGAGGCTGGCCTGTTCTCGAATGAAGTGCCGATGAAGTCGATGTCGCTGACGCCAGAGCAGCAGATCGAAGCCTTCGCCAAAGCGCCGCTGGTCTGGCAGCCGGGCACGACCTTCGAATACAGCCTGTCGACTGACCTGCTGGGCCGTGTACTGGAAAAGATCTCCGGCAAGACACTGGATGTGCTGCTGGACGAGAAGCTGATCAAGCCGCTCGGCATGAAGGACACGCATTTCGTGGTGCCGGCGTCCAAGGCTGCGCGCATCGCTGAGCCGCTGAAAATCGACCCAGCCACCGGCGGCCCGGCCATGCAGATGCTGGATGCAACGCGCCCGACCGGCAATGTCTCCGGCGGCGGCGGCATCTCGACCACGGCCGATGATTACCTGCGCTTCTGCCAGATGCTGCTGAACGGCGGCACGCTGGATGGCAAGCGCTTCCTGTCGCGCACGACAGTGGCGCTGATGACTTCCGACCACCTCGGCCCCAAGGTCGCAACGCCGGTGCAACCGGGTGAAGTGCTGATGGGCCTGCAGGGTTATACGTTCGGCCTCGGCTTCATGGTCCGCCAGGGCCAGGGCATCGCCGGCGTGCATGGCTCGGAAGGCGATTTTGCTTGGGGCGGCGTTGGCGGCACCTACTTCTTCGTCGATCCGAAGGAGCAGCTGATCGGCATCATGATGGCGCAGACGCCTGGCGCGATCCGCCAGAGCTATCGCCGCATGTTCAAGACGCTGGTGTATCAGGCGCTGGAATAAGCGCCCAGCTTGGGGCGACTGCGAGGTCGTCGCCCCAATGTTTTGTTACCAAAAAAGCACACCCTTTAGTCATACAATTAAAGCATACTTTAATGCGCCCTCGACAAATTAAAGTATGCTTTAATCGAGGCCTCCGCCATGAAAGGAGCCTTGACCATGGCTCGTGTGACCGGTCGCTACCTCAAGTCCACCACCCTGGGCGAGACCCTACAAGCCTTCGTGCCGAATGTGCTACCGCCACGCGCCCCGCCTCTGGCTGTCGACGCCTTCGATCAATTGAACCGGGAGGCAGAGCTCCGCCTCGCACGGCTGACCGGCGTATCCGGGCTTGTTCCCTCAGTGGATTGGCTGCTATACGCCGCCGTGCGCAAGGAAGCACTCCTCACCTCCCTGATCGAGGGCACACAGGCCTCGTTGGCCGACCTGTTCGACGAGGAGGCAGGCCTCGCTGTCACGAACACCGATGACGTTGAGGAAGTCACCAACTATCTTCGCGCCTTCCGATTCGTGCAGGACAACTTGCGCAAGCCCGAAGGGCTTCCGATCAGCGTTCGGCTACTGTGCGAGGCTCACCAGCTGCTATTGAAAGGCGTTCGTGGCGCTGGCAAACAGCCGGGTCAATTGCGCAAATCGCAGAACTGGATTGGCGGAACTCGCCCCGGAAATGCGGTGTTCGTGCCACCTCCAGCCGAGCATGTGCCCGGACTGTTGAGCGATCTCGAGCATTACATCCATCAGGATGCCCCCACTTTGCCGCCATTGGTACGCATAGCGTTGATCCATGCGCAGTTCGAAACGATCCACCCATTTTTGGATGGTAATGGCCGCATTGGTCGCCTTCTGATCGCAGCACTTATGGAGCATTGGGGTTTGCTTCCTGAACCTTTGCTCTACCTGAGCGGATATCTGAAACAACATCAGCTCGAATACTACCGCCGCCTGTCTGCAATACGCCTCGAAGGCGATTGGGAAGGATGGATAAGTTTCTTCCTTGAAGGCGTTGCGACCGCTGCGGACGATGCTGAACGCGGCATCGTTGCTATCGCCAGCCTGGTGGCTTCCGATCGTCGTCGCTTGCTGGCACAGCCGGGCGTGAGCCAGACGGCCTATCGACTGTTCGAATTGCTACCAATGATGCCGCGCTTTACGATCAAAGGCGTACGCACAAAACTGTCGACCACGTTCCCGACGGCGACGGCAGCGATCAAGTTGTTGTCCGAGCTGGGGATCGTGACGGAACTGACCGGGCAGAAGAATAACCGTAGCTTCAGCTATGAGCGATATATCCAACTTCTGACACATTGAAGCCTTCTTTTTGCGAGAGGCCGTCGGGCACTGGAGCACACTCGAGTGGATACAAATTTCCGGTCAAGCCAGTAAGTGCCCAACCAATGTCTCAAACGCCCCCGGATCAAACCGCGTGTTATCAAGCCGCATCAGTACTGGGTGCTGCGGCGGCTCGACGCGGCGCTTCAGATATTCATCCCAGTGCGCGAGCTTCCAGGCATCGCGCTTGTCATTGCGCTGCTCGATACGGCGCTTCGCCTCGGCGCTGTCGAGGTCTATCCATGCGATGCGGCACTCGGTGCTCTCCGGCATGCCAAGCTCGGTGGGTCGGAAGAATTTGCCGGCCATGATCTCGCGCGTGAACGGCCCCACCAGCATCACGTTCATCCCCAGCAGCAGGTTCTCGCGCGCGATGTCGAGCAGGCCCGCGTATTCCTTGTCGCGCAGATGGTTCAGATAGGTCGGGCTGTCGCGGTCATCCGGGTTACCGGTCAGCAGGCCCATGATGTGCGAGCTGAATGCGCCGTACGCGGTGTCCTTGTCGAGGAAGAAGTAGTCCTGTCCGCTGCGGGCCTTCAGCGAGGCGACGGCGCGCTTGGCGAGCGTGGTCTTGCCGGTGCCGGCATGGCCGGCGAACAGCAGCAGGCGGCCGGGGCGCGCTGTCGACAAGCCAGCTGCGGCAGGCTCGGAGGCCGGCGCACTGGGGGTAGCAGGGGAAGCCAGATTGGAAGCCATCATTCAGCCCTCAAATTCATTCTTTATTTGACAACGAAGCGAGCATCAACTCACGGTTTTAGCCGCGTCAGCATTTTTTCAGGAATGAAAAGCTTGTATGATGCAGCAGGTTTTCTGCATGATCATGAAACCAAGACCGGGAACCCGCCTGGTTCGATACGGCAGCACGTTCCGACCAGGCCCCGGAGTTCGATGAAGGATTCGCATCAACAACGAATTCACCGAATTCACCCTGAAGCATTCACCCATTAACGAGACGAGAACAAGCATATGGCTGAAATCAATTCCCCGGGTTCCCTGCTGGTTGGCGAAGGCGTCTTCATGAAGGGCTCGATGCAAGTGCCGGGCACGGCCAGCATCGATGGCAAGCTGGAAGGCGAACTGTCGGCTGACACCGTCATCGTGCAGACCAATGGCGCGATGGATGGCCGCACGACGGCCAACCATGTGCGTGTGGCCGGCTCGCTGACCAACACCACGGTGGCCAACAAATCGCTGGTGGTGGAATCCTCGGGATTGATCGGCGGCTCGATCACATATCAGGAACTGGAAATCAAGAAGGGCGGCCAGCTGCAAGGCAGCATCTACAAGGTCGGCCAGCAGCCGCAGGTCCAGGCCGCACCGGTGCGCCAGGAAGCGCCGGCGCCGGTTGCTGCACCGGCAGCCCCGGTTCAGGCACAAGCTGAAGCGGCACCCGCTGCTGCGCCTAACGGTAATCCGCAAGCTGCGAATCAGCCGCGGCAGCAGAACGGCGGCAGGCAGGGCAAAGGCTAAGCCTCCGCAAACCTCACCTCGCATGATGCCGCTTGCCTGCCCGCGCAGGCAGCGCGCATCACGCGTAGCGCAGTTTATCCAGCCACTCCAGCAGCGGTATCGTCGCCGGCAAGATGGGTTCGACGCCGACGCTGCCCTGCCAGGCCAGTTGCTGGCCCTCGAGCGCGTGCGGCTCACCTTCCCATTCACGGCTGATGTAGAAATGCAGGCGCACATGCGCATGCGGATACACATGCTCAACGCCGCACCAGGGTTCGGCTGACACGATGGTCACGCCGATCTCTTCGGCAAATTCTCGCTTCAGCGCATCGAGCACCGACTCGCCGGGCTCGACTTTCCCGCCCGGGAATTCCCAATAGCCCGCATACGGCTTGCCCTCGGGACGGCAGCCGAGCAGCACATCGCCATTCGGCTTCATCAGAATGCCGACCGCGACATCGATGGGCGCGCTCATCCCGCGTGCCGGCCCGCCCAATCGCGCGCGAATTGCCAGGCGACGCGGCCGGAACGCGAGCCGCGCTGCAAGGCCCATTGCAAGGCTTCGGTCTCGGCCTCGGCCGCTTGCGCGGCGCTCACGCCGAAGTGCGACAACCAATGGCGCACGATGTCGAGGTAATCCTCTTGCCGGAACGGATAGAAGGACAACCACAGGCCAAAGCGCTCGGACAGCGAGATCTTCTCTTCCACCGTCTCGCCCGGATGCAGGTCGCCGTCATCGACATGGCGATAGGTCTCGTTGTCGGAGAATTTTTCCGGCAGCAGGTGGCGACGGTTCGAAGTCGCATAGATCAGCACATTGTCTGACTGCGCGCTGATGCTGCCATCGAGCGCGACCTTCAGCGCCTTGTAGCCGCCTTCGCCTTCTTCGAACGACAGATCGTCACAGAAGATCACGAAGCGCTCGGGGCGCTGCGCGACCAGCTCGACGATGTCGGGCAAGTCGACCAGGTGCTCCTTGTCGACTTCGATCAATCGCAAGCCCTGGTCGGCGAACTGCGCGAGGCAGGCCTTGATCAGCGACGACTTGCCGGTGCCACGTGCACCAGTCAGCAGCACATTGTTGGCCGGCTTGCCGGTCACGAACTGGCGTGTGTTCTGTTCGACCTGCATCTTCTGGGGACCGATGTTGTGCAGGTCGTTCAGCTCGATGCGGGCCGGATGGCGTACTGGCTGCAGGAAGCCGCGGCCATCGCGGGGGACGCGCCAACGGAAAGCGATGGAGGCGTTCCAGTCGGGTGCAGGCATGGGCGCCGGCAGAATCGCTTCG
>CAZCDW010000175.1:0-2285 GCA_964497485.1 uncultured Bifidobacterium sp.
TTCAGCCGCGACGAAGCCAAGATCACCGTGATGGGCGTGCCGGACAAGCCGGGCATCGCCTTCCAGATCCTGGGTCCGGTCGCCGACGCCAACATCGAAGTCGACATGATCATCCAGAACGTGTCGCATGACGGCAAGACCGACTTCACCTTCACCGTGCCGCGCGCGGACTACGAAAAGGCATTGAAGCTGATCGAAGGCGCCAAGGGCACGCTCGGTGCCGCCAGTGTCACCGGCGACGCGAAGGTCTCGAAAGTGTCCGTGGTCGGCGTCGGCATGCGCAGCCATGTTGGCATCGCGTCGCAGATGTTCCGCACGCTGTCGGAAGAGAACGTCAACATCCAGATGATCTCCACCTCCGAGATCAAGATCTCGGTGCTGATCGACGAGAAGTACATGGAGCTGGCCGTGCGCGCGCTGCACAAGGCCTTCGGCCTCGAGCAGGGCTGACACAGTGCTGATCTGGTAACGCCCGATGGTGGTCAGCTAATCGAGTCGGTCAGCAGTTCAGAGGGGCATGGGTCCCAGCTTTCGCTGGGACGACAGTATTCAAAGCGACGTCCCCAAATTTGTCATCCTAGCGAAAGCTGGGATCCAGGTCTTTCACTACCTGCCGACAGCTTTCGTGCCTGATTACGGCAACGTCGGCAAAACGTGCATCATCTGCCGCCCAAGGCGGTACCCGACAAGGCAAGGACATCGTTTCCTGCCTTATTTTTTTCCGCACGTTCGTGCCATAATCCGGCATCACAATAACCATGCCGCTGCAGAGGAGACCCTGACAGCCGGCTGACGACATCCGGGCATTTTTTCATGTGGCTAGTCGACATAGCGCTGCGCCGTCCGCTCACGTATATCGTGATGGCGCTGATGATCCTGCTGGCGACGCCGTTCGTGCTGCGCTCGACACCGACGGACATCCTGCCCGAGATACGCATCCCCGTCATCAGCATCGTCTGGGCCTACAACGGCTTGCCCGCGACCGAGATGGGCAATCGCATCACCGGTGTCACCGAGCGCGCCTTGACCACCACGGTCAATGACATCGAGCACATCGAGTCGCAGTCGATGGCCGGCGTCGCCGTCGTCAAATTGTTCTTCCAGCCGCATGCCAACATCCAGACCGCGCTTGCGCAGGTGGTCGCGATCAGCCAGACCCAGCTGCGCATGCTGCCGCCGGGGACAACGCCACCGCTGGTCATTCTGTATTCTGCGTCCAGCGTGCCGGTGGTGCAGGTCGGACTGTCGAGCTCGACGCTCTCAGAGCAGCAGCTGAACGACATCGGCATGACTCAGGTGCGCACGCAGCTGATCACCGTGCCGGGCGCGGCCGTGCCTTTCCCGTATGGCGGCAAGACGCGCGTGGTATCCGTTGACCTGGATACGCAGGCACTGTTGGCCAAGGGCCTGACAGCGACTGATGTGGTATCCGCGATCTCCGCGCAGAACCTGATCCTGCCCACCGGCACCGCCAAGCTCGGCGAGCTGGAACATGCCGTGCGTATGAATGGATCGCCCGACACTATCGACGCGATGAATCAGCTGCCGGTGCGCAGTGTGAATGGGGCCATCACCTATTTGCGCGAAGTCGCGCATGTGCGCGATGGCTTCCAGCCGCAGGTGAACATCGTCAAGCAGAATGGCGAGCGCGGCGTGCTGCTGTCGGTGATGAAGCTCGGCGGCGCATCGACGCTGCAAGTGGTGGATGACGTACGCGCCAAGATCGCCGAGATGCGCAAAGGCTTGCCGGAGGCGCTAGACCTGACGCTGCTGTTCGATCAGTCGATTTTCGTGAAGGCTGCGATCAGCAGTGTGCTGCACGAAGCCATCATTGCCTCGTTGCTGACGGCGGCGCTGATCCTGCTCTTCCTCGGCAGCTGGCGCAGTACCTGCATCATTGCCGTATCGATTCCCTTGTCCATCCTGTCGTCGATTCTCGCGCTCAATGCGCTCGGCGAGACCATCAACCTGATGACGCTGGGCGGACTGACACTGGCGATTGGTATCCTGGTTGACGATGCCACGGTCACCATCGAGAACATCGAACGCCATCTGCATCTGGGCAAGGACTTGTATACCGCGATTTTCGATGGCGCCAGCGAGATCGCCTTGCCGGCCCTGGTATCCACGCTGTGTATTTGCATTGTGTTCCTGCCGATGTTCTTCCTGACCGGCGTCGCCCGCTACCTGTTCGTGCCATTGGCCGAAGCGGTGGTGTTTGCGATGCTGGCGTCCTACTTCCTGTCGCGTACCCTGGTGCCGACGATGGCGCTGCTGATGATGAA
>CAZCDW010000175.1:2385-5261 GCA_964497485.1 uncultured Bifidobacterium sp.
GGCTGCACATGCGCATGCCCAGCGGCACCCGCATCGAAGAGACGGCGCGCGCCGCTGATCTGACCGAGAAAGCCATCCGTGACCTGATTCCTGCCGAAGAGCTGGGTACCGTGCTGGCCAACATCGGCGTGCCGGCCAGCGGCATCAATCTCTCGTACAGCAACTCGGGCACCTTCGGCGTGATCGATGCGGAGTTCCTGATTGCATTGAAGTCGGGGCATCAACCGTCGCAACGCTACATCGATCTGCTGCGCACGGAATTGCCGAAACGTTTGCCCGGCAATGAGTACTACTTCCAGCCGGCCGACATCCTGTCGCAGATCCTGAACTTCGGCGCGCCGGCGGCCATCGATATTCAGTTCGCCGGCAAGGACATGAACAAGAGCTTCGCCCTCGCGCAAGAGGTATTGAAGCGTGTGCAGGCGATTCCGGGCACAGTGGACGTGCACATCCACCAGCGACTGGATCAGCCCACACTGGCGATGGAGATGGACCGCACTGCGCTACAGCAGCTGAACTTGTCTGCATCCAACGTTGCGCAGAACGTGCTGGTGTCGCTGTCCGGCAGCTTCCAGACCGCGCCGGCGTTCTGGATGAACCCGCAGACTGGCATCGTCTACAACGTGCTGGTGCAGACACCGCAGCACAAGATCGATACGCTCGATGCGCTATTGCGCACGCCGGTCGGTGCTGCCGCGCCCGGCAGTCAGACACAATTGCTCGGCAATCTGGTCAAGGTCAGCCCGGCCACGCAGCCGGCCGTGATGTCGCACCATGACATCGCGAACGTGATCGACATCTATGTCGGTGTGCAGGGCAGGGACGTGGGCAGCGTGGTGAAAGAAATCCGCAAGATCGTCGCCGAGACCGAGCCCAAGTTGCAGAAGGGCGGCAAGCTGACGTTGCGCGGCCAGGTGCAGACCATGCAGTCCTCATACACGGGCCTGTTGATAGGGCTCGCCGGCGCCATCGTACTGGTGTACCTGCTGATCGTGGTGAACTTCCAGAGCTGGCTCGACCCGCTGATCATCATCAGCGCCTTGCCGGCCGCGCTGGCCGGCATTGCGTGGATGCTGTTCCTGTCCGGCACCCATCTGAGCGTGCCGGCACTGACCGGCGCCATCATGACCATGGGCGTGGCCACGGCCAACAGTATCCTGATGGTGTCGTTCGCGCGGCAGCGGCTCGCGGCTGGCGTGCCGCCTTTGTCGGCGGCGCTCGAAGCGGGTGCTACACGCATCCGTCCGGTGCTGATGACGGCGCTGGCCATGATCATCGGCATGGTGCCGATGGCGCTCGCGCTAGGCGAGGGCTCGGAACAAAATGCGCCGCTCGGTCGCGCCGTGATTGGCGGACTGCTGTTCGCCACCGTATCCACACTTTTCTTTGTGCCGGTCGTGTTTGCGTCTGCGCACCGCTTCCTCGCACGCCGTGTGACAGCGAAGGCAGCAGCAGACGCAGCAAGTACGACGGCCACAGCCGCCTGAAGGACGAGAACGATGACCCAAAGACGCCACGCATCGCTGGCCATCCATGACTCCGGGATTCACGGCGTGCGCCGTGTACGCACCTGGCACAAGCTGAGGAATGGTGGCATCGCCGTGCTCGCGCTGTTGCTGCTCGGCGGCGGCTTCTCGATGTGGCGCAATCATGGGAACGCTCAGGCGCTGGCTGCGGCCGGCAAGGACAAAGGGCTGCGCCACGCGACCGTGGTACATGCCGAAGGCGGTGCCGATGGCCAGCCACTCACTTTGCCCGGCACGCTGTTGGGACAGGCCGAGACGCCGATCTCGGCACGCGTCGGTGGTTATCTGCTGCGCTGGACCAAGGACATCGGCAGCGCAGTGAAGAAGGGCGAATTGCTGGCCGAGATCAGCAGCCCGGATGCGCAACAACAGCTGGCACAAGCAGTCGCCGGTCGTCAGCAGGCCGTGTCGTCAGTGAACCTTGCAAAGACCACGCTCGATCGCTGGAAGGGCTTGCTCGAGCAGCGAGCCGTGTCACAACAGGAATTCGACGAGCGTCGCAGCGCGTATGAGCAGTCGGTGGCCAACCTGAATGCAGTCGATGCCAACATACAGCGACTGAAGGACATGCTGTCCTTCACGCGCGTGGTTGCGCCGTTCGATGGTGTGATCACCAAGCGCAACGTCAATGTCGGCGACCTTATCGATCCGGGCGCGGGCCGTCCGCTGTTCGTGCTAACGCAAGCTTCATCGCTGCGCGCGTATGTGTATGTGCCGCAGACGTATTCAAAGGGCGTTCAGGTCGGTCAGTCGGTCACGCTGACGCAGGCCGAGCTGCCGGGGCAAAGCTTCAAGGGCAGGGTAGTACGAACCGCGAAGGCCATCGATCCGGCCACGCGCAGCCTGCAGGTCGAGGTTGGCGTCGAGAATCCGTCGGGTCAGCTGCTGCCCGGCGCCTATGTGCAGGTCGCGATGCCGCTCACGCAATCGGGTGGACTGGTGGTGCCGGTGAACACGCTGCTGTTGCGTGGTGAAGGTCCGCGCGTAGCCGTGGTCGACGAGAAGGGCGTCGTCAGCCTGAAGGCTGTCGAACTGGGCAAGGACTTCGGTGCAAAGACCGAAGTGCTGGCTGGGATCACCGTGGCCGATCGGCTGGTGTTGAACCCGCCAGATGGTCTCGCCGATGGCGACCGGCTGCAAGTGGTCGAGAAAAAGCCCAAGCAAGAGGGCAAATAAGACGCGCAAATGCGCCCGATTGCTCGGTTTTGTGCATGAAACGCGGGTCCGGATTGACCGGAACCCATGCAAAAAGGTATGATTCCGCCTTTGCCGTTCCGAGACTTCGGTCGTGGTGCGAGCAAGTGGAGACCTGGCCGAGTGGTCGAAGGCACTTCCCTGCTAAGGAAGCAT
>CAZCDW010000176.1:0-313 GCA_964497485.1 uncultured Bifidobacterium sp.
AACAGGTACTGGTCTTCCGCATGGTTCGCGATGTAGGCGATCTGCTCCGGATGCAGGCGCGGGTTGATCGTGTGCAGTACCGAACCGATACCGGACACCGCGTAATACGCCTCCAGGTGACGGTAGCCATTCCAGGCCAGCGTCGCGATGCGGTCGCCCATCGTCGAGCCCAGGCGCTTGAGCGCATTGGCCAGCTGCTTCGAGCGGCGATGGCAATCGCGGTAGGTGTAGCGATGGATATCGCCCTCGACCCGGCGCGACACGATCTCCACCTGCGGGTAATAACGATCAGCGTGCTGGATCAGTGTCGAGA
>CAZCDW010000176.1:323-3227 GCA_964497485.1 uncultured Bifidobacterium sp.
GGCCCATCAATGGGCTCTGCGGGTACTGCGACATGGCGTCTCCTGAAGCGGTAATTTTGTGACCGACCGGTAATTCGGCTCTTTTTGGGATTTTTGTGCGGCAATTATCTTTCGGTCAACAGCTTTCTATCTTGCGACGCAACAATTAGCCGCTTACGCTGTAGCCCTGCCGGACCGAATCGGGGTGAAACGCATCACGGTGGACGACCCCACGCAGCACCACGAACCGGCTGCCAGCCGCCGGGCCGACTGTAAACCGCTTAGCTGCGATAGCCGGGATCCAGCCGCTCCAGCCGACGCAGCAGCGCCGGCCAGGCCAGCGAACCGTACTGCGAATTCGTCACTTGCTGCGCCTGTTTCATCGCATTGCCGATGATGGCTGAACCGATGGTCGTCAGCGGCGTGCCACCGGCCATGGCCTTGATCTGTATGCTGCAGGCTGCTTCGAAGATGTACAGGTTGAGGAAGGCATCGGCGACGGTCTTGCCGACAGTCAGCAGACCATGGTTGCGCAGCATCAGGAAAGTCTTGTCACCGAAATCGGCCACCAGCCGCGGCTTTTCGTCATGATTCAGCGCCAGCCCTTCGTAATCGTGATACGCGAGGCTGTTGAGCACGAAGATGGACGGCTGCGAGATCGGCAGCACGCCGGCCTGCTGCGCAGCCACCGCGGCGCCGTGGAAGCTGTGGGTATGCAGTACGCAGATCGCATCGTCGCGCGCTTCATGAATGGCCGAATGGATCGTGAAGCCTGCCGGATTGATCGGGAACGGCGAATCATCGAGCTTGTTGCCATGCGCATCGATCTTCACCAGCGAAGAAGCCGTGATTTCGTCGAACATCATCCCGTAGGGATTGATCAGGAAGGCATGGCCCCCCTTGCCGTCCGCATCGGGCACGCGCGCGGTCAGGTGGGTAAAGACCAGGTCGCTCCAGCCAAAATCGGCCACCAGCCGGTAAGCCGCGGCAAGATCGACACGCATCTGCCACTCTTCGGGCGATACGCGTTGCTGCAAGGACGGAATATGCATGCGCTCAGGGGCGTTCATGTGAAGTCACCTCTTCTCTGTCAAAATGGCGCCATCTCTCTGGCACACGATCACGCGGCCTCTCGGCCATACGGCGCTGCACCGCACCAGATGCCGCCTCAGGCATCCGGACCGCGATGCTCCGGCAAGTTTGTCGAACCGCTGACGCAGCCATCCTAGCAGAACGTCCTGATGAATTCTCCGCAAGATTTTCCCGCCACCCTGTCCCCACTGAGCGCGCTGCCACTGGCCAACAGCTTCGCCGGCCTGCCACCCGCCTTTTACACGCAGCTACAGCCGACACCCCTGCCTGCCCCCTATCTGGTGGGGGCCAGCGATGATGCGGCGCGTCTGATCGGGCTGGACCCGGCTTGCTTCGCCGACCCGCAATTCATCGACATCTTCAGCGGCAACACGCCACCGCCCAGCGCCTTGCCGTTGGCGGCCGTCTATTCGGGGCATCAGTTCGGCGTCTGGGCCGGACAGCTCGGTGATGGCCGCGCGATTCTGCTGGGCGAGCTGCCAGCGGCTGCACCGGCCGCCGCCGTCGGCGCGCCGGGCGACCCGTCCGGAATCATCGAGCTGCAGCTCAAGGGGGCGGGCAAGACACCGTACTCGCGGATGGGCGACGGGCGCGCGGTGCTACGCTCATCGATCCGCGAATTCCTGTGCTCCGAAGCGATGGCCGGGTTGGGCATTCCGACCACGCGCGCACTGTGCGTCATTGGCTCGGATATGCGCGTCATGCGCGAGATGCCGGAGACGACCGCCGTCGTCACGCGGATGGCACCGTCTTTTGTGCGCTTCGGATCCTTCGAGCACTGGTTCTACAACGACCGCAAGGACGAGCTGGCGACACTGGCCGATTTCGTCATCGCCCGCCATTACCCGTGGCTGCAGTACGAAACCAGGCGATACCAGGCGCTGCTGCGCGAGGTCACGCGTCGCAGCGCAGAGCTGGTCGCGCAATGGCAGGCGGTCGGCTTCATGCATGGGGTGCTCAACACCGACAACATGTCCATCCTCGGCCAGACGCTGGACTACGGCCCGTACGGCTTCATGGAAGCCTATGATCCGGCCCACATCTGCAACCACACCGACGCTCAGGGCCGCTACTCTTACCGCATGCAGCCGCGCATCGTCGAATGGAATTGCTACGCGCTCGGGCAGGCGCTGCTGCCATTGATCGGCGACGTCGATGATGTGTACGATGCGCTGTCTATCTTCAAGCCCGCGTTCGCCGACAAGATGGACGCGTTGTGGCGCGCGAAGCTGGGCCTGTCCAGCGAACGCGACGAGGATACGGCGCTGCGCGACGAGCTACTGGCCCTCCTTGCCGCTGGTCGCGTGGATTTCCCGGTGTTCTTCCGCCAGTTGTCGCAACTGACGACCGACCAGCCATCCGGCGACGCAAATGACGCGAGCGCCGCAAGCCATGCACCCGGCCCGGCATCCTTGCGCGACCTGTTCATCGACCGCGGCGCCTTCGATGCGTGGTCAGTAAAATACCGGCTGAGGTTGCTTGCCGAGGGCAGCGTGGATGCCGAGCGGCGCCTGGCAATGGATCGCGTGAACCCGAAATATGTGCTGCGCAATTACCTTGCGCAAGCTGCGATCGACAAGGCGCAGCAAAAAGATTTTTCCGAAGTACGCAAGCTGCTCGCTATCCTGCGTCGCCCGTTCGACGAGCAATCCGGCAATGAGGCCTACGCCGCATTGCCGCCGGACTGGGCCGCCGGCATTGAAGTCAGCTGCTCTTCGTGAGTACCGAAGGAGAAACCCATGGAAAGCAAGAAAGTCGTTCGCACGGATGCCGAATGGCGCGCGATGCTGGACCCGATGGCCTATGAGGTGACGCGCCATGCGGCGACCGAGC
>CAZCDW010000176.1:3237-5097 GCA_964497485.1 uncultured Bifidobacterium sp.
CGCTCCACCGCGATGAGGCGGTCCGGCGGCACGCCGCGTTCAAGGAGCGCGCGGGTGACCACCCCGGTGCCCGCGCCCACCTCGACGACATACCCCCGGCCGTCCGGGGTCACGTGCGAGGCCATGCGGCGACCGAGCGAGCATTCACCGGACAGTACTGGGACCATCATGAGGCAGGCATGTATACCTGCGTCTGCTGCGATACGCCGCTGTTCGAGTCCGACACCAAGTTCGACTCCGGCTGTGGCTGGCCCAGCTACTTCAAGGCGCTCGACCCGGCGCATGTGGCGGAACGTGTCGACCGCAGCCATGGCATGGTGCGCACGGAAATCCTGTGTAACATCTGCGACGCGCATCTCGGCCATGTATTTCCTGACGGGCCGCCGCCGGCGGGGCTGCGGTATTGCATCAACTCGGCGGCACTGAAATTCACGCCACGCGGCTGAGGCCACGGGCATTCACCCTGATTGAATCATTGAAGGAAAGCGTTTGAAGAAGCTGCTGTTCGACCTGTTCCCGGTCATCCTGTTTTTCGTCGTGTTCAAGTTCGCTGGCGCGCATCCTGAGGCTGCGCAGGCTTTCGGCAGCCAGTATCTGTCGGCGCTGGTCTCCGGTGGCGAAGTCACGCTGAAGCAGGCGCCCATCCTGCTGTCGACCGCGATGGCAATCATTGCGACGTTTGCGCAAGTGCTGTGGCTGCTGCTGCGTCGACATCCGGTCGACAAGATGCTGTGGGTGTCGCTGCTCATCATCGTCGTGTTCGGTGGCGCCACGATCTACTTCCACGACGAGCAATTCATCAAATGGAAGCCCACCGTGCTCTACTGGTGCTTCGCCGCGGCCCTGCTGCTGGCGCCGATCTTGTTCGGCAAGAATTTGATGAGATCGTTGATGGGCCAGCAATTGCAATTACCGAATGAGGTCTGGACGCGCCTGAATCTGGCCTGGGGCCTGTTCTTCACCACGATGGGTTTGGTCAACCTGTATGTCGCTTTCACCTTCCCGCTCGACGTCTGGGTCAATTTCAAGCTGTTCGGCTTCCTCGGGCTGATGATTGCATTCGTGATCGCACAAAGTGTCTACCTGTCGCGCTACATGAAGGAAGCTGAATGAACCGCTCGCAACGCATCCAGGAACTGCTGGCCTCAGGACTGGGCACCGACCGCATTGAAATCGTCGACGAATCCCACCTGCATGCCGGCCATGCGGGCGCGGCGTCAGGCGGCGGACACTACCGGATTCGTGTCGTTTCTGCCCGTTTCGAAGGTGTTAACAAAGTCGGCCGCCATAGGCTGGTGTATGATTGCCTGCGCGAGATGATGCAAAAAGACATACACGCACTCGCGATGACGCTGCTGACCCCTTCCGAGGCACAAGCCGCCTGACAAAGCAAACTCTCAACCGTAACCAACCCCGAAAATGATGAACCTGAAATCCGCACGCCTCGTGCTGGCGCTCGTCGCTGTTGTTGCCGCACCTGCCTATGCGCAGAACGTCGCCGTCGTCAACGGCAAGGCCATCCCGACCTCGCGCGTCGATGCCATGGTCAAGCAGATGGTCCAGCAAGGCCAGAAAGATACGCCCGAGATGCGCGCAATGATCAAGGATGAACTGATCAACCGCGAAGTGCTCGCGCAGGAAGCGGATCGCCAGGGCGTTGCCATTCGCCCGGAAATCAAGAACCAGATCGACCTCGCCCGCCAGTCCATCGTGATCCGCGCGCTGGCGCAGGAATTCATTGCGAAGAACCCGGTCAAGGATGAAGAACTGAAGGCCGAGTATGACAAGTTCAAGGCCAGCCAGTCGGGCAAGGAATACCACGCCCGCCACATCCTGGTCGAAACCGAAGACCAGGCCAAA
>CAZCDW010000176.1:5107-5256 GCA_964497485.1 uncultured Bifidobacterium sp.
GGCGCCAAGTTCGAAGAACTGGCCAAGACCTCGAAGGATCCGGCATCGGGCGCCCAGGGCGGCGACCTCGGCTGGGCACCGCAAGACGCGTTCGTGAAGCCCTTCTCGGACGCGATGGTCGGCCTGAAGGCCGGCGAAATCACGCAGAC
>CAZCDW010000177.1:0-5247 GCA_964497485.1 uncultured Bifidobacterium sp.
GCACGGTATTCCTCGTCAGCCATGACCGCACCTTCCTCGACAACGTGGTCACGCAGGTGATCGTCGCCGAGGGCGGCGGCCTCTGGCGCGAATATGTGGGTGGCTACAGCGACTGGGAACGCGTGCGCAAGCCTTTGCCCGAGGCTGCGGCGGACAAATCCGCACCGAAGTCCGACAAGTCAGGCAAAGACAAGGCAGCGAAATCAGAACCCACGTTGGCAGCTGTGGCAAAGCCGAAGAAGCTCAGCTTCAAGGAGCAGCGCGAACTCGAACTGCTGCCGCAACAGATTGCCGACCTCGAGACCGAGCAGGCCAGCCTATCGGCGCGACTGGCCGACCCGGATTTGTATCGCAAGGAACCGGGCGAAGCACAGCGCCTGAATCAGCGGTATGCAGAAATCGACGATGCGCTGATGACCGCACTGCAGCGCTGGGAAGAGATCGAGGCTCGCGCAAAAGGCGGGTGATCGTCTTCAACGCAGAAGCGTAGTACCCGCTCAGTTCAGCTTTCGGGTTGCCGCCCGTAATTCGGGCAGCCTCGCGCGCAGGGAGTCGGCATCGCTGGCGCGCGGGCAGCGCTCCAGATAGGCTTCGAGGTCTTGCAGCGCCGCCTGCGGGCAATCGAGGCTGGCATAGGCCAGCCCGCGGTCGCGCCGCTCGCTGATCTCGTCAGGTAGCAGGATCACCAGCCGCTGCTGCACGTTCAGGAATTGCTTCCAGTGCGGATGCTCGGCAAACAAGGCTTTCAGGTTGCGCAGCATCCGAACCAGTACCTGTCGCGGTGTGGCATCGGCGAGGTAGCTGGCCAGTGGCGGATCGCCGGCATCGCGGCCATTGATGAACCAGGGCTCCAGTCTCTCTTCGATGTCTTCACGTGACAGGCTGGCACCATTGAACGGGTCGAGGATGATGTCACCGTTCTTCACCGAGATCTTCATCAGAAAGTGACCGGGGAAGGAAATCCCCTTGACGTCCAGACCGATTTGCTGCGCCAGTTCAATGTAGATGATTGCCAGCGAGATCGGTATGCCCCGGCGCGTTGCCAGTACCTTGTTCAGGTAGCTGTTGTCGGGGTTGTAGTAATCGTTCAGGTTGCCGGCGAAGCCCAGCTCCTGATAGAAGTAGTTATTGAGCAGCCGGAGTTTCGGTATCTGTGCGATGTCGGCTGGCAGGCGCCGCCGCAGCCGGGCCGCAAGTTTGTCGATCTCGAGCTGGCAGGCGGTCATGTCGAGGCCCGGGTCATCATCTTGCGCAATGCTCAGCGCCGCCTCGAACAGCGGTATCTGTTCATCGTCCTGCACCAGCGAAGGGCAATAATCGAGGGCCTTGATCATCGTCGTGTCGTTGTCCCTGCCGTCCCAGGCCCGGTCTTGCCTATACTTGCACATCGGGCCTGCCACTGTGTGTTGTCTCGTCCTGCTTTGCCTTGTCTTGCGTTGCCTTGTATGTCAGTGGGATTCGCGCCGGAAATCACGGAAGCGAAAACCCATCGCCCACAGCGCACCAAAATACACGATACCGCACAGCAGGATCACCCCGCCCAGTGTCGCGATACGCAGCCATGGTGTTGCGTGCAGCGCGATCCAGTCGAACTGGCTGCCGGCCCACAAGCCCGCACCTGCCAGCAACAGCAACGCGCCAGCCAGCTGCACGAAGAACATCATCCATCCGCCTCCCGGCAGGTAGATGCCTTTCTTGCGCAGCATAGCGTAAAGAAAGACTGCATTGGCGGTTGCTCCCATGCCGATTGACAAAGCCAGACCCGCATGCGCGATCCACGGGACAAAGGCCAGGTTCATCAGCTGTGTCGCAATCAGTACGCCCACACCAATTTTTACCGGCGTACGTATGTCCTGCTTGGCATAAAAGCCGGGTGCAAGGATCTTGACCAGAATGAGCCCCATCAATCCGACGCCATAAGCAACCAGCGCGCGCGCCGTCATCGTGACCGACAGCGGATCGAATTTCCCATAATGGAAAAGCGTCGTCGTGATCGGCTCTGACAGCACCATCAGCGCAATGGCCGCCGGTGCCGCCAGCAGGAAGGTCAGGCGCAAGCCCCAGTCCAGCAGCGACGAGTACTCCGCCGTGTCGCCCAAGGCATGCGCTTTCGACAGGCTGGGCAGCAGAATAGTGCCGAGCGCGACGCCGAGCAGGCCGGTCGGCAATTCCATCAGCCGGTCCGCATACGACAGCCATGAAACGCTGCCATCGGCAAGGTGCGACGCGATATTGGTATTGATGATCAGGCTGATCTGTGCCGCCGACACCGCGAAGGTCGCGGGCAGCATTTGCTTGAGCACACGCCGCACGCCCTCATCCGACAGTGCGCGGAAAGGATTGAGGCTGATGCGCGGCAGCATGCCGATCTTGCGCAGTGCTGGTACCTGCAGAGACAACTGCAGCACGCCACCAATGATCACCGCAATCGCCAGCGCATAGACGGGCTGCGCCATCCATGGTGCCAACAGCAGGGCGGCCGCGATGAACGCCAGGTTGAGCAGCACCGGCGTGAAGGCTGGCACGCGGAATTCACGCCAGGTATTCAGGATGCCGCCAGCCAGTGCGACCAGCGACATGAACAGTATGTAGGGGAACATGATGCGCGTCATCGACACCGACAGCGACATCGCGAGGGGATCCGAGGCAAAGCCGCTGGCCATCAGCAGCACGATGGCGGGCGCAAAGATCACGCCCAGCGCCGAGGTTGCCAGCAAGGCCCAGAACAATACGGTCGCCACATGGTCGGCCAGCACGCGGGTCGCACGATTGCCGCGCTGGTTCTTGTATTCGGCGAGGATGGGCACAAAGGCTTGTGAGAACGCGCCCTCGGCAAACAGCCGGCGCAGCAGGTTCGGAATACGGAAGGCGACGAAGAACGCATCCGTATAAACCGAGGCACCGAAGGTGCGGGCGACGAGGAACTCGCGGATCAAGCCGGTGATGCGGGAGAGCATCGTCATGCCAGAGACGGTGGCCAGCGTTTTGTGCAAATTCATGGGCGATGATTATAGCTGCAGGGGGTCTGCAGGCAGCCACGAATGTTGTTGTAATGAAAATTATGGCCATCGATGACGTGCAGAAAAGCCATGGAAACCCGCAGAATGGCTGGCAAGCCGCTCATTTGCTGCCTCGACAAAAACCGGCTATAATCGCGGTCTTTCGAATTCCGCCCGGGGCATGGCCTCGTGCCCCATTGTCAGGAAATATTCATGGCCAATACCGCACAGGCGCGCAAGCGCGCTCGTCAAGCAGTCAAGCTGAACGCTCACAACTCGAGCCAGCGTTCGACCCTGCGTACCGCTATCAAGGCAGTTCGCAAGGCAATCGAAACCGGCGACAAGGCAGCCGCCGCTCAGGTGTTCCAGGCGCAAGTCTCGATCATCGATCGCATCGCCGACAAGAAGATCATCCACAAGAACAAGGCCGCTCGCCACAAGAGCCGCCTGTCTGCTGCGCTGAAGGCCTTGGCCTAAACGCTGCGCTGGCCGGCGTCGCGCCGGCGGTGGAATCTCGGCAAGCCCGCCCGACCTGTTGGTCCGGCGGGTTTTGTCATTTCAAGCGCCCGTCTGCTCAGGCCGCCGACAGCGTTGCACTCCCTGCAGGGCGGCACTGGCCAATCATTTTGGCAAGCCCTCAATGGCCGTGCCCGACTTGATGTTCTTTTTGCGGAACCAGCCCTGATTCATTTCCAGCGCATAGCGTGCCGCGCGCTTCGCGCAATGCGCGACCTCGGTCTCGGGCTGCATGTCTTCAATATTGATGATCTTGCCATCGTCATCGATAAAAGCCACCGACAGCGGCAGCAGGGTGTTCTTCATCCACATGCAGACCTGCTTGGAATGAGGGAAGCGGAACACCATGCCTTCGTTCGGTCCCATTTCCCGCCTGTACATCAGGCCCATGGCACGCTCTTCGTCATTGATCGCGAGCTCGGCCTTCACCAGATGCATGCCGATTGTCAGCGTCGTTGCGGGCAGTCTTTGCTGGGCGCTGGCATGGGCCGAAAACAATAGCGTGGCCAGCAGCGTGGACAGCAGCAACTTGGGGGTGGGGTAAGCGTTCATGGCTGTCATGTCAAAAAGATGCGCGATTGTAATCTGCGCGGTCTGCGATATCAGCCCTCGTCCGCTGCCTTCCAATCGGCTGTCGTCACTTCGCGCCATTCGCCGGGCATCAGCGGATGCGATGCCAGCGAGAAAGGCCCGATCGCACTGCGCACCAGCCTCAGCGTTGGCAGGCCGACGGCCGCAGTCATGCGCCGCACCTGCCGGTTCTTGCCCTCGGTCAGCGTGATCGCCAGCCAACTGGTCGGTATCTGTTTGCGCTCGCGTACCGGCGGGTCACGTAGCCACAGCCAATCCGGTTCGACGATCCGCATCGCTTCGCTATTGCGCGTGGTGAAGTCGCCCATGTCCATTGGCTTGCGCAGTCGCTGCAGCTGTTCCCGTGACACCTCGCCTTCCACTTGTACCAGATAGGTCTTGGTTTTCTTGCTGTTCGGGTGGCTGATTTCGTGCTGCAACGCGCCATCGTCGGTCAGCAGCATCAGCCCTTCACTGTCGGCGTCCAGCCGGCCGGCCGGATAGATACCGGGGGTCTTCAGGTAAGACGCCAGGGTGGGCCGGGTCGGATGGGACGAGAACTGACTCATCACGCCGTAAGGTTTGTTGAAAAGAATCAATGACATGGATGGTTTTGCCGGTTCGGCGCAGTCGGAACGATGGCACTTCGTAAAATTTTAGTGCATAATGCGAAACGCTGTCTTATGTCTTATATAAGACCTTGGCGCAGCGACTTGCCCGCGAAGCGCGTACTTGCTCGCGCACGCGCGCAGATGTTGCAGCAGTACTTTGCCGTTCACGAGACGCAATTTACAATCCCCCCTGTCCGCCATTCTTCGGAGATTAAACGATGTACCAACATATCAAGGTGCCCGCCGAGGGTCAGAAAATCACGGTCAACGCCGATTTTTCCCTCAACGTGCCGGACAACCCCATCATCCCCTTCATCGAGGGGGACGGTACGGGCGTGGACATCAGCCCGGTGATGATCAAGGTCATCGATGCAGCAGTCGCGAAAGCCTATGGCGGCAAGCGCAAGATCAGCTGGATGGAAATCTACGCCGGCGAGAAGTCGACCCAGGTCTACGGCCCGGACGTCTGGCTGCCTGAAGAGACGCTGAACGCGCTGAAGGACTATGTGGCCCCGATCAAGGGCCCGCTGACCACGCCGGTCGGTGGTGGC
>CAZCDW010000178.1:0-5239 GCA_964497485.1 uncultured Bifidobacterium sp.
CGCGGCGCGACAGCACGACGTTGTTGCGCTTGCGATCCAGCTTGATGACCTTGAACTCCAGGGTCTTGCCTTCGTACGGGGTGGTGTCCTTGACCGGACGGGTGTCGACCAGCGAACCCGGCAGGAATGCGCGGATGCCGTTGGTGAGGACGGTCAGGCCGCCCTTGACCTTGCCGGAGACGGTACCGGAGACCAGCTCGCCCGACTCCATCGCCTTTTCCAGCGCGAGCCACGATGCGAGGCGCTTGGCCTTGTCGCGCGACAGGATGGTGTCGCCGAAACCGTTTTCCAGCGATTCGATCGCCACACTGACGAAATCGCCAATGTTGACTTCGAGCTCGCCGCTGTCATTCTTGAATTCTTCGATCGGGATGAACGCTTCGGACTTCAGGCCGGCGTTGACGATCACGAAATTGTGGTCCAGGCGAACGACTTCCGCCGAGATGACCTCGCCCGAACGCATGTCCTGGCGCGTCAGCGACTCTTCAAACAGCGCAGCAAAGCTTTCGTTGCCAGTGTATGCGGGGATTTGGGTAGCAGTAGACATAGATAGTGTGTTTAAGCCAACCTGGCGTGAACCGAGGCTGGGTCAAGTTGGTCAACACCCCTTGCGGCCTTGCGCCGCCCGGGGCACCGGGTAAAACGTTAAAACAAGTACGACAGATAAACCAGGGTCAGGCGGCCCGATACCAGGCCAGCACTTGCGCCACCGCCTGCTCGATCGTCATGTCAGACGTGTCCAGCAGCTGCGCACCTTCGGCCGGTTTCAGCGGGGCGACCGCGCGCTGGGTATCCCTGGCGTCACGTTCCCGCAAGTCCTGCAGAAGGTCGGCCATATTAGCCGAAAAACCTTTGCCAATCAACTGCTTATAACGCCGGTCTGCGCGTGCCTCGACGCTTGCGGTCAGGAACACCTTGCGGCCGGCATCGGGGAAGATCACGGTGCCCATGTCGCGGCCGTCGGCGACCAGGCCCGGGGCCTGGCGGAAACTGTGCTGCAGGTCGACCAGCGCGCTGCGCACGGCCGGCAGGGTCGCGATCTTCGACGCCGCTACGCCGACCTGCTCGGCACGGATGGCGTCCGAAACCTCGCGTCCTGCCAGGAGTATGCGCTCACCCTGGAATACCACCCGCAGCCCGGCAGCGAGCTTTGCGAGCGCCGGCTCATCGGCAAGGCTGGTACCAGCTTCCAGCGCCGACAGTGCGGTCAGGCGGTACAGCGCACCGGAATCGAGGAAGGCAAAACCCAGGGTTTCGGCGACGCGGCCAGCGACCGTGCCCTTGCCGGACGCGGTCGGGCCATCGATAGTGATCACGGGGATGGTCATGCAGGCTCCGGTCGTGCGGTGGTTTCTGGCGGTCAGGCGCGCTGGACGATCTGCGCGAACGCCTCGAAATAATCGGGGAAGGTCTTCGCGACACACTTCGGGTCGTTGATACGCACCGTGGTGCCGTCGCGCACCGCGCCATTCAGCGACGCCAGCGAGAAGCACATCGCCATCCGATGGTCATCATACGTGTCGATGGTGGCCGGATCGAGCACGATGGGCGGGGTCACGCGCAGATAATCGGCGCCCTCTTCGACCAGCGCGCCGAGCTTGCGCAGCTCGGTCGCCATCGCCGCCAGGCGATCGGTTTCCTTCACACGCCAGCTACCGATATTGCGCAGCATGCTGGTGCCATCGGCATACAGTGCGGCGACGGCGATCGTCATCGCAGCATCGGGAATATGGTTGAAGTCGGCGTCGATGGCCTTCAGCACACCCTTCGACTTTGCCTCGATCCAGTTGTCGCCCATCGTGATCTCGGCGCCCATCTGCTGCAGCGCCTCGACAAAACGCACATCGCCCTGGATGCTGAACTGGCCCACGCCCTCGACGCGCACCGGGCCACCGGCGATCGCGCCAGCGGCGAGGAAGTAAGACGCTGACGACGCATCGCCTTCCACATGGATGGTGCCGGGGCTCTGGTACTGCAGGCCGGGCGGTATCGTGAACGACGACCAGCCGTTGCGCTGCACGGTGACACCGAAGCGCTGCATCAGGTTCAGCGTGATCTCGATGTAGGGCTTGGAGATGAGCTCGCCGATCACTTCGATGGTCAGCGCATGGTCGCGCGCCATCAGCGGGCCGGCCATCAGCAGCGCTGTCAGGAACTGGCTCGACACATTGCCGCGCACCTGCATGGTCGACGGCCGAAGATGGCCGCGGCGGATGTGCAGTGGCGGATAGCCAGGGTTGCCGGTGTATTCGATATCGGCGCCGGCCGCATTCAACGCATCGACCAGGTCGCCGATCGGACGCTCATGCATACGCGCCACGCCATGCACAGTGAAGTCGCCACCGATCGCGGCCAGCGCAGCCGTCAGCGGGCGTATCGCGGTACCCGCATTGCCCATGAACAGATCAGCCTTGTGGTTGGGCCAGATACCGCCGGTGCCATCGACCGCAAAGTCCTGCGACTCGCCGTGCTGTTGCCAGTGCACGCCCAGCTTCTGCAGCGCCATCAGCATCACATGCGTGTCGTCGGAGGCGAGCAAATCCTTGATCTCGGTCTTGCCCTGCGCGAGTGCCGACAGCAGCAGCATGCGGTTCGAAATGCTTTTCGAGCCCGGCAGCCGAACCGTGCCGCGCACGGAAGCTGCAGGTTTCAAATCCAGGTGATGCGGGTAATGCTTCATCAATCTCCACCCTGTTCATAGGAACGCGCCTGCTCGGCTGCCTCGATCGCGGCGATCCACGCCTGTCGCGCTGCCTGTGCACGCTCGAACATCTTTTCCATAGCTTCGCCATCGCCGGCGGCCAGCAAGGCGCGCAATTGCGTCACTTGCGCGATGTACTTGTCCATTTCTGCCAGCAAGGCAGTGCGGTTGGCCAGAGCGATATCGCGCCACATTTCCGGCGACGACCCGGCGATGCGCGTGAAATCGCGGAAACCACTGGCCGCATACTGGAACAGCAGCGCCTGATTGTCGCGCGCTGCAATGTCATCCACCAGCGCATAGGCCAGCAGATGCGGCAAATGACTGACGGCCGCAAACACGGCGTCATGTTCCTCGGCTGTCAGCCGGTGAATGAGCGCACCGCATTGCTGCCATGCACGTTCAACCGCCTGCACATCTTTCGCATCGTTTTCCGGCAGCGCCGTGATCACGACCTTCTTGCCCGCATACAGGTCGGCCAGCGCCGCATCGGGACCATTCTGCTCACGCCCTGCAATCGGATGCCCGGGCACGAAATGCGCAATCTTGTCGCCAAGCGCCTTGCGTGCGGCGGCCACCACATCGGATTTGGTACTGCCCGCATCGGTGACCACGGTACCCGGTTGCAGGAAGGGCGCGATGTCGCGCAACAGGCTTTCGGTTTGCGCGACCGGTGCGGCCAGCAACACCAGATCCGCGCCCTGCACCGACGATGCATCGCCGATGCTGTCGATGATGCCAAGCGCTTGCGCGCGCTCCAGCGTTGCGCGACGGCGACCGACGCCGAGCACTTCGCGCACCGCACCCGCACGCTTCAACGCCAGCGCGAACGAGCCGCCGATCAGGCCGGCGCCGAAAATGACGACTTTATTGAAGGTGGCCATCAATGACGTTCAGGCCAGCACGGCCTTGAGCGCATCAAGGAAGGCCGCATTTTCTTGCGGCAGGCCGATCGACACGCGCAGCCACTGCGGCAAACCATAATTGCCGACCGGACGTACGATGATCCCGCGCTTGAGCAGCGCGAGGTTCACGCGGCTGCCTGCGCCATCGTCATTCCCGGCGCGGAACAACACGAAATTGCCATACGAACGCACATATTCAATGCCCATCGCATCGAATGCGGCAGTCAGCTGCCGGTAACCATCGCGGTTCAGTTGTGCGCTCTGCTGCAGGAAAGCCTCGTCGCCAAGCGCGGCGATCGCCGCAGCCTGCGCCAACGAGTTCACGTTGAAGGGCTGGCGCAGCCGGTTCAGCAAGTCGGTAATGCCGGCCTGTGCAATGCCCATGCCGACCCGCAGCCCGGCCAGTCCGTAAGCCTTCGAGAAGCTGCGGGACACGATCAGGTTCGGATGTTCCTTCACCCATGCGATCGAGTCATAGCGGTCGCCATCATCCAGATACTCGGTATAGGCCTCGTCCAGGACGACCACCGCATGGGCCGGCACTTTGCGAATGAACGCACGTACCTGATCGCCGGGGATGAAGGTGCCGGTCGGGTTATTCGGGTTCGCGACAAATACCAGCCGGGTATCCGGCGAAATTGCCGCAGCCATCGCATCAAGGTCATGCCCGAAGTCTCGGGAAGGCACCACAATCGCACGCGCACCGACGGCCTGCGTCGCCAGCGGGTATACAGCAAACGAATATTCCGAATACACCACCGACTGCCCCGGCGCCACCAATGCGCGCGCGGCCAGTTCGAGGATGTCGTTGCTGCCATTGCCGAGCGTGATCCAGTCGGTCGGCACGTTGAACTTCTTGCTGATCGCGCCCTTGAGATCGAAACCGTTCGAGTCCGGGTAGCGAGCCAGATCATCCAGCGCCCGCTGCATCGCCGCCTTTGACGAGGCCGGCAGACCCAGCGGGTTTTCGTTCGACGCCAGTTTCACGATGCTCGCTTCGTCGAGGCCGAACTCGCGGGCCACTTCGGAAATGGGCTTGCCGCCCTGGTAGGGCGCGATCGCGCGCACGTAATCAGGACCGAATACAGAGGGGGAAATCGTCATCGGATTCTCTTGCTGAAGTTCGCGCCAATGCGCGATCAAGGGTTATGCCAATTCAGGCCGAGTGCGGGTAGGAGCCGAGCACCTTGAAGAACGCTGCCTGAGCCTGCAATTCGACCAGGGCCTGCGCGACCTTCGCATCCTGCGCATGACCTTCGATATCAACGTAGAAGTAATAGTCCCAGCGGCCGGTGCGCGCCGGGCGCGATTCGAAGCGCGTCATCGACACACCATGTTTCGACAGCGGCGCCAGCAACTCATACACGGCACCCGGCTTGTTCGGCACCGACAGCACCAGCGAAGTCTGGTCGCGTCCGGACGGGCCCGGCTGCAAGGCGCCAATCACGAAGAAGCGCGTACGATTGTGTGGATCATCCTGAATGTGCGCATGCGCGATCGCGACACCGTAGCGCTTGGCCGCCGCTTCGGCAGCAATCGCGGCGACGGCAGGGTCTTCGCTGGCGAGGCGCGCTGCTTCGCCGTTCGATGCCACGGCCTGGCGCGGAATCTTCGGGTAATGCTGATTGAGCCA
>CAZCDW010000179.1:0-5224 GCA_964497485.1 uncultured Bifidobacterium sp.
TGATCCACAAATCCGTCGGGAAACTCAGCAAATGATCGAGCAAACCATGCGCGAGGTGAGGGAGGACGCTGACCGGGCAGTCAGAGAAGCTCAACGATCCTCACCCCAAGCACCGCCCAAGCGTCGCTTTCGCAACCTGATCTGACCCGCAGGAGGCAAACCATGAGCACCCCAGTGACCAATTCGGCGCCGACGTCTATCCCATCTTTTGTTATTGGCAGTCCGGATGATGCAATCAGCGTCATGGATGCCGTTCAGGTTTCCCTGACTGACAATATTCGCAACTCAATCCAGCAAAACGTATCGGCGGCTTCCCGGTTGCTGGAGGCGCTGAGCAAGGTAAGCAATGCTGCCTACGCCTTGTACAAGGGATTGACCAGTACCGTGACACCGGTGACGGTTGCCAGTCTGGAGAGTACACCGCGGACATCGGAGAGCCTTCAGGCACTTTTCCTGGGCGATGGTCCGATGTTAGGCAACAATCTGCAGGAGGCGAACGACACCTACGATTTGCTGACTGCCCTAGGAGCGTCGGTCAATGCTCCCGTCATTACACCCGTTCTTGTCGTCATCGATAGCATGGACGGCTCACCACCTGCCAAGACCTTTTCGTGGTACGGAGAGTCGCAACTGGCCGATGTGAAGAAGATTGCCGATACGGTGCCATTGCCTTATCCGGGCAGTGTGTCTTTTGTGAAGACGACGACCGACGCCAGCGGGAAGGTAACTCAAACCATCATGTTCACCACATTCGACAGCTATGCCAATCGGCGTGACTCGGCAGCAGCATCATTTACGAACCTGGTCTTGCTGGTCAATCTGGCAGCAGCGATTCAGCTGCTGTTGGCAACAGAGCTGGCTAATGCAGCCAAGCAGGCAGACAAGCTGGACGACGTGGTCGATGAAAACCGAAATGCGGTGAAAGATGAAGAATCGACGCTCAACCAGCGGCGGACTGCGCGTGACGAGCAGCTCGCCGAGGCATTACGGCAGTTACGTGTATTGAAGGCAGAGCGGGAGGAACTGCGTGCAAGGGCGAAGGACAAGGTGCTTGAAGGTACTCGCACGGGTGACGCAAGCATTGGCAAGAACAAGGACGATGATGGTGAGCTAGGCGCGCGGTTAGGTCAGTCAGTAGCTGAAGCAGCTCGCGCGATACGAGATGGCCGGTCATTCCAGTTTGATGCGGATTTTCCGGGCAAGACACGAGGACGAATTAATTGACGCGTCAAGGAGCTTGGCGGACTGGCTAATGGTCGTATGTCGCTAGAAAACTGTAGCTACTGATATCCCGCGTAACGATTAATTGGATAAAGAGGCAAGCATGGCTGAATTCCAGATCATCACAGACTACCGCCTGGACAACAACCAGAGCACGCCGTGGATCCTGAATGATGACACGCTAATTACTACGGCGGTTGGCACATTGGGATCGCTGGGCTCGGATCAGGGTATTCAGTTGAGTCTGCAAACTGAGGTTTTGAAACAACAAGTGGCGGATATTGAAAAACTGCAGTCGCTGGTTGCGAAGTTTTCTGATGCCAATTTCTTGCGATTTTCCGTTGATCAGGCGACGTCTACCATCAAAATCACGAGCTCGAACGGCACGCAAGTCTCTTGGGATATCGGCAGCATTGCCGATTCTTTTCCAGCCCGAACTATTCCGGCAGTCACGACAGATCCGAAGATTCAGAGCCTGATTGATTTTTATAACGGTATCAAACAGGTATATGAGAGCATAGACCTGACCTTCCCGCTATCTCCCAATTTTTACCGTGTCACTTACAAGTACAGCCCTACTGATCCATTTGACCAAGTCGTCATCAGCACTGATCCACCCGGCTTCGACAGCACGGAAAATAAATATTATGTTGTCGACCGTAACCGTAACATTTATTACTTCACGGGTCGGCCAGTAGTCGAGCCCTTTGTAGTGCCAGCCAGTGCAACGGAGTATCAACGATGGTTGCTGGACGCTGCAGTTGCGCGATCAAACCAGATCGACGCCTTGTTCACGCAGTATGGAATGAGCGACGACTGGTTCATACAGCAAGGACTGACTCCTATTCAAGGCGACAAGGTGTTGTGGCAAGTTGCGACAACCAATGGCGCGATGTTTTTAGGTGATCTTCCTGTGCCAACCAGTAATGTTTTTCTGGAAACCACAGTAGGGCGTGTTGTTAAAGATGCGTTCGGAATTTATTACAGAATAAAAACCCCCTTCGCCATCGTTGGGGGTTTACCCGTTTACGCGACATTTGAGGCGGTCACACCAATTTCGTCACTGACAAAACTTTTGAAGATCGCGCCTTCATATGAAACATTGCGCGATATCCGAAGCCGGTTCAGTGAGAAAGCTCTGCAAATCACGCAGCGCAATGCATCGCAACAGCTGTTAGTCAACAGCCTGCTGGTGAGCTACAACTTGTACTTCGATGCGGCAGCGAATGTGCTGAAGGCGCTGAATGATCTTCAGAGCCGGTTGGCAGGAAATGTATAGCACGATGAGCGCCGATCGATAGTTATCTGAGCGTGTAGCTGACTCTTGTTCAAGCTTTTCGCCCTTCGGTTTGTCAATGAAGCCCCACCACTTTAATTACATTACCGACATGCTGCAGACGGCGCTGGCACAGGCGCAGGTTGCGCGCATTCGCGGCAGGGTCATTGAAGTGACGGGCACCATTATCAGGGCAGTCATACCGTCGGTGAAAATTGGCGAGATCTGCGTTTTGCATAGCCCTGGCGACGAGGTCGACATGAAGGCCGAGGTGGTCGGATTCGCGCAAGGTTCGGCTTTGCTTATGCCAATGGGTGACATGCAAGGTATTTCTGGCGACACGGAAGTCATACCCACCGGGCATGTGCACATGGTACCTGTGGGTAATGGCCTGCTTGGTCGCGTGCTGGATGGCATGGGCGACCCGATCGACGTTACTACGCAGGGTCCGCTCCACATCACGCGGTATTACCCGGTACTTACTGGTGCGCCTGATCCTCTTCGTCGACGCATCATCAAGCATCCGCTTTCGCTCGGCATACGGGCGCTCGACGGACTGCTCACTTGCGGCGAAGGTCAGCGCATGGGCGTGTTCGCCGCGGCGGGCGGCGGTAAGTCAACGCTGATGGCGATGCTGGTCAAAGGCGCAGACGTTGATGTAACGGTGGTGGCCTTGATCGGCGAGCGCGGCCGTGAAGTTCGGGAATTTCTCGAGCATGAACTTGGCGAGGAAGGGCGGCGCAAGGCTGTGATCGTCTGTGCCACATCAGACAAGTCGTCGATGGAACGCTCGAAGGCGGCTTATGTTGCTACAGCGATTGCCGAGTACTTCCGCGATCAGGGCAAACGAGTATTGTTCCTGATGGATTCAGTCACTCGCTTCGCGCGCGCCCAGCGTGAAATTGGCCTCGCCGCTGGCGAGCCACCTACCCGTCGGGGTTTCCCGCCTAGCGTATTTGCGACCTTGCCGCGCTTGATGGAGCGCGTTGGTATGGGCCATAAAGGATCAATCACGGCGCTCTATACCGTGCTGGTTGAAGGCGACGACATGACGGAGCCGATTGCTGACGAGACACGCTCGATCCTGGACGGGCACATCATCTTGTCGCGCAAGCTGGCATCTGCTAACCATTACCCGGCAATCGATGTGCTGGCGTCAGTGTCTCGGGTGATGAACATGGTTGCTACGCCTGAGCACAAGAAAACTGCCGGCCGTTTGCGCGAATTGATGGCAAAGTACCAGGAAGTCGAACTGCTTGTGAAGATTGGCGAATACAAGCGGGGCGCAGATCTTGTCGCTGACCAGGCGATCGACCGGATCGATCGTATTCGTAGTTTTCTCAAGCAGCGCACTGATGAACGCGTGCATTTCGACGACACGCTGGCGCAAATGGACGCTGCCATCTCCTGACCTGCCTTTCGACGGCAGTCACACCGCGTTTTGCTCCTGTCTAGTCCTTTCCTGAAAGCTCCTAGCTTTTTGCCCTCCATCCCGCGGGCAATGGGTGGCCATTGATCTCGAGATCGCTGTTTTTCCTTTGTACAACCAGGAACCGCGTCGAAAACGTGGTTACAAACGGACAAGATGTATCGTTTTGGCAACTAAATGGTAGGTCAAAGTTTTGATTTTCCATGCGATTAAGTGTTCGATGAAAGTGCGCGATGGATGTACTGAGTGATTTGCTGAGAATCAAGATTTTTCGGGAAGAAAAAGCTGAACGCGCGTTGGCCAAGGCACGTCTTCTGCTGCGCGCAGCAGAAGAGGCTGTCGAGCAGGCAAAAAAGACGTTGCGCGACTATCGCGATGAAAGCCGACAGCGCGAAAAAGCACTCTTTGCCGACCTGTGCAGGCGCATCGTGCTTTTGAAAGATATACAGCACGTGCAGATAGACGTACAGCTGATGAAGGAACGTATCGATGAATTGAAACAGGAAGTGGAGCAGGCGAGGGAACGCCACGAGCAGGCAGCAGAAAATGAGAGAGGGGCCAGGGAAGAGTACATGGCCGCAGTTCGCATGCGCGAAAAATTTAGCGAGATGCTTCGTACAGTCCATGAAGAACGCGACTTTGAACTCTCGCGACGAGAAGAGCTGGAAGTCGAGGAGGCGGCCGAAGTGCGCTATGCACTGTCGCGCAAGGAGCGCATAACCCCAATCGAGTGCAGGGAGCACTTGTGAACGCACAACGAATATTCGTAGATCTTGGACCGATGTCTCTGAGCTTGCCGGAGCAGGGGGGGGCTTCAGCCTGCGTCCGGATTGACGCGCAACTCGATGACGTCATCCGTATGAAGTCGCTGTTGGGGCGTTGCCCTGAGTCCCCGCATGCCTGTGCCGGGAGCATGGCAAGCGACGATGCTTATAGCAAGCTTGGTCGTGACGGGCTCCTTGTCGCTTCCGACGCAGATCCTCTGCGAAGTGAAAGTTTGGCCACATCGGCTGACGCCGGCATTGACTCGCTCGCTTTCGAGCTTTGGGCCGCGTTGAAGGTGAGTTCTTCATCTGCCAGTACAGCCGCGTTAACAAGATTGGCGTTGCGGCCAGCCGTGTTGCGCGATGCGGAGCTGGGTATCACGGATTGCAATGGCGTAATCGAGTTTTCGATTTGGGTCGGCAATCAAAATGACTGCCAATGGTTGCAGCCGCTTCTGTCGAAGCTTGCTCGTACGGTGTCCGATAGGCTGCAGCGTCGCTTGCGTGTGCAGCTGTTCGAAGACAGTCAGGCAA
>CAZCDW010000180.1:0-5191 GCA_964497485.1 uncultured Bifidobacterium sp.
ATCGGGAAGAACAGGCCGGTATCCTTGATCTCGGCATTCAGCTGCTTGCGGGTCACGCCGGGCTGTACCGTCACGGTCAGGTCCTCGGCATGGATGTTCACGACGCGGTTCATCTGCAGCAGGTCGATCGACAGACCACCCTGCAAGGCCAGGATATGGCCCTCGAGCGAGGTACCGGCGCCGTAGGGAATGATCGGGAAACGATGCTCGTTGCACAGGGCAACGGCCGCTGCGACATCCTCGGTCGATTGCGCAAAGATGACCGCATCCGGCAGCATGGGATCGTACGATGACTCGTCGCGGCCGTGATGCTCGCGCATCGCGTGCGTGGTCGACAATTGCGTGCCAAATCGCGCCTGCAGTGCGGACAGCAGGGCTTCGGGCAGGGGGCGCTTCAGGACGTCGGCAGGGGAATTCATACGGGATTCTCCGAGGGAAAGATATTGTACTCTCTGTCCCTTTATCGCCTCAGAAATTGGCGTGTTCGCCGAATTGGCGGTTTTGGCAGGGCAAACATCGGGCAGGCAATTTACCGTATGCTGCCCCCTTCATGAACTGAACTCCTGCGGGATAACGCAAGATGGGCAATCGACTGTCAAAGATTTCGACGCGCACTGGCGACGATGGCACCACCGGCCTGGGCGATGGCACGCGCACGGTCAAGGATGCATGGCGCGTTCAAGCCATGGGCGACGTCGATGAATTGAATTCGCAGATCGGTGTGCTGCTGTGCGAAGACCTGCCGGCCACCACGCGCGACGAGCTGATCACGATACAGCATGACCTGTTCGACCTTGGCGGCGAACTGTCCATTCCCGGCTTCGTGATGATGACCGACTCGCAGGTTGAGCGGCTTGATGCGCTACTCGAGAAGTACAACGCGACGCTGCCGCCACTGAAGGACTTCATCCTGCCCGGAGGCTCGCGCGCGGCGGCGGTCGCCCATGTATGTCGCACGGTGTGCCGGCGCGCGGAGCGCAGCATTGTAGCGCTACGCAACGAAGAAAAGAATGTACATGCGCGGCTCGGCCACTATGTGAATCGACTGTCCGACTTGTTGTTCGTGCTGGCGCGCGTGCTGAACCGTCATGCGGGCGGCAGCGATGTGCTGTGGGAGAAGGGACGCAGCCGCGACTAGGACCCGCTTTGGCCAGGTGCTGGCCAATTGAGCGCAACGCCCGACGCAGCCCGATGGGCCATGGGCCCCAGCTTTCGCTGGGACGACGGAATGTTGAGACAGGCCTCCGGAATCGTCATCCCAGCGAAAGCTGGGATCCAAGACTTGGGTTTACTGATTGACCACCAGACGCGGCTCGACCTTCCCGACACGCTGACGAACGGCAGCCACGATGCCGGCCGAGTCCAGCCCGCATTGCGCGAGCAGCTGCTGTGCATCGCCGTGATCGATGAACTTGTCCGGCAGACCCAGCTGCAGCAGCGGCTTGACGATGCCGGCTGCCGCCATCGCCTCGGCCACCGCCGAACCGGCACCGCCCATCACGCAGCCCTCTTCGATGGTAACCACCAGGTCATGGCTGTTGGCCAGCTGCGCAACCAGCGCCGCATCGATGGGCTTCACGAAACGCATGTCGGCCACCGTGGCATTGAGTTCGTCGGCAGCTTTCAGCGCCGGCGCCACCATGGTGCCAAACGCGAGGATGGCCACGTCCTTGCCCTGCCGGCGCACGATGCCCTTGCCCAGCTCGACCGCTTCCAGTGATGCATCGATCTCGGCGCCCACGCCGGCGCCACGCGGATAACGAACCGATGCCGGGCCCGAATGGCGATACGCCGTGCTCAGCATCTTGCGGCATTCATTCTCGTCGCTCGGCGTCATCACCACCATGTTGGGGATGCAGCGCAGGAAGGCGATGTCGTAATTGCCCGCATGGGTCGCGCCATCGGCACCGACGAGGCCGGCGCGGTCGAGCGCGAACGTGACATCGAGATTCTGCAAAGCGACGTCATGGATCAACTGGTCGTAACCGCGCTGCAGGAAGGTCGAATAGATCGCGAGCACCGGTTTCAAGCCTTCACACGCGAGGCCAGCCGCAAAGGTCACTGCATGCTGTTCGGCGATGCCGACGTCGTAATAGCGGTCCGGGTATTGCTGGTCGAACTTGACCATGCCCGAGCCTTCGCGCATCGCCGGCGTGATCGCGACCAGCTTGTCGTCCGCCGCGGCCATGTCGCACAGCCAGTCGCCGAACACTTGCGTGTAGGTGGTCTTGGCCGGCGCGGTCGCCGGCTTGATGCCTTCGGCCGGATTGAACTTGCCCGGGCCGTGATACAGGATGGGATCGGCCTCGGCCAGCTTGTAGCCCTGGCCTTTCTTCGTCACCACATGCAGGAACTGCGGGCCTTTCAGCTCCTTCAGGTTCTGCAGCGTCGGGATCAGCGAATCCAGGTCGTGGCCATCGATGGGGCCGGTGTAGTTGAGCCCGAATTCCTCGAACATGGTCGCGGGCACCAGCATGCCCTTCGCATGCTCTTCGAAGCGCTTGGCGAACTCGAGCATGCCCGGCGGCAGCACGGACTTACCGACATTCTTTGCCGCCGCGTAGAACTTGCCCGACATCAGGCGTGCGAGATAACGGTTCAGCGCACCGACCGGTGGCGAGATCGACATGTCATTGTCATTCAGCACCACCAGCATCTTGATGTCTTCGTAAACGCCGACATTGTTCAGCGCTTCGAAGGCCATGCCGGCCGTCATCGCGCCATCGCCGATCACGGCCACCGAGTGACGTTGCTCGCCCTTGGTACGCGCGGCGAGCGCCATGCCCAGCGCGGCCGAGATCGACGTCGACGAATGCGCGGTACCGAAGGTGTCGTAGTTGCTCTCGTCGCGGCGCGGGAAACCGGACAGGCCGCCCTGCTGGCGCAGCGTCGGCATGCGGTCGCGGCGACCGGTCAGGATCTTGTGCGGGTAGGTCTGGTGACCCACGTCCCAGACGATGCGGTCTTCCGGCGTGCTGAACACATAGTGCAGCGCAATCGTCAGCTCGACAGTGCCGAGGTTGGATGACAGGTGGCCGCCGGTCTTGGACACGGATTCCAGCAGATACTGGCGCAGCTCGTCGGCCAGCACACGCAACTCGGCGCGCGACAAGGCGCGCAGGTCCGCAGGATCATTGATCTTTTTTAATAATTCCATCTCAGGCCTTCCTTCGCACGATCAGGTCCGCAATGTCGCGCAATCTTCCCGCCGTGCTGCCAAATGGCTGCAAAGCCCCATGGGCATCCTGCCGCAGTTTCTCTGCGAGGGCAAGCGAAGCCTCCAGCCCCAGCAAGGAAACATAGGTCGGCTTGTTATTGGCCGCGTCCTTGCCGGCGGTCTTGCCGAGCGTGGCCGTGTCTTCGGTCGCGTCAAGGATGTCATCCACCACCTGGAAGGCCAGCCCGATGGCGGCAGCATAGGCTGACAGCGCCGCTTCTTCGTCGGCCGCCAGCGCCTTGCCGGCCGTTGCGCCCAGCATCACCGACGCGCGCAGCAGCGCACCGGTCTTCAGCTTGTGCATTTGTTCCAATTCAGGCAACGACAATGCAAGCCCCACCGACGCCAGGTCGATTGCCTGTCCGCCGCACATGCCCAGCGAACCCGCCGCACGCGCCAGCAGCGACACCATCGCAAGCTTGCGCGCCGCATCCAGCGTGCCGCCAGCCAGGGCCTCGAAGGCCTGCGCCTGCAGGGCGTCGCCAACCAGCAGCGCGGTCGCATCGTCATATTGCTTGTGCACGGTAGGCTTGCCGCGACGCAGGTCATCATCGCCCATGCACGGCATGTCGTCATGCCCCAGCGAATAGACATGGATCATCTCGACCGCCGCTGCGGCGCGCTCGATGGCATCGCGCGGCGCATCGAACAGTTCACCGGCCGCGTAGACCAGCAGAGGGCGCACGCGCTTGCCGCCATCCATCGCTGCATAGTGCATGGCTTCGTGCAGGCGATGCGGGGTGATGGCAGGGGACGGCAGGTGCGCGGCCAGTACGGCCTCCATGCCGGCCTGGACCTGCTTGCGCCAGGTGTTGAAATCGAGACTCATTCGTCGGCGTCCTCGTCTTCATCACCGTGGCCATCGGCAAAGGGCTTCAGCAGGTCACCCTGCAGCACTTTGACCTGCTTCTCGACGCGCTCGAGCTGGGCGGCGCAGTACTTCACGAGTTCGGAGCCGCGCTTGTAGGCGGCGAGCGAAGCTTCGAGGGGCAAATCGCCCGCTTCCATGTCGGCGACGAGTTGTTCCAGTTCTGACATCGCTTCCTCGAAGGATGCGCTGGGCTGCTCGGTATTGGTTTTTTTCGGCATGTTCAGGTCTTGCAAAGGGAACTGACTATTTTAGTGCAAGGGCATGTCGGCAGACCGCAAAAACCTGCCTGTTTCATTGCCATATCGGCATCCATTTCAGCCTTTGTGCAGGTGATGGCCCGCGCAAGAAGATCCGTCGCGGTCTTTCATGGCCCATGGCGAACCATGGCGATCCATTGCGTTTGATTGAACCTGGCTTGCCGGGCAGGACAGGCCATCTGGCAAGATTGAAAAACTGGTATCCCCGGGGAGACCGCGCGGGTATAATCCGCCCTTCGTCCAAAAAATAACCGTTTCATTTCGTTTGAACACAGGTTTTTGCGGATTCTTTCTTCCTTAGGTTGGTGCAAATTAATTTGGGGGTGGGGATGTCCGATCTGGCCAGTCTCTCTCGGCTCGCGCGCTCTAACGCGCAACTTCCGGTAGGTGTCTATTTCGATGACACGCTACTGCAGCAGGAAATCCAGCAGCTGTTCAAACAAGGTCCGTCTTATGTCGGCCATGAACTCATGGTGCCCGATACCGGCGACTTCGCGACCCTGCCATGGGAAAGCGACGGCCGCGTGCTGGTACGTGGCCAGCAAGGCATCGAGCTGATGTCGAATGTCTGCCGTCATCGCCAGGCCAAGATGCTGGTCGGCCGCGGCAATTCGCAGAACATCGTCTGTCCCTTGCATCGCTGGACCTATGACCTCAAGGGTGAACTGGTGGGCGCGCCGCACTTCGCGGATACGCCCTGCCTGAACCTCGAACGTTTCGGCCTGCAGCGCTGGAACGGCCTGCTGTTCGAGAACAATGGTTTCGAACAGCAGGCCGTTCCAGCGCTGCAGGGCCAACGTGGTGCTCAACGTGGCCTTTGGCGAGCCGACCATGGCGGTAGACACC
>CAZCDW010000181.1:0-5160 GCA_964497485.1 uncultured Bifidobacterium sp.
CGGGAATTGTTCGACCTCAGCGGCAAGACTGCACTGGTGACTGGCGGTTCGCGCGGTCTCGGTCTGCAAATGGCCGAGGCCCTCGGTGAGCAGGGCGCCAGTCTGGTGATTGCCGCCCGCAAGCAGGATGAGCTCGACGATGCGGTTGCCCATCTGTCGCAGCGTGGTATTCACGTGAAGGCGGTGAAGGCCGATCTCGGCAGCGAAGCCGGCACCACGGCACTGGCCGATGCAGCGCTGGCTCACCTCGGCCATGTGGATATCCTGGTCAACAATGCCGGTGCCACCTGGGGCGCGCCTGCCGAAGATCATCCGCTCGACGGCTGGGACAAGGTGATGAACCTGAACGTGCGCAGCATCTTCCTGCTGTCGCAGCAAATCGGCAAGCGCTCGATGATCCCGCGCCATTACGGTCGCATCATCAACATCGCGTCGATCGCCGGCTTGGCAGGCAACGGTGCATCGCATATGCAAACCATCGGCTACAACACATCCAAGGCTGCGGTGATCAATTTCACGCGCACGCTGGCGGGCGAGTGGGGCAAGTACGGCATCACCGTGAACGCGCTCGCCCCCGGCTTCTTCCCATCGAAAATGTCGCGCGGCATGCTGGAGCGCATGGGCGAGGAAGCGGCACAGCGCGCGCCGCTGCGCCGGCTTGGCGATGATGAAGATCTGAAGGGCGCGCTGTTGCTGTTCGCGACGCAGGCCGGCAAGCACATTACCGGGCAGACGCTGGCCGTGGATGGTGGCGTGTCGGCCGTGTTGATCTGATCTGGCTCGATGCCTGCAGACATTGCTGCCAACGACTTTCCTTTCCAATGACACAGCCCGATTTTCCCGTCGAGATTCCTTTTCTCAAGCAGCTCGGCGTTGAATTCCTCGGCATGGCCGACGGTCGCGCGCAAGTCGCGCTCAACCTGCAGCCTGCCCACATGAATAGCTGGCAGGTCACGCATGGCGGCGTGGTGATGACCTTGCTCGACGTGGTGATGTCCCTTGCCGGGCGCTCGCTCGATCCTGAATCGCGCGCCGGCGTGACCGTGGAGATGAAGACCAGTTTCCTGCAACCCGCCGGTCGTCCGGGCAGTCGCGTGGTCGCCACCGGTCATGCCTTCCACCGTTCGACAACAATGTGCTTCTGCGAAGCCGAACTGCATGACGGTGACAAGCTGGTCGCCAAGGCGATGGGCACCTTCAAATACCTGAAGCGGCTGGAAGCAGCCGCCAAACTGTAAAGGAAAACACCATGAGCACTTACCAGAGGATCGTGCTGGCCTCGCGCCCGCAAGGCGAGGTATCGGCGGACAATTTCCGGCTCGAGACCCAGCCACTGCCGGCCATCGCCGATGGGCAGCTGCTGGTGCGCAATCATTACCTGTCGCTTGACCCGTACATGCGCATGCGCATGGTGGACGCGAAGAGCTATGCAGCGCCGCAGCCGCTGGACGAGACCATGATAGGCGGCACGGTCGGCGAGGTCATCGAGTCGAAGAACCCCAAATTCAAGCCCGGCGACAAGGTGGTCGGCATGTTCGGCTGGTCCGAGATCGGCGTCTCCGATGGCACGCTGCTGAAAAAAGTCCCCGACGGTCCGGTACCCCTGTCCGCCTACCTCGGCGCAGTCGGCATGCCCGGCATGACGGCGTGGTATGGACTGAACCAGATCATCCAGCCCAAGGCTGGCCAGACCATTGCCGTCTCTGCTGCCAGCGGTGCTGTCGGCAGCGTGGTCGGTCAATTGGCGAAGCTGAAAGGCTGCCGCGTGGTTGGTATCGCCGGCGGCAAGCAGAAATGTGATTACGTGGTCAACGAACTGGGCTTCGATGCCTGCGTCGACTACAAGGGCGGCAACCTGTTCAAGGACATGAAAGCCGCCGCACCGGACGGCATCGATGGCCTGTTCGAGAACGTCGGCGGCGTGGTGATGGATGCGACGCTGGCGCGCATGAACCCGTTCGGCCGCATCGCGCTGTGCGGACTGATCTCGGGCTATGACGGCAACCCGATGCCCATCCATAACATCCATGCGGTGCTGTCGATGCGCCTGCTGGTGCAGGGCTTCATCGTGTCCGAGCACATGGAGTTCTGGCCGCAGGGACTGACCGAGCTCGGACAACTGGTGGCCGAGGGCAAGCTGAAGTATCGCGAGACGATCTCGCAAGGGCTGGCGTCCGCGCCCGAGGCCTTCATGGGCCTGCTGCGCGGGAAGAACTTTGGCAAGCAGCTGGTAAAGCTCATCTGAGCAATAAGGTCCATCGATGAAACAATTCAAGGACAGGGTCGCCGTCATTACCGGCGCGGCCAGCGGCTTTGGCCGCGAGTTCGCGCTGCTTGGTCAGCGACTAGGCATGAAGCTGGTGCTGGCCGATGTGCAGGATCAGGCCTTGCAGCAGTTCGCGACCGAGCTGCGCGCAAGTGGCACGGCAGTCGTCGCCCAAGCCTGCGATGTGCGCAAGGGCGAGCAGGTCGAGGCGCTGGCGCAAGCGGCAATGGAGGCGTTCGGTGCGATCCATCTTGTGTTCAACAATGCCGGCGTCGGCGCCGGCGGCCTGGTGTGGGAGAGCACGCAGGCCGATTGGGAATGGGTGCTGGGCGTGAACCTGTGGGGCGTGATCCATGGCGTGCGCGTGTTCACGCCTTTGATGCTCGAGTGCGCGAAAAGGAATCCTGCGTACGAAGGTCATATCGTCAATACCGCATCGATGGCAGGCTTGCTGAATCCGCCGACCATGGGCGTCTACAACGTATCCAAGCATGCGGTGGTGTCGCTGTCCGAATCGCTGTATCACGACCTGTCGCTGGTGGAAGCACCGATCGGCGCGTCGGTGCTGTGCCCGTATTTCGTTCAGACCGGCATCAGCCAGTCGCACAAGGTGCGTCCCGATGACGTGAAGGCCAGCGCGCCGACCATCAGCCAGCAGGTATCGCAGACAGTGCTGGAGAAAGCCGTCGCGTCCGGCAAGGTCAGCGCCGCCGAAGTTGCCGAGCGCACCTTCGATGCGATCCGCAACGGCACGTTCTACATTTATTCGCATCCCCAAGCGTTGGGCAATGTACAGAAGCGGATGGAAGACATCGTCACCGGCCGCAATCCATCCGATCCGTATGAGGCGGCGCCGCATGTGCGCGAGAAGCTGCAGGCAGGTCTGAAAGGTCAGGGCTAACGCGATGGCGACCGTCGTCAGTAGCGGACATTACGCCAGCCTGCCCGGAGGCACGCGGCTGCACTACGCCAGTGCCGGCGAGCCCGGTCGCCCGCTGCTGCTGTTCCTGCACGGTTTTCCGGAGTTCTGGTATGCGTGGCATGCGCAATTGCAGCGCTTCGGCGGCGACTGGTTCGCCGTCGCACCGGATCTGCGCGGCTACAACCTGTCCGACATGCCGGACGAGGTCGACGCGTACAAGGCGAAGTACCTGATGCAGGACATCGCCGAGTTGATCGCTGCGCTCGGGTACCAGGATTGCGTGCTGGTCGCGCATGACTGGGGCGGCGCCGTCGCCTGGCAATTCGCAATCAAGCATGCAGCGATGGTGCGCAAGCTCTTGATCATTAATGCGACGCACCCGGTACCGTTTGCCGAAGGCTTGGCGCATGACCCGGAACAGCAGGCGGCCAGCCAGTACATGAACTGGCTGCGCGCCGAGGGTTCCGAGGCGGCGCTGGCGAAGGATGATTTCAGGGTGATGGAAAAATTCATGCTCGGCATGGGCGAGAATCCGGACTGGTTCGATGCCGATACCCGTGCCCGCTACCATGAGTGCTGGCGGCGTGGACTAAGAGGTGGCGTGAATTACTACCGTGCGTCGCCACTGCATCCGCCGACCGAGACCGAACCCGGTGCGGCAGCGATCACACTGGACCCGGCGAACTTCCAGTTGAAGGTGCCGGTGCGCATCCTCTGGGGCGAGCAAGACAAGGCGCTGCTGCCATCGTTGGTTGATGGCATGGATCGCTTCATTGCCGACGTGACGGTGACGCGCGTGCCGGATGCAAGTCACTGGATCGTGCATGAACAGCCGGAGAGCGTGAATGCCTGGCTGGCGCAGTGCCTTGCAGAATAACGATAACGAGACGCCGAACAGAACAACACCATGGCAAAACAGGATTTCAGCTTCACCCATGCGCTGCGCGTGCGCTGGTCCGAAGTGGACATGCAGGCGATTGTCTTCAACGGCAATTACCTGAATTACTTCGACGTCGCCTTCACCGAATACTGGCGCGCGACCGGCTTGCCGGACGTGATCGCGCAAGCCGAGGCCGGGCTGGAGCTGTTCGCACGCAAGGCCACTGTCGAATATCACGCGCCGGCGCGCTTCGATGATGTGCTCGACATCGGCGTGCGATGCGCCTCACTGGGCCGCAGCTCACTGCGCTTCGTGCTGGAGATTTTTCGGGGCGATGATCTGCTGGTCTCGGGCGAGATGATGTACGTGCATGCGAACAGCCGCGTGCGGCAGAGCGAACCGGTGCCGGAGCGTTGGCGCGAAGTGCTGATCGGCTTCGAGAAGGCGATGCCGGTCCAGTCATGAATCCGCGTATCGTCATCGGCGACTGGGACAGCGTGCGCGAGCATGCGCAAGCGCTGCGCATCGAGGTGTTTGTCGTTGAGCAGGGCGTTCCGGTCGAGCTGGAATGGGATGAGGCTGACGAGGTCAGTATTCATGCGGTCGCCTTTGACGATGAAGACCAGCCGGTAGCGACCGGGCGACTGCTGCCTGATGGGCATATCGGCAGGATGGCGGTGCGCAAGTCAGCGCGGGGGCAGGGTATAGGTGCGGAGGTGTTACGCGCGCTGCTTGCCGAGGCGAAGCGTCTTGAACATCGCGAGTTGGTGTTGCATGCGCAAACCCACGCGGCAGGGTTTTATGCGAGGCATGGCTTTACATCTGAGGGTGAAGAGTTCATTGAGGCTGGTATTCCGCACTACCGAATGGTGTTGACTCTTTCGGAAAGCTAAAACTTTAGCTTCATCAACGGCGCCACCAAGCTCCCGGCGCTCAAGCCGGAAAGATCAAGAAGAAAACAATCGTAGAAAACAAGTGATAGATTCGACGTCCTAGTCGAAAGGCCAGTTCCAACCGTTCATCCCTGTTTTCAAGCCGCCGAGACGTCAACAGCCAAATTTTGCGGTTAGATTAGCGAGCCGATCACCCAGC
>CAZCDW010000182.1:0-5124 GCA_964497485.1 uncultured Bifidobacterium sp.
CTCGGTCAGCCCATCGTCGTAGACACGCAGCTCGGCGGTGTCCATGTCGCCGAACGCATCGCGCAGCAATTCTTCTGTATACAGGTGATCGACCAGTGGCGGACCGCCGGTCTTGTAGTCGAGCTGCTTCGGCGTGTAGCCCTGCAGCAGGATCAGGCCATCCGGTTTCAATGCCGATTTCATTTGCCTGAACAAGGTCGCTCGTGTGGCCGGATCGGCGAACTGTATGAAAATCGCGACCACCGCATCGTATACGCCGACCTTCCAAGGCCAGTCCTCGACACTGCTGACGCTGTAGTTCACGTGCACGCCCGCGTCGGCGGCCAGCTTTTTCGCTTTCGCTACGCCAATCGGTGAGATGTCGAATGCATCGACCTGCAGACCGCGCTGCGCCATCCAGACGCTGTTGCGACCTTCGCCATCGGCAACGGCCAGCACACGCATGCCTGGGGTGAGAAGGTCGGCGTGGCTGGCCAGCCATACGTTGGGTTCGGTACCGAAGATGTACTCGGCAGATTCGAAGCGCTTGTCCCAGGTCTGCTGCGGATTGGCGAAACCTTTGCTCATGCCGCGGGTGGCTCTTCAGCCGGGGTGTTCTTGCAAGTAGAGATGCCCAGTAGCGAGTAAGCCCCGCAGAAGCGCATCACGCCCGTGGCAATGACGACGAGGCCGAGCCAGCCCCACGGGCCGATCACCTGCATCAGGGTCAAGGCGACCAACACCGCACCAGCGACGATGCGCAGCGCGCGATCAAGGTTTCCTACATTGGCTTTCATGTTCGTCCTCCGCGATCAGGGAGCCAGCCAGGATGCCGGCAGATGACCAGCCTGTGCCTTGAAATTATAGAGAAAAATATAGTGTTGCAATAATCTGCGCGCATGGGGAATGCGAGCGAGCATTTCCTATCCGACGAATCCGTGGAAGTTTCCATTCTTGAATGCTCGATTACTTTCACCTATTGATTCGATAAGCTTTTTTTATGATTCAGATAAAGTTTTTGTATAGACAAAAATTTTCCCGTCCGTTAACTTTCGATGGCGACGCGTAAGTAATAGCTGTTGCTATAAATAAAAAAATAGTTTCGTACTGAAACTTCTACCTTCCACACGGAGAAAAGCAATGCGTTTAATGCCAGCACTGCTTGCCAGCCTGATGGCGGCGAGCATGAGTCAGGTCGCGTTTGCCGACACGACTGATGTCAAGACCCAGACCATCGTCGAGGTCAAGAAAAAGGGTGCTCACTGCGAGCAAGACCCGAACTGCTTCAACCGCTATCACCCGAACATCAAACCAGTCGCTCGCGCCAAGCCGGGCGATCTGATCGTTGTTCACACGCGTGATGCGCTGGATTCGAACCTGACGATCAACTCCAAGCCGAAAGATGTCACGGCGATCGACCTGAACCTGGTCCATCCGATGACGGGCCCGATCTATATCGAAGGTGCGAAGCGCGGTGACGTGCTGGCCGTCAAGCTGATCGATATCAACCCGAACGAGTATGGCTATACCACCATCGTGCCGGGCTTTGGTTTCCTGGCCGACAAGTACACCGAGCCTTTCGTCGCCAACTGGAAGCTGAACCGCCGCGAAGCGGTGTCCGAGCAAGTGCCGGGCGTTCGCATCCCGATGAATGGCTTCATGGGTTCGGTCGGCGTGCTGCCGGGCGAGCCGGAAGTCAAAAAGTGGCTTGCGCGCGAAGGCCAGCTGGCCAAGGCTGGTGGCGTCGCACTGCCGCCGGAGCCGACGGGTGCCCGTCCGCCGGAAGTCTGCGGTCCGAAGGGCAGCAACAAGGATGAATGCCTGCGTACCATTCCGCCGCGCGAAAACGGCGGCAACATGGACGTCAAGCAGATGGTCGAAGGCACCACGCTGCTGCTGCCATGCTTCGTCGATGGCTGCGGCTTCTTCATCGGTGACGTGCACTACGCACAGGGCGATGGCGAAGTGGCCGGTACCGCGATCGAAATGGGCGCGGTCGTGACCGTGCAGACCGAGATCCGCAAGGGCATGGCGTCGGTGGTCAAGCAGCCGATGTTCGAGGGCGGTTCGCAGCTGAAGAAGCTGGAGCCGGACCAGTTCCACGCAGTGGTGGGCTATCCGTTCAAGGAAGCCGGCGAAGTGCCGCCGCAGTGGACCTATCTCGACAGCGAAAAGATCAAGCCGCTGACCCAGCTGTCGAATGACGTGACCATGGCTGCCCGTAACTCGCTGCTGACCATGATCGACTGGCTGCAGTCTGAAAAAGGCCTGACCAAGGAACAGGCGTATGTCGTGACCAGCGTGGCCTGCGACCTGCGCATCAGCAACGTGGTCGACGTGCCGAACTATGCAGTGACGACGATCTGCCCGCTGGAGATCTTCAAGAAGTGATGTCGCGACGTACGTCGTGATACCAAGGAGAGCGAGGCACTGCCTCGCTCTTTGTTTTACCAGGCAAGCACTCCGGATACCGTATGAACAAACGCAGCTTTCTGAAGCAGGGCGCAGCACTGGTGGCCACGGCGGCCTGGCCGCTACTGGCCACTGCGCCGGCGCACGCCCACACGCCGTATCGGCAGTGGGATATCTTTCGCAAGCGTTACCTGCAGGTCCTGACCTCACGCAGCGACCTTGATGGTGATGCGTTCGGTGATGACTGGGTCGCGCTGCTGCACGACAGATTGCCGCTGTCGCGCGCGATGGTGAGCCGCGCGCGGGACATAAACCGCGTCGCCAGCCTGCTGAAAACCGACCAGGCCAAGCTGGCCGTGCTGTCGTATGCCGATGCACGTGACATGTTCCAGGCACGTCCGCCATTCGAGGACTTCCGGCCGATGCCGCTGCAGGTCTTGCTGGACAACGGCAGCCATGTGCTGGTGGCGCGCGACGACCTGCCGCTGCACCATGGCTATGCGATCGTGATCACCTTGCTGGAGGAAGCCGGCTCGCTGCATCTGAAGGTCCCGCTGGACGGCAAGTTCGGCATGAGCGTGCATCCCGGTGCGCGTGCCGCGGCACTCGGCGAGAGCATCGAGCCACCACCCTCAGCCTGAGTCAAGGGAGTGCCGCTTGCCTACGCTGATCTATCGGTTCTTGCCCATCCTGCTGCTGGCACTGATGGCGCCGGTCGCACCGGTGGCCCACGCACATGATGCGATCAGTGCCGATGCCCGCAAGGCCTATCTGGGCCGCCTGGATGAACTGCATCGCACGGCGCAGTCACCGGCGCCTGCGTCGGCCCGTGCGGTCGCTCTGATCGAGACGGGCCGCATGCTCGATGAAATACGCACGCTGCTCAATGAAGACATCATCAGTCATGGCAAGACCCAGGGTCTGGAAACCTCGGTACTGGTCAGCCAGCTGAATGCATCGGTCAACAAGCTGCAGCTGTCGCCGCATACGCGCCTCTATGTGTCCGATCCTGCGCCTTATCGTGAAGCGCTCAGGCTCGATCCCAAAGGCAAGCTATCCGGGCTCGCGCGGTTCATGCTGCTGAAGAATCATTTCTATGACAGCTTTGCGGACCATCCGCTGAAACCCTTTGATCAAACGGTCGAGCAACTGAAGCAGCAGATAGCCCTCGGTGAAAGCCTGTTGTCGGTGCGCGATCCGGCCATCGATAGTGAAGAAGTGCATTTCATTCTCGCGATGCACTACCTGCAGGCGCAGGTCAGCGGTGCCTTGCCCAGGGATCGCACGCAAGCTCGTGTCGCCGCCTTGCAAAAAGTTTTCCGCTCACGCTGGCCAGGCAGCCTGAAACTGGCAACACTCGATGCACTGTCGGCTTCCTGACATCGTTCGGCACTGGTGCGCTGCGCCCGTGCTGGCACTGCTGGTGCTGATAGCACCGCAGGTGCAGGCTCACCAGTCCGGCAACAGCTACCTGCGCATCAGCAGCGTGCCGCAGTCGCTGGAGGTACAACTGGACTTTGCGGTGCGCGACCTGGACAGCCTGCTGCAGGTACCAGAGGCTGACAGAAAGCCGCTGTCGCGTGACGAGTTGCCGGCGCTGGCGCCGCGGCTGTCGCAACTGGTGAATGACGCACTCGTGCTCGAGGTCGACGGCGCTCCCGTAGCGCTGAGCTTCGCTGCACAGGACATCGTCCTTCACAATGACGGCCTGTATGTACGGCAGCAGCACAGGGCGCCGGCGCTGCCCGAAGGCGCCGGGCAGCTGCTGGTCCGGTATGGGTTTTTCAATGACGAAGAAAAAGTCGCGCGCGCGTTCGTGAAGCTGGACGCAAATGGCAGCGAGCGCTCTTTCGTGTTCGACGCCCGCCATGCGGTGCAGCGCCTGCCGCTGCGCGATCTGGCGCTGACCGAGCTGTTATGGACCTATGTGCGTGAAGGTGCGCTGCATATCTGGAGCGGCCCCGACCATTTGCTGTTCCTGCTGTGCCTGCTGCTGCCTGGCCTGGTATTGGGACGCGACCAGCCATCGTTGCTGCTGCGATATGCGCTCACGGTGGTCACTGCTTTCACGGTCGCGCACTCGATCACGCTCGCTGCAGCCGCGCTGGATTGGGTGGTGTTGCCGGATCGCTGGATCGAGGCCTGCATCGCCGCGTCCATCATCGTGTCGGCTGTGCTGAACTTGCTGTCAGGCCGCCGCGTTCATCAATGGAAGCTGGCGTTTGTGTTCGGGCTGGTGCACGGGCTCGGTTTTGCGAATGGATTGCGCGAGCTTGGCCTATCGTCATCGCATTTCATCGAGACGCTGCTAGCCTTCAATCTCGGGGTCGAAGCCGGTCAGTTGCTGGTTGTTGCGGTGGCGGGGCTGCTGCTATGGCCTGTGTTGCGACGGCCGATCGCAGTGATGCGGGTGCAGCGCTGGGGTTCGGTGAGTATCGGGGCGATGGCCGCGGTCTGGCTGCTGGAGCGCCTGGCCTGATCCGCGGCTTGCCGGAGTAAGGACGGGAATTACTGCTTGTTGTCGCCGGCCTTCTTGTCGGCCTTGGCATCGGCCTTGGCTTTCTTCACGTTCTTCTTCGGCTGCGCCTGCTCGGTCGGTTCGACATAATACTCGGGCGGCGGAGCATTCGGATCGACCTTGGGCGGCGCACCGGCCGATGCGGCCTGGGAGAGGAAGGCAGTCAGGAGGGCGATGAACAGGTTCTTCATGGGTCGTACTTTCTTGCTTTATCG
>CAZCDW010000183.1:0-5120 GCA_964497485.1 uncultured Bifidobacterium sp.
CGGTGATCGGCTTGCAGTCGATGCCGCCGACTTGCTGGAAGTAGGTGAACTGCGTCACTTCCATGCCGTTCAGCCACACCTCCCAGCCCAGGCCCCAGGCGCCCAGCGTCGGGTTTTCCCAGTCATCTTCGACGAAGCGCACATCGTTTTCGGTCAGCTTCAGGCCGAGCGCTTCCAACGAGCCGAGGTAGAGGTCGAGGATGTTTTCCGGTGCTGGTTTCAGCACCACCTGGTACTGGTAGTAGTGCTGCATGCGGTTCGGGTTTTCGCCGTAGCGGCCATCCTTGGGACGGCGCGACGGTTGTACATACGCAGCGCGCCAGGGCTCGGGGCCGATCGCGCGCAGGAAGGTGCCGGTATGCGAGGTGCCGGCGCCGACCTCCATGTCATACGGTTGCAGCAGCGCGCAGCCTTGCGCGTCCCAGTACTCCTGAAGCTTCAGGATCACCTGTTGAAAAGTCAGCATGTTCGGGGTGCCACAAGGGTGGCTGGCCAGAAAGGAAGAAAGCTTGCGATTTTAACCGTTTTGGCCCTGCCGGCGGCCATTCAGCCAGACTGCCAGCAGTATCAGAAAGGCCAATCCGACCGGCAGCGTATTGCCGATGCGGACATAGGGCGTCAGCCCCTGCATGCCCTGCACGCGCGCTGCCAGTGTGCCCTCCGTGAAGGGTGGCAACGACGCGGTCACCTGCCCGCGTGCATCGATCACGGCGGTGGCGCCGGTATTGGTCGCACGCAGCATCGGCCGGCCGGTTTCCAGCGAGCGCATGCGCGATACCTGCAAATGCTGCGGCAGAGCGATGGTGTCACCGAACCATGCAATATTGGAAATGTTGAGCAAGATACTGGCGACCGGTGTGCCGCGGTCGGCAGCGGCCGCCATCTGTGCCGCAATCTCTTCGCCGAACAAGTCCTCGTAGCAGATGTTGGGCAGCACCGCCTGATCCTTCACCGGGAACGGCGGTTGTATCAGGTCGCCGCGCCCGAAGTCGCCCAGCGGCATCTGCATCAGGTCGACGAACCAGCGCGCGCCGGGCGGGATGAATTCGCCGAATGGCACCAGATGGTGCTTGTCGTAGCGATAGGCCGGCGCATGGCCATCGGCAATGCCGATCACGCTGTTGAAGTAAATCCCGGGCCCGGTGCTCCACGGTACGCCGACCAGCAGCTTGCTGTCGCTCTGCAGGGCGAATTGCGCGAGCTTGTCGAGATAGCCCTCAGGCAGCTGGTTCACCAGCATAGGCAGCGCTGTCTCGGGCGTGACGATCAGGTCGGCGGCTTCAGCGCTGATCATGCGCTGGTACAGCGCGAGCGACGCCGCCAGCTGCTCGCGGCTGAACTTCATGTCTTGCGGCACATTGCCTTGCAAGAGGCGCACGCTGAGCGCCGCGCCTTGCGGCTGTGTCCATGCGATGTTTCGAAGCGCCTGGCCGCCCGCCGGTATCAGCACGAGTAGTGCGAGGGCGATGGCATGCGGGCGTCGCGCAGCGAACGACGCGCCGAGCGTCGCTGCCAGCAATGCCGCCAGCCAGCCTATGCCATAAACCCCGACCAGCGGAGCATAGCCTGCAAGCGGGCTGTCGCTGTGCGCATAGCCTGTCGCCAGCCACGGAAAGCCGGTGAAGATCCACGCGCGGGTCCAGTCGGCCAGCATCCAGCATGCCGGCAGCAACAGCAGGGCGCTCACAGCGGCGCTGCGTCCACGCGACAGGCGGTGCGCGAGCGCGAGTGCGCTGCCATACAGCAGCGCCAGCCCGGCGGCGAGCAGCAGCACTGCCAGTGCCGCAATCCAGCCCGGCATATGGCCATAGTCATGCATGCTGACATACAGCCAGCGCGTGCCGGTCGCGAGCGCCGCGAACGCAAAGCCCCAGCCTAGCCGGAAAGCGGCACGCATCGACGTCGCATGCAGCGCCAGCAGGAACAGCACGGCCAGCGCCAGTATTTGCAGCATCCACCAGCCATACGGCGCGAACGCGAACACGGTCGATGCGCCGGCCAGCATGGCCAGCAGCAGCGCGAGTGCCGGCATGCGCATCACGGCTGCCATGCGAAGGGAAGGAGTGCGCCGCGCGATGCGGCGGCAGTGAGAACGGAAAGCGGGCTGGCTGTCATCAGCCAGCGTTGCCTTCAGCCTTGGGCGGCAGCTTCTCGACCAGCAGCACATGCACCTGCCGCGCATCGGCACGCAGCACCTCGAAGCGCAGACCGTGCATGTCGAACTTCTCGCCCTTGCGCGGCATGCGGCCCAGATGGTTCGCGACCATGCCGCCGATGGTATCGACATCGTCACTCGCCAATTGCGTGTCGAGTGCCTCGTTGAACTGCTCGATCTCGGTCAGTGCCTTCACACGCCAGCGCGGGCCGACATCGCCGTCTTTCACCAGCAATACATTGTCTTCTTCTTCATCGAAGTCATATTCATCTTCGATGTCGCCGACGATCTGCTCCAGCACATCTTCGATCGTGATCAGGCCGGCGACGCCGCCATATTCATCGACGACGATGGCGATATGGTTGCGGTTGGCGCGGAAGTCGCGCAGCAGCACATTCAGGCGCTTGGATTCGGGAATGAACACGGCCGGCCGCAGCATGTCGCGCACGTCGAACGAATCTTCAGCGTAATAACGCAGCAGGTCTTTCGCCAGCAGGATGCCGATCACCTTGTCGCGGTCGCCGTCGACGGCCGGGAAGCGCGAATGCGCTGTGGCCAATACCATTGGCAGCCAGTCTTCGATCGGTTTCGCGATATCGACCACGTCCATCTGCGAGCGCGGGATCATGATGTCGCGCGCGGCCAGATCAGACACCTGGAATACGCCCTCGATCATCGACATCGCATCGGCGTCGATCAGGTTGCGCTCCTGCGCATCATGCAGCAGCTCGAGCAGCTCGCTGCGGTTTTCAGGTTCGGGGGATATCAGCGCGCTCAGGCGCTCGAACAACGAGCGGTGCGGCTTGATGGGCGCCTTGTGCTGCGCCCCGGCATCGGCAGCGCGGCTGCCTGGGGGATAGTCTTGCATTTGGCTCAGAGCCAGAGTCACGGAACGGACAGCATACCGCAAATTCGCGGCCAGACCCTGGTTTCCTCAGGGGTATTCCCGGGCGCTGGCGTCGTCGGCGTCATCTGGCGATACCCTTCAGCGATCCCTGTCAGCGATCCCCATAAGGGTCCGGCATGCCGAGCCCGGCGAGGATCTCGGTCTCCAGCTGTTCCATCTCAACAGCCTCGTCGTCATCCTCATGGTCATAGCCCTGCGCATGCAGCACGCCATGCACGATCAGGTGCGCCGCATGCTGTTCCACGGGCAGCTTGCGCTCGCCAGCCTCGGCCAGTAGCACATCGGTACACAGCACGATGTCAGCCTGCACCGGATCGTCGTCATTGACCGGTTCGCCCTCCGCATACGCAAAGGTCAGCACATTGGTCGCATAGTCCTTGCCACGGTAGTCGCGGTTCAGCATGCGTCCCTCGTCGGCATCGACAAAGCGTATCGTCAGTTCGGCCGGCGCCAGTAGAGCGGCCTGCACCCAGCGTCGGATCTGCGGACGCGGCAGCGCCTCGGCCAGGCGGCGGTCGGCGAACTGCACCGACAGCGACAATTTATTTTTTCTTGGCATCGCGGAGTGCAGCGGCAGCGGTCGCTGCGGTCGCAGCATCATAGGCATCAACGATGCGGCCCACCAGTGGGTGTCGCACGACATCGGCGGATGTGAAACGGGTAAAGGCGATACCGCGCACGGATTCCAGTACCTGCAGCGCATCGACCAGGCCGCTTTTCTGGCCGCGCTGCAAATCGATCTGCGTGACGTCACCGGTGACGACAGCCTTGCTGCCGAAGCCTATGCGCGTAAGGAACATCTTCATCTGTTCGGGCGTTGTGTTCTGCGCCTCGTCGAGGATGATGAATGCATGGTTCAGCGTGCGGCCGCGCATGTAGGCCAGCGGCGCGATCTCGATGGCCTGCTTCTCGAACATCTTCTGCGTGCGGTCGAAACCAAGCAGATCGTACAGCGCGTCATACAGCGGGCGCAGGTAGGGGTCGACCTTTTGCGCCAGGTCGCCGGGCAGGAAGCCGAGGCGCTCGCCGGCTTCCACTGCCGGGCGCGTCAGCACGATGCGGCGCACCGCGTCGCGCTCCAGCGCATCGACGGCACAGGCAACCGCAAGGTAGGTCTTGCCAGTGCCGGCCGGGCCGATGCCAAAGGTCACGTCATGTTCGAGGATGTGCTTCAGGTACTGGCTCTGGTGCGGCGTGCGTCCGCGCAGGTCGCTGCGGCGCGTCTTCAGCACCGGGCTCTCGGCCGGCGATTCCTCGTCGCTTTTTTTCACGAGGATCGCGGGCTTCTCCGCGCTTGTCGCGTAGCTGGCACGCTGCTCGACCAGTGCCAGTTGTATGTCCTCGACCGACACCGGCTTGTCGGCCGCGTCGTAGAAGCGCGCCAGCATCTCGACCGCGCGCGCGGCATTGACGCCATCGGCGATGAAACGCTCGCCGCGCCGGAAGATGGTCACGTCGAGTGCGGCAGCGATCTGGCGCAGGTTTTCATCGAGCGGCCCGCACAAATTGGCGAGCCGGGTATTGTCGATCGGGTCGGGCGCGAAATGCTGGGTTGCATTGCCGGCGCGCGTGGCGGTGGTGGAAGTCTTCAAGAATCTGGGCTCGGGTTCAGGTCATGGCCAGTAGCGGCTCACGACAGGATCTGGATCTCGCCACGCAGCGAGAATGGGTGGCTGTCGGTGATCTTCACATCGACAAACTGACCGATCAAACGTTTCGCCTGGGGCCCGCCATCGAAATTGACGACACGGTTGTTTTCGCTGCGACCTTGCAACTCCTGCTCATTGCGCTTCGATGGTCCTTCGACCAGCACGCGCTGCACACTGCCGACCATCGCGTCGGAATGGCGGCGGGTGTTGTCGGCAATGATTTTCTGCAGCTGTTGCAGGCGCGCCAGCTTCACGTCATGCGGCGTGTCATCGGTCAGGTTGGCGGCCGGCGTGCCCGGGCGCGGACTGAAAATGAACGAGAAACTGTTGTCAAAGCCAACGTCATCGACCAGCTTTTTTATTTTTAAATCAATAAATTGTCAATAAGTCGCACAGCACCAACGCGAGC
>CAZCDW010000184.1:0-5091 GCA_964497485.1 uncultured Bifidobacterium sp.
GTCAGCGCAATTTGCTCCCTCTGCGCGAATTCGGCCAGTGCGGCAGGGTCGGTGATGGCGACATTCTTGAGGCGCGGGTCAAGCGCCGTGCCGCCATTGCCCGGAGCGACCATCACGATCTGTATGCGTTTCGACTGGGCCAGCTTCCAGGCCAGCGCATGTTCACGGCCACCGGAGCCTACGACGAGAATTTTCATGGGGTGCGAAGAGGGTAAATCTGGGGGAATCAGTGTCGCGCCGGTTCGGGCCGGCGCATCCGGGCATGCGATGTTTATTCGTTGATCACCGCGTTGGTGTAGACCTCTTGTACGTCGTCGAGGTTTTCCAGTGCGTCCAGCAGCTTCTGCATCCTGGCGGCGTCTTCACCGTCGAACTCGGTGGCGGTCGAGGGCTTCATGGTCACTTCGGCGACCTCGGGCTTGAACCCGGCCTTTTCCAGCGTCTCGCGAATGGCCGAGAACTGATACGGGTCGCAGATCACTTCGAAGCCACCTTCGTCATCGGCGATCACGTCTTCTGCGCCGGCCTCCAGCGCGGCTTCCATCAGCGCGTCTTCATTCGTGCCCGGCGCAAACAGCAGCTGGCCGCAATGCTTGAACAGGAAGGCGACCGAGCCTTCGGTGCCCATGTTGCCGCCGAACTTGCTGAATGCATGGCGCACTTCGGCCACCGTACGCACGCGGTTGTCCGTCATGCAGTCGACGATGATGGCAGCGCCATTGATGCCATAGCCTTCGTAGCGGATCTCTTCATAGTTCACGCCTTCGAGGCCGCCGGTGCCGCGCTGGATCGCGCGGGTGACATTGTCCTTCGGCATATTCGCGTCGGCGGCCTTGTCGACCGCGAGGCGCAATCGCGGGTTGGCGGCGATGTCGCCGCCGCCCATGCGGGCAGCGACCGTGATTTCCTTGATCAGCCGGGTCCAGATCTTGCCGCGCTTGGCGTCAGTCGCGGCTTTCTTGTGCTTGATGTTGGCCCATTTGCTATGTCCTGCCATGTCAACGTTCTTTCTGGTGGGTTGGGTGCCTGGCTGTCCGGTGCGCGCTGGCTGAAAAAATCTTTAGGAATCAGTCGCTTGGAGGGGCTTGGGGCCCCGCTGCAGGCTAGTGAACAGGGTGCGGATTCTACCACAGCGCCCCTTGTGCCCTGCGGCTGCGGGCAGGGTCATGGCAGGGAGAAACCTGACGAAACCAGGCTTTTCGCAATCGCGAAACCGTCATTGGCGCCGGCCATTACAATCGCTGGCAAAACATCCCTCGAGGAGACAAGATGGATCTGGGAATTGCGGGCAAGACCGCGCTGGTCTGTGCCGCCAGCCGCGGGCTGGGCCGTGGCTGTGCGCAGGCACTCGCGGCGGAGGGGGTGCATGTCACGTTGGTGGCGCGCACGGCAGATACCCTGGCTGCCACCGCTGCGGAGCTGCAAGCGTCGGTTGGTTCCGACGTCAGGGTGCAGATCGTCGTCGCTGACATCACGACGCCTGAAGGACGGGCGCGCGCGCTCGAAGCCTGCCCGACGCCCGACATCCTCGTCAACAACGCGGGCGGCCCACCGCCGGGCAATTTCCGCGACTGGCAACGCGACGACTGGATCGCTGCGATCGATGCCAATATGCTGACCCCGATCGAGCTGATCAAGGCCACCGTCGACGGCATGATGGCGCGCGGTTTCGGCCGCATCATCAACATCACGTCGGCGGCGGTAAAAGCGCCGTACCCGTCGCTCGGCCTGTCGAATGGGGCACGCTCGGGCCTGACCGGTTTTGTCGCCGGCCTCGCACGCGAAACGATACGCCACAACGTGACGATCAACAATCTGCTGCCGGGCTTCCATGACACCGACCGGCTGCGCAATGGCTTTCGGGCCGGTGCCTTTGCATCGGGCGCGACGCTGGAGCAGGCCTTGCAACAGGGGCGCGAGCAATTGCCTGCCGGCCGTTTCGGCACGGCCGAAGAATTCGGCGCGTTCTGCGCATTCATCTGCAGCGTGCACGCCGGCTTCATGACCGGGCAGAACATCCTGCTGGATGGCGGCGCGTATCCGGGGACGCTGTGAACCCTGTCCTTGCGCATGCCGGCAGATAGGCGGCCGCGAACAGCGTTATCATTCTTGCCTTTCTTTGCCCTTTTTCTTCACATTCATTCATCACCCACACAAGCAGGTTCAACAATGACAAAAGCAATCCGGTGTTTCTCCAATGGCGGCCCTGAGGTCATGGAATATGTCGACGTCGAGGTCGGCGAGCCCGGCGCCGGCGAGGTGCGCGTGCGCCACCATGCGATCGGCCTGAACTACATCGACGTCTATTTCCGTACCGGCTTGTATCCGCAGCCGCTGCCGGCCGGTCTCGGCATGGAAGGCGCGGGCGTGGTCGAGGCCATCGGCCCCGGCGTCACGGAAGTCAAGGTCGGCGACCGCGTCGCGTATGCATGCCGTCCGCCGGGTGCCTATGCGGAAGCGCGCGTGATGCCTTCGGCCAGCCTGGTGAAGCTGCCGGATGACATCGACTTCGAGACCGCTGCGGCGATGATGCTGCAGGGCCTGACCGTGCAATACCTGTTCCACCGCACCTTCCCGTTGAAAGGTGGTGAGACCATCCTGTTCCACGCCGCTGCCGGTGGCGTTGGCCTGATTGCCTGCCAGTGGGCCAAGGCAATCGGCGTGAACATGATCGGCACCGTCGGCTCCGATGAAAAAGCTGCGCTGGCCAAGGCGCATGGCTGCACGCATACCATCAACTACAACAAGGAAGATTTCCTCGCGCGCGTCAAAGAGCTGACGAATGGCCAGGGCGTGCCGGTGGTGTACGACTCGATCGGCGCCGATACCTTCATCAAGTCGCTCGACTGCCTGTCGCCGCTGGGCACCATGGTCAGCTATGGCTCGGCCTCGGGCCCGGTGCCGCCGTTCTCGCTGCAGGAACTGGCCTCGCGCGGCTCGCTGTTCATCACCCGTCCGACGCTGTTCGCGTATACAGCAAAGCGCAGCGACCTCGAGGCGATGGCTGCCGACCTGTTCCGCATGGTCAGCAGCGGCAAGGTCAAGATCGAGATCAATCAGCGTTATGCGCTGAAGGACGTGCAGCAGGCGCACCGTGACCTTGAGTCGCGCAAGACCACGGGCTCCACCATCCTGTTGCCCTGATTGCCGGCGAAGCGCCATGCGTGACGAGTACAACGACAATCCGATGCAGCATCCGGAAGAACAGCCAGTCAATCCTGCGGGTGAGACGCCGAAGTTTGGTCGATTGCTGGTGGTGCTGATATTGACCGTTGCGTTGCTCGGGCTGATCACCTGGGCGTCCGTGGAATACGTCACCAGTTAAGGCCCGAAACGCTTCGACCTGAATCAACGGCCGCACTCCTTGTCGGGTGCGGCCGTTTTTTCTTGTAATCTCAGTGTTCCATCTTCAGCTCGACCACATGCGGCACGCCGCTCTTGCCGGGGAAGTCCCGGAAGGCGCTTGCCATCAGGTAGGGCATGACCTTGGCGAGGTTCGCTTCTTCGCCATCGCTCTTGACGGTCACGTCATACAAGGGCTGTTTCTTCGTGATGTCATCGATGCGCAGCTTCAGCTCGCGGTGGTAGACCGTAAAGCGCCGCTGCTGTTCACGCGCGACCGGCATGGCCGGCCACATCGGCCCGTAGAACGGATGCCCATAGCCCGGCCAACCCCAGTAGGGACTGTAATAGCCGGGCCCGTACCACGGCGTGCCATACCAGGGGTCGACCAGCACGGTCTCGATCACGCGCACGTCGCGTCCATTGACGCGGTATTCCATCGTCACTGACAGCGGCGCCGGCTCACCGGTGGCCGCTTCGCGCAGGCCCAGTTTCGCCAGCTGCTCGCGCAGCAATTGCTCATAATTCTGCCGTTCCAGGTCTGGCGTGGCGGGACGCATGAACACATACGTCTGGCCCGGCAAATTGGCCGGCCACTGGTGGAAGGCGGTGACTTCGCTGCGTATCGTGGTCGCGCAGCCCGACAGCAGCAAGGGCAGTGCTGCCACCAACAGGAGTAAAGCTCGCATGGGATTCCCCGGCGCTGTTTCGTTATCGGGATCTTAACGCTCCCGTGCTGCACGTGCAGGGCGAAATCCGGCTGTCGCCTTGGTAAAATCACCGCTTACGCCACGTTTCCCAGAGACTGTTTCTCCATGCGCACCGACAATGCTGCGGCGATCCATCGCCAGGACTATGCTCCGCCTGCCTATCTGGTCGACACCATCGACATAGGCTTCGACCTCGACCCTTCCGATACTCGCGTTGCTGCGCGTTCGGTACTGCGGCGCAATCCCGAGAGCCGCTCGACCGAGCTGGTGCTGCATGGCGAGGAAGTAGAGCTGATCGCGTTGCGCATGAACGGCAAGACGCTGACGCAGCGCCAGTACCGCCGTGAACCCGGCCGGCTGGTGATCCCGAATGCGCCGGCGAAGGTCACGCTGGAGATCGAAACCCTGATTCATCCGGATGAGAACACGTCGCTGATGGGTCTCTACGTTTCCAACGGCAGTTTTTTCACACAATGCGAAGCCGAAGGCTTCCGCAAGATCACGTATTTCCCCGACCGCCCTGACGTGATGGCGAAATACCGCGTGATGCTGCGCGCTGACAAAGAACGATTCCCGGTACTGCTCTCCAACGGCAATCTGGTCGAGCAGGGCGACATCGGCGATGGCCGTCACTATGCATTGTGGGAAGACCCGTTCCGCAAGCCGTCCTACCTGTTCGCGCTGGTGGCCGGCAAGCTGGTCTGCGAGGAACAAGTCATCACCCGCAAGTCCGGCCGTGACGCACTGCTGCAAGTCTGGGTCGAGGACGGCAACCTCGACAAGACCTCGCATGCGATGGAATCGCTGGTGAAAAGCATCCGTTGGGATGAGGAGCGCTTCGGTCTGGAGCTCGACCTCGACCGCTTCATGATCGTCGCCGTCGGTGACTTCAACATGGGTGCGATGGAAAACAAGGGCCTCAACGTATTCAATACCAAATACGTGCTGGCCAAGCCGGAAACCGCAACCGATGCCGATTACGAAGGTATCGAGGCAGTGATTGCCCATGAGTATTTCCACAACTGGACCGGCAATCGCG
>CAZCDW010000185.1:0-4250 GCA_964497485.1 uncultured Bifidobacterium sp.
AAACAGCGCGGCTTCGTTGACCACGTTGGCGAGATCGGCGCCAGAGAAGCCCGGGGTGCCGCGCGCCAGCACATCGGCGCGCACATCCGGTGCGATCGGCACCTTGCGCATGTGCACGTTCAGGATCTGCTCGCGGCCGCGGATGTCCGGCAGGCCGACGATCACCTGGCGGTCGAAACGGCCCGGACGCAGCAGCGCCTTGTCGAGCACGTCGGAGCGGTTGGTCGCTGCGATCACGATTACGCCGGCATTGGCCTCGAAACCATCCATCTCGACCAGCAACTGGTTCAGCGTCTGCTCGCGCTCGTCATTGCCACCACCGATGCCGCCGCCGCGATGACGGCCAACCGCATCGATTTCATCGATGGAGATGATGCAAGGCGAATGCTTCTTGGCGTTCTCGAACATGTCGCGCACGCGCGAAGCGCCGACGCCGACGAACATTTCAACAAAGTCGGAACCAGAGATCGTGAAGAACGGCACCTTCGCTTCGCCGGCGATGGCACGCGCCAGCAGAGTCTTGCCGGTACCCGGAGGGCCGACCATCAGCACGCCGCGCGGGATACGGCCACCGAGCTTCTGGAACTTGGTCGGGTCGCGCAGGAAGTCGACCAGCTCGCCGACTTCTTCCTTCGCTTCATCGCAGCCGGCGACATCGGCGAAGGTGACCGCATTCTGGTTCTCGTCCAGCATACGCGCCTTGGACTTGCCGAACGAGAAGGCACCGCCCTTGCCGCCACCCTGCATCTGACGCATGAAGAAAATCCAGACGCCGATCAGCAGCAGCATCGGGAACCACGAAATGAATACCTGCGACAGGAACGACGGCGGCTCCGGCTGCTTAACGTCGAACTTCACACCATTGTTCACGAGGTCGCCGATCAGGCCGCGGTCGAGGTTGGTCGTGGTCGCACGGATCTTCTTGCCGTCGTTGGTGATGGCAATGATCACGCGGTCTTCAATGGTCGCTTCACGTATGCGCTGCGCCTTGACCTCGTCGAGGAAATCCGAATACGGGACAGGCGTGGCGCCGCTGGCAATGCCGCGGTCGTCGAATTGCTTGAACACGGTAAACAGCACCAGGGCAATCACGACCCAGATGGCGGCTTTGGAAAACATGTTGTTCACTAAGACTCCTCGATGGCGGCCCGTCGTCTCGACGCGAGGCGGACTGAAAGGCAACGCCGTGGCATGAAAATAAATTCTACTCCCATTGACCGGGGCTTGCTACCGGCCAAATTGGGCTAAATATCTGATTTTTCAAGACTGATGATGGCTTTGACGGCTCAGGAAGTCCCGCCTGCGCCATGCGGCTGAGCGGGTAAAGTCATGCCGGTCTGCCAACAACGCACAGGCGACGACGTCCTGCCTGTCACGCGGGGTACCGGCAGAACCAGTCCCAAGACCCATCCCGTGAAGCTCAGATCGGGTTCTTCAGGCCACGCCCCAGCAGGAAGATTTCGGATGACTTGTCGCGGCTGGCCTTGGGTTTCTTCGGGCTGACGGTCTTGAACTCCTGCCGGAACTTCTCGACGATCTGCGTGTAGCCGCTGCCATTGAAGCATTTGACGAGCAGGCAACCCGAAGGTTTCAGGTGATGCCGCGCAAAGTCGATCGCGAGGTCGATCAGGTCTTCCATCCGCGCCGCATCGGTGGCCGCAATACCCGACAGGTTGGGCGCCATGTCAGACAGCACCAGATCCACCCGCTCTCCGTGCAGCGCAGCCTCCAGCTGCTCCAGCACTTCCTGCTCGCGGAAGTCGCCCTGGATGTAATGCACGTCAGCCACTGGCTCCATGTCGAGGATGTCGAGCCCGATGATGGTGCCGTGGATGCCACCACCGTCCTTGCCAGCCAGCTTGCGGCGCACGTACTGGCACCAGCTGCCCGGCGTGCAGCCGAGGTCGACGATGGCCTGTCCGGGCCGGATCAGCTTCTCGTCCTCGTCGATTTCCTTGAGCTTGTACGCAGCACGGGCGCGATAGCCCTCCTTCTGCGCCAGCTTTACATAGGGATCGTTGATGTGATCATGCAGCCAGCTCTTGTTGACCTTGCCTTTAGCCACCGTGTTTACCTCTTCCCGCCATCGCAGCCGTCGCATCCCAAGCTGCACAGGTCATTGCCGTGATGCCGCTGCGGCAGCCTCGACGCGGCGCTCCGGCACCGCCATTCGCGTAGAATACTGTTTTTGAAAGAATTATTTTTATGATCAAGCTATCACCCGCCGCGCGCAGCGAACTGCGTTCCGAAGCCCATGGCCTCAACCCCGTTGTCATGATTGGCGAAGCCGGCCTGACCCCGGCCATCATCAAGGAGACTGACGCGGCGCTGAAGGCACACGGCCTGATCAAGGTCCGCGTGTTCGGCGATGACCGCGAGGCCCGCATCCAGTACTACGAAACCCTGTGCAGCGAACTGGGCGCCGCGCCCATACAGCACATCGGCAAGTTGCTGGTGCTGTATCGCCCGAAAGTCGAGGCCCCGAAAGAAGCCAAGCCTACCCGCGGCAAGGGCCTGCGCGAAGTGGTGGTCGTCAAGACGCACCCGACCAAGCGTCCGACCGTCAAGAAAATCACCCTCAAGGGCAACGAGCGCCTGACTGCCGGCGGCAATGTCCGCAAGGCCAAGGTGCGGCAGAAGAGTACGAAGAAACGCTCGCTCGCCTGAAACGGCATCTCACGCCATCAGCGCTGGCCCTTGGGTCAGCGCTGCTTCAGCACCAAACCCACCGCCAGCACACTCTGCACCAGATAGATCACACTGGCCACGCCATGCAGCATCCCAAAGCGGGCGCGCGTCGCGCCTTCCATCACCCCGTCCGGTCCGGCTGCCGCTTTCAGCGCGGCCATCCAAGGCTGTATCCCGAAATACCCGACCAGCGTACAGGCCAGCATCGCTGCTGCCAGCCATAGCAGTGTTCTTCGCTGCGGCAGCTCACGCGCAGTGCCAAGCAAGCCCAGCAGCAGCACGCCGCAAGCGATCGACAGCCAGGCTTCGACGCGGAACAGGTGGCCGGCCACAGTGCCCGCCAGCGTGCGGTCGCTCAGCGTTGCGAAGAACGTGGGCGCGGCCACATAACCGACCGTCCACAGGCTGCCAGCCCACAAGGTGGTCAGCAGCAGGCGCAAGCGAGCCATCAGATGTACTGCACCTCGAGGACTTCATACTCGCGCACGCCGCCCGGAGTCTGCACCTCGGCGGTGTCGCCGGCGTATTTGCCGATCAGGGCACGCGCGATCGGCGAGCTGATCGAGATTTTTTTCTCTTTCAGGTCGGCCTCGTCATCGCCGACGATCTGGTAAGTCACCTTGTCGCCGCTGTCGAGGTCTTCCAGCGTGACGGTGGCCGCAAACACGACGCGGCCGTCAGCATCCAGCAGTGTCGGGTCGATGATCTGCGCGGCCGACAGCTTGCCTTCGAGCTCGGCGATGCGGCCTTCGATGAAGCTCTGGCGCTCTTTCGCGGCATCGTATTCGGCATTCTCGGACAGGTCGCCCTGCGCGCGTGCCTCGGAGATCGCATTGATGACCGCCGGGCGTTCCTTGTGTTTCAAGCGTTGCAGTTCATCTTTCAGCAGTTGCGCGCCGCGCACGGTGATCGGGACAGTGTTCATGGTCGTCTTTGGACAAAATTAAAAGCACAGAGGCTGCGAATCTCGCAGCCTCTGGGTGGTTTCGCGCAATTATAGGCTGACTTTTCGCCGGCCGTGGCACCCTGCTTCTGATCAGTTCAGCGATGCATGCAAGCCCTGTACGTCATAGACATGCATTTCGTTCAGGTGCGCCATGCCCTCGACCGCGGCTTCGGCACCGGCGATCGTGGTGTAGGTCGTTACCCGAGCGCCCAGTGCCGAGGTACGGATCGTGCGCGAATCGTTGATTGCATTGCGCTTTTCTTCCACCGTGTTGATGACCAGCGCGATCTCGTCGTTCTTGATCATGTCCACGATATGCGGACGACCCTCGGCCACCTTGTTGACGGTCTGGACCGGCACACCGGCCGCTTCGATCGCCGCTGCCGTACCCTTGGTTGCCGCGATGCTGAAGCCAATCTTCACCAGCGCACGCGCCACCTCGACGGCGCGCGGCTTGTCGCTGTTCTTCACCGACAGGAAGACCTTGCCCGAGCGCGGCAGGCGCACGCTCGCGCCCAGCTGCGACTTCACGAAGGCCTCGCCGAAGGTACGGCCCACACCCATCACTTCACCGGTGGACTTCATCTCCGGGCCCAGGATGGTGTCAACGCCCGGG
>CAZCDW010000185.1:4265-5011 GCA_964497485.1 uncultured Bifidobacterium sp.
CCATGCAGCGCGCGGCGATCTTCGCCAACTGCAGGCCCGTGGCCTTGGACACATACGGCACCGTGCGCGACGCACGCGGGTTCACTTCGAGCACAAAGACGATGTCCTGCAGCTTGCCGTCGATTTCCTGTTGCTGGATCGCGAACTGCACGTTCATCAGGCCGACCACATTCAGTCCCTTGGCCATCAGCGCGGTCTGGCGCTTGAGCTCGTCGATGGTCTCTTTCGCCAGCGAGTAAGGCGGCAGCGAGCATGCCGAGTCGCCCGAGTGCACACCAGCCTGCTCGATGTGTTCCATGACACCGCCGATGAAGGTGCGCGTACCGTCGGACAGGCAATCGACATCGACTTCGATCGCATCGTTCAGGAAGCGGTCCAGCAGCACCGGTGAATCATTCGATACCTTGACCGCTTCGCGCATGTAGCGCTCGAGGTCACGCTGCTCGTGCACGATTTCCATCGCGCGGCCACCCAGCACATAGGATGGGCGCACCACCAGCGGGTAGCCGATCTCCTGCGCCAGCGCCAGCGCCTGCTCTTCGGTGCGCGCGGTACGGTTCGGCGGCTGGCGCAGGCCGAGGTCCTGCAGCAGTTTCTGGAAGCGCTCGCGGTCCTCGGCGGCGTCGATCATGTCCGGGCTGGTGCCGATGATGGGCACGCCGTTGGCCTCCAGTTCCCGCGCACGCTTCAGCGGCGTCTGGCCGCCGAACTGCACGATCACGCCGGTCGGCTGCTCGACGTTGACG
>CAZCDW010000186.1:0-5007 GCA_964497485.1 uncultured Bifidobacterium sp.
GACCAGCTGCTGTGGGGTGCGGCCGAGCCGCTGCGCCGCATGCTGCGCATCCTGCTCGATTGAGCGGCGGTCCCGCAAGCCTGCAGATCATCGTCGCCAATGCGTTGTCCTGACGCAACCGAACCCGCGCCTTTTCGTCATGATCGGAAATTGCGCGGGTTTTTCATTTGCATCGCCGTCCATCATCGCTTGCTGGCGCTTGGTGGCCAGTGATAAGGTTTTGCGATGTCCTCCGTCCGCGACCCGTTGAACTCACCTCATTTGCGCGCTGCACGCGCATCACAAGGCCTGCCGGGTTGGCGGCGTGCGCTGCCTTCTGCAGCGCTGCTGGTCGCATTGGCGGCGCCGCTGGTACTCCATTTACCGGTGCAGTCAGCCGTACTGGGTGATGCGCAGCTGCGCTCTTATCTGGGCCAGAAACTCGATGCCGAGATCGAGATTTCCGCGCTGACGGCAGCCGAAGCAGAGGCGCTGCTGGTGCGTATTCCGGCCTCCGATGCATTTGCCGCCGCCGGTATCGACATGACGACACTGGTGCGGTCCTTGCGCGTAAGCATAGAGAAGCGGGGCGACCAGACTTTCGTACGCGTCACTTCCGATCAGGCTGTCAACGATCCTTTCGTACTGCTACTGCTGGAGCTGAATGCCGGTGGTACACGTACCGTGCGCCAGTACGCGCTACTGATCGATCCGGCGCCGCTTGAACGTTCGCAATCCGTCAATGTCGAGCCGGCCATTGCCGAGCCACAGTCGCAGGAAGCCACAACAGCGGCAGCGCCTCCAGTCACCACAGCGCCCGCTGCTGGCAGCAATGTGGCCGCACCGGCTCCCGTGAATGTCAATCGCTTTGCTGCGACCACCACGCGTCGCGTGCGCACCGGTGAAACCCTGGCGGCGATTGGCAGCGAGTTCAAGCCCGACAGTGTGCGACTCGAACAGGTGCTGGTGGCCTTGCAGCGCGCGAATCCACAAGCCTTCGCCGGCAATAACATCAACCGCATGAAATCCGGCAGCGTGTTGTCCGTACCGTCCGCAGACAGCATGCGCGCCATCGATGCAAATGATGCGCGGCGTATCGTGATTGCGCAGAGCTCGGATTTCCGGCGTTACAGCGAGGCCCTGGCAGAGCGCATGAATACGCCTGCCGCGAATGCCGGCACTGACGCTGCCGTGCCGGCAGCCGGCAACCGCAGCAGCAGCGGATCGGTAGGCGTGCAGGTCAGGGAGCCCGGCGCGCGGCCAGAGCCGCAAGACCAGCTGAAACTGACCGCACCCGGCCAGCCGGCGGCCAGGGGGGCAGGCAAGTCAAGCGCAAGCGCCAATGACAGCAACAGCGGCCGCAATGACAAGAAGGCGCTTGACCAGGTCGCCGCCGACAAGGCACTGGCCGATGCCAATTCGCGTATCGCTGCACTCGAAAAGAACCTGGGCCGCATGGAGCAGATGCTCGAGCTGAGGGACAAGAAGCTGGCCGAAGCCCAGAAGGCTGCCGAACTTGCGGCTGCGGCCGCGAAAAAGCCCGAAGCGACGGCTGTGCCTTCTCAGGCGCCTGCGACGTCGGCTGCACCGCCAATGTCCGAGCCCTTGGTTGCTGCGCCTCCGGCGACAACTGCGGCACGCACCCCGGCTGCCCCCGATGCATCGAAGGACAAACCGGGCGTGCCTGCGGCCCCTGCCACATCGACCCCCGCCACATCGACCCCGGTCACACCGACACCCTCAGGGGATACGCGCAGCGCCTGGACCGATGTGCTGCAAGAGCCGGTCGTGCGCGTGGCAGGCGTCGCCCTCGCTTTGCTCGCGCTGCTGGCCTTGCTGATGCGGTCGCGCGCACGCCGGCAGGGCGGCAAGCAGGCACGCAAGCGCAGCAAGGTCAATCTCGTCGGTTCCGCGAACGCCGGTGCGCCAGCCGCGGCTGATGCTGCGGGCACATCGGCATTCCCGGCCGCCGTATCGCCGACGCTGGCCGTGGTCGACAGCGAACCGAAACATGCGCTGAAAGCGCAAGTGCAGGGTGTCGGCAAGGCAGGAAGCGAAGTCGATCCGATTGCCGAGGCCGATGTCTATATCGCTTATGGTCGCGATGAACAGGCCGAAGAAATTCTGCGGGATGCGCTGCGCGAACAGCCGCGACACCATGCGCTGCATGTGAAACTGCTCGAGATATACGCGGCACGTCGTGACCGCAAAGGCTTTGCCGATGTGGCCGCCGAGCTGCACGCCGCCACCGGTGGCAAAGGCGGTGCCTGGGAACAGGCTGCGCAAATGGGGCAATTGCTCGATCCCGGCAATCCGCTGTATGGCGGCCTGCGCCAGAACACCCAGGCCAACGACCCACCGGTATCTGCTGCATCAGCCGCTCAGGTGACACGCAGCCCGGTACCGCCGCTGCAGGCGATGCCCGCGCCCGCGACAGAACAGGAAAAACGTCAGGGACCGTCATCCGTCGAAGATTTCGGTCTCAAGCTGGAAGGCATGCTGGACGAGCAGCGCCGCGAGTCCGGCCGGCAGTCGTCGACGATGCACGCACCGATGCAGAGCCCGTCGCCATCATCGTCACTCGACTTCAGCCTGTCCGGCATAGGCCGCGGCGATAGCGGAGGCAAGCGTATCGAGCCCACACTAGATGGCGAGAGCAATACCTCTGCGCTGAACACCAAGTTCGACCTGGCGCTGGCTTGCGAAGAAATCGGCGACCATGAGGGGGCGCGCGAATTGTTGTCCGAGGTGGCTGCGGCACCCGATCCGGAACTGTCGCGCCGTGCGCAGGACATGCTGCGCAAGCTGGCCTGATCGAACCGGTACGGGTCATGGCGAGCGACAGCGCGCCGTGAGGCAATGAAGGCAGCGTCGAAGCCCGATTCGAGGCCCGCTTCGAGATCCACCTCGCAGCCCACACCCTCGGCATCGCGTAAAATCCGCCCGACCTTCGCGAAGCATCTGTCCCGCTGAGGGCGTCCCACCACTCGATCCGGAATTTCCTTGAAACGCATCGCGCTCGGCCTACAGTATGACGGCACCCCGTGGCAAGGGTGGCAGACGCAGCCGCACCGGCAGACGGTGCAGGATGTGCTCGAGTCTGCGCTGCAGAAATTCCTGCTCGCGCCCACGCCGACCACCTGTGCCGGCCGTACCGATGCCGGCGTGCATGCGACCGGGCAGGTACTGCATTTCGATACCGACGCCTCGCGTGAATTGTTCTCATGGGTGCGCGGCGTGAATGCCTTCCTGCCGGATTCGATTGCCGTGCGCTGGGCTGCGGAAGTGGAGGGGGGCGAGCAGGGTTTCCATGCGCGCTTCTCCGCTACCGCGCGCACCTACCATTATGTGATCTACAACGACGCCGTTCGCTCGCCGCTGTGGCAGGGCCGTGCCGGCTGGAGCTTCCGTCCACTCGATGCAGTGGCCATGCATGAGGCTGCACAGCACCTGATCGGCGAGCATGACTTTTCCGCCTTCCGTGCTGCCGAATGCCAGGCACTGTCACCGGTGCGCGCCATGCACGCGATCAGCGTCACGCGGCGCGGGAGCCTGGTCGTGGTCACGCTGCGCGCGAATGCCTTCCTGCACCACATGGTGCGCAACATCGTCGGCTCATTGATTCAGGTCGGCATCGGCAACCGCCACGGCGACTGGATAGGCGAGCTTCTGGCAGGCCGCAACCGTGAACTGGCCGCGCCCACTTTCAGCCCGGATGGGCTCTACCTCGCGAAAGTCGACTACGATGCGCGCTGGGGCTTGCCGGCGTCCGATGCGTCGCTGCCTTTCGCTATCTGAACCTGTACCTGAACCAAGCCATGTCTGCGTCCCGATCTGACCACCGTACCCGTATCAAGCTCTGCGGCCTGTCGACTCCCGAGGACGTCAGCGTGGCCGTCGCTGCCGGCGCCGATGCGATCGGGCTGGTGTTTTACCCGCCGTCGCCCCGCCATGTGACGGCCGAACGCGCGGCCGAGCTGCTCGCAGCCTTGCCGCCTTACGTCACGGCCGTCGGCCTGTTCGTGAATCCGACGCTGGCCGAGGTGCAGGCAGTGCTGGCGCAGGCGCCGATAACGATGTTGCAATTCCATGGAGACGAGACCCCCGACCAGTGCCGCGAGATCGCGCAAGCGGTCGGCCGGCCCTTCATGCGCGCGCTCAGGGTCCGCACCGAGACGACGGCTGCAGATTTGCTAGAATTCGCCTTGCACTACCGTGCGTCCGGCCCGCTGTTCGCGGGGCTGCTGCTCGACACCTGGAGCGACGCGTACGGTGGCACCGGAAAGGCATTCGATTGGTCTCTCGTTCCCGCCGATATCGCGCATCAGGCCGTTTTGAGTGGTGGCTTGAACGCGCAAAATGTGACTGACGCCGTGCGTCGGTTGCGCCCGCACGCGGTCGATGTCAGTAGCGGCATCGAAGCGAGCAAGGGCGTGAAGGATCACGCGCTGATGCGTGCCTTCGTCTCGGCAGTCCGCGCCGCAGACGCTTCCTGAACCAGAACAGCAGCAACATGACAGCGCCGCCGGCCCGCCCGTGCGGCAATTCACAGTCCGCCATGAACCGGCGGCAAGGAGAGAACCATGGACAAGCATCCCGCGGCTGTCGCCGCTTACGACCTGCCGGACGCGAGCGGCCATTTCGGCCCGTACGGCGGCAGCTTCGTTTCCGAGACCCTGACCTTTGCGCTCGAGCAGCTGAAGGCCGAGTACGCGCGCTACAAGGACGACCCCGAGTTCCTGAAGGAATTCCATGACGAACTGAAGTACTTCGTCGGCCGCCCAAGCCCGATCTACCACGCTCGTCGCTGGTCGACCGAGACCGGTGGCGCGCAGATCTTTTTCAAGCGCGAAGACTTGAACCATACCGGCGCGCACAAAATCAACAACGTGATTGGCCAGGCCTTGCTCGCCAAGCGCATGGGCAAGCCGCGCGTGATCGCCGAGACCGGCGCAGGCCAGCATGGCGTGGCGACTCATAGTCCATCGAGGCATAGCCGCGCGAGACTGATTTGAGTTTGTCAAAGAA
>CAZCDW010000187.1:0-4945 GCA_964497485.1 uncultured Bifidobacterium sp.
GTTGTTCCGGCGGCAGCCCGGCAGGGGATGGATGGGTCATGCTGGCCTCATCATCGCGATGAGACATCAGATCGATTTCTCGATGATGTAGCGCGGCCGGCGTTTCACCTCGCCATAGATCTTGGCAATGTATTCGCCCACGATACCGATGCTCAGCACCTGCAAGCCGGCCAGGAAGGCCAGCGGCAGTAGGGTCATCGCCCAGCCGGGCAGCTGCCTGCCGCTGAACAGCACGGAAGCAAGTAGCCAGCCGCTGGCCAGCAGGCTGCCGGCAAACAGTGCGAGACCCGCCAGCGTAATACTGCGCAGCGGTGCCGCCGAGAAGGACGACAGCGCTTCCCATGCAAGCGCCACCAGCTTGGCCGGCGAGTACTTGGTGACACCGGCGACGCGCGTTCCGCGTTCGTAGTAGACGATCTCTTGCCGGAAGCCGAGCATGGGAACGATCCCGCGCAAGAACAGGTTGACCTCGCGGTACTGGCGCAGCCCGTTGATCGCAGAACGGCTCATTAGCCGGAATTCGGCATGGTTGAAGACGATGTCCACGCCCATCCAGCGCATGATGCGATAAAAACTCTCCGACGTGATTCGCTTGAGCGGGCTGTCACTGTCGCGGCAGCTGCGCACCCCGTACACGATATGAGCACCGGCGATGTGCCGTATCACCATCTCGCGTATTGCCGTCACATCATCCTGCAGATCGGCATCCAGCGTGATCACGGCGTCGCCCTTCACATGGAACAGCGCGGCCAGCAGCGCGTTCTGCTGCCCTTTGTTGGTCGTTAGCTTGATGCCGTGAATATAGGGCGCCTGACGCGCGGCGAGTTCGATCAATTGCCAGCTGCGGTCAGTCGAGCCATCGTCGATAAAGGTGATCTGGCTGGCGGGATGGATCAGACCTTCATTCAGCAATTGCTCGCGAATGACGGCCAGCTTGGCCATCGTCGTGCTCAGCACGGCTTCTTCATTGAAGCAGGGCACGACGATCGCCAGCTTGACCAGCGCCGCCGGCAAGGTCGGCAGCTTGAGTTCCTTCAGGATGGACGGTGGCGGGACGGCGGCTGCAGCGATGGTTTCCATACGGGCCTCACTTGTCGGACGCTGAGGAGTCCGAAAGATGATCGATTAACGTTATGTGCACGGTGTTAATCGCACCATAGGGTGATTGCCAGCAAGCCTGTTTGAGCACTCTCAAACTTTGAGAAAAATGCAATCTTCCTTAAGGGAATGCTTTTTCAAAGAAATTTTTTTGTCCCGACCCTTCAGGTCAGTGCACGCCTCATTGCGACAAGTCCGCGCCGCGTGTCTCGGGCAGGTAGCGCCAGCCCAGGAGCACGGCAATGGCCAGCAGCAGCGTCGGATACAACAAACCCGCGAGCGGCATGCCTAGCTTGCCACCGATGAAGGCCACCATCAGGGGTGACAGTCCTCCCATCCAGCCGGCCGCCAGGTTATGCGGCAAGCCGACCGCGGTGTAGCGGGTACGTGCGGGGAAGAGCTCGGATAGCAGGGCCGTCTGCGGACCGGTGACCAGTGCCACCGCCAGTACCATGACCAGCAACAACAGCAGCACGGTCGCGGGCGAGCCGGCAAACTGTGCAAGTCCCGCATACACCGGCAGCATGGCGACTGTCCCCAGCAACAGCCCCGCCAGCACCACGGGCCGGCGTCCGATACGATCGGACAGGTGGCCGCATGCGAGCGTCAATGGGAACAGGCACAGCGTCGCCAGCAAGCCAATGCGGCCGGCAAGCACGGCATCCATGCCTGCCACAGTTTTCAGATAGACCGGTGCATACACTTGCGAGCAAAAGAACAGCACACCACCGCCGGACGACACGCAGAAAAACAGCAGCGCCATCCGTGCGCGTGTCGTGCGGTCGGCCAGGCATTCACGCAAGGGCGCTTTCGCTTCGCCCTGTTTGTCATGCAGCGAAGTGAACACCGGTGATTCATGCAGCGCGAGTCGCGCACGCACGCTGGCCAGCAACAGCAGCGCCGACAGCAGGAAGGGAATACGCCAGCCCCAGGCGTGGAATTCTGCATCGCCCAGCCAGCCTTGCAGCAGCACGATCTGGAAGGTCGACGCGAGGATGCCGAAGCCGCCCATCCATTGCAGCACGCTGGTCACGGCGCCGCGTTGCGCCACCGGCGCATGCTCGGCCAGGTACACATTCGCCCCGCCGATCTCGCCGCCCATGGCCAGCCCTTGCACCACGCGCAGCGCGACCAGCAAGCCAGTGGCCCACCAGCCCCATTGCGCATGCGTGGGCAGCAGGCCGACTGCGAAGGTGGCTCCACCCATGATCGCAATGGTTGCGATGAAGACGCTACGCCGACCATGCCGGTCGCCGAGCGAGCCAAAGATCACCGCACCTATCGGTCGCACCACCATGCCAATGCCGAAGGTCGCAAGGCTGTACAGCAGGCCGGCAACCGGGTCATCGGCCGGGAAAAACAGCGCCGAAAAATGTACCGCCAGCGTCGCGAAAGTCAGGAAGTCGTACCACTCGATAAAGGTGCCGAAGCAGGCGGCCAGCGCGACCTTGCGATAGCGACGGAAATCATTGTCTGCCGCCGCTGACAGCGTTGCGCTGGCTGCGTCATGCAAGGAAGGTGGGTCATGCGGTTCCGGTGGGGAGATTTGCATCGCTTCGAAAACGTCAATAAACGCAGAAAAACAGCACCAGTTCTTTCAACAGCTTGGCAGCTGCGACCGGTGTATCAACGAGAACCCGCATGGCTACTGCGTTTTCAGCCTGCAGTTAAAAGATTTACTGGTAAAAAATGCCAGCATAAAACTCTCTCAATATTCGATAGTACATTCCCGCGCGGAAATTATTTCTCCTAAGCTGGGGCAACACTTGCTTCAAAGCATGTGCCTGAGTTGCTTGTCGTCGCTCCCGGTCGCGGGCGCGACCTGGAGAAAAAAGAATGTTACGAGAGTCCGCCCTGCCGGCCATGTCGCCGTCCCTGTCCTTGTCCGCCATGGCTGCGCTGATTGCAGCGCTATACGGCGCGTTATCTGCCGCACCTGCATCCGCACAGACCGCACCTGTCGAATACCGATGGTCCGCACTGAACGTCAAAGCGTATGAAGCGCATAACCTGATCGGCTATCCCACTGGCGTCACCGCGCCTGTCGAGACCAAGGGCAAGGGCGTGACCCTCGCCATCATCGACTCCGGTGTGCTGCCTCACACAGAATTCACAGGCCGACTGCTGCCCGGGTATGACTACTACAACGCTACCGGCAACGGCACCGATGACCAGTACGGCCACGGCACGCATGTGGCCGGTATCGCCGGTGCAGCACTGGATGGCAGCGGCATGGTCGGCATCGCGCCTGACGCAAAGATCCTGCCGGTGCGCGTGCTTGACAACCTGGGTAGCGGCACAGCGACTTCGATCGATGCCGGCGTACGCTGGGCGCTGGCCAACTATGTGAAGCCCGTCTCCGGCGTACCGACCCAGAAGACCGTGTTCAACATGAGCCTGGGCAGTTCGTCGGCCTTCGGCCTGTCGACATTGCAGGCGATTCGCAATGCGGGCACGATCGCCGTCGTCGCAGCCGGGAATGCCGGTGGTACCAACCCGATTTATCCGGCGCGCTATGCGACCGACAACTCGGTCGCCGGCTGGGTGATTGCAGTCGGTGCGGTCGACAGCAATAACCTGATCACCTCCTTTTCCAATCGTGCCGGCGACGCGCGCAACTACTATCTGGTCGCGCCCGGCTACCGGGTCGAGTCCACTTACTTCAACAATGGCTACACGCTGATGTCCGGCACCTCGATGGCCACCCCGGCGGTGACTGGCGCAGCGGCCGTGGTCTGGGGTGCATGGCCGTACCTGACGGGTGACAAGGTCGTCAAATCCTTGCTTTGGTCAGCTACGGACCTGGGTGACAAGGGCGTCGACACGACTTATGGCTGGGGCCTGCTGAACGTGGCTGCAGCACTGCAACCGATTGGCGACACCTGCGTGCCCACCGCCAGCAACAGCTGCGGCACGGGCACGACGACCACGACGACCAAGGGCGGTGGCAAGACCAAGACCCTTGCCACGCCGGCCGCAGCCGGCGCAGCGGCGATGACCACCACAGCGCGTGTGGTCGGCTATGACGCACTCGGCCGCAGCTTTGAGTTTTCCGCCGCCTCGCTGCTGCGCCCGGGCGGCGTGAACATGACGGCCAATCTTGGCAACTGGATGGCCGCCAGCCAGCCGGTCAGGATCACCGAGGGCAATGGCGGCACCCGATTCGCCTATCAGGGCGATGCAGCAACCGGCACCGGTGCGTATGCCTTCGCGATGCCCGCCGGCAGCGGACAGGTCATGATGTTCAGCGGTGCTTCCGTGCTGCCCTTCGGTACCTCGCACAGCAGCTATCAGGGCTCGGCCTTCGCCAGCGACGACGCGCTGAAAATTCCTTACCTCAGCATGGTCGATGCGCCGACCGGCATCGCTTACGACGCGCCGCTGTCCGAAGATATCGGCGTACGCTTCGGTTACATCGCAGCCAGCAATGCATCGAAATTCATCGCTCCCGGCCCGAATGATCTGTACACTCATCGCGTCGCTGGTGGCGCCGCCATCGGTGATCTGTCGGCACGTTTCGGTCGCCTGGAGTTGGTCGGTACGGTCGGCATGCTGAACGAAGACGGCGCTTTCCTCGGTGCGCGTGGCTACGAGGCTGGCAGCATGCGCGGCAGCACACAGTTTGCGAGTGCAGCGGCGGTAGTCGACTTCGCGCCCGGCTGGTCTGCGCTGGGCAGCTATTCGCAGGGCAGCAGCCATGGCCTCGGCGGCACTGGCGATGCGACATATCGGCTGTCGACACAGGCCTTCTCGCTGGGCGTGCTCAGGCAGGGCGTGTTCGGCGAAAACGACCGCATGTCACTGGCAGCGGTGCTGCCGTCGCGCGTCAGCGGTGGCGACGTCACCC
>CAZCDW010000188.1:0-4945 GCA_964497485.1 uncultured Bifidobacterium sp.
CGCACGATGGCCTGTGCCAGCACGGTGGCGGTGGTGGTGCCGTCACAGGCGGTGTCGGCGGTCTTGGACGCGACTTCCTTGACCATATGCGCGCCCATGTTCATCAGCTTGTCTTTGAGTTCGATCTCTTTCGCGACCGAGACGCCGTCCTTGGTGACGGTCGGCGCGCCGAACGAACGCTCGAGCACGACGTTACGGCCTTTCGGGCCCAGGGTGACTTTCACTGCGTTGGCGAGGATGTTGACGCCCTCGACCATCTTGGCGCGCGCGCTGTCGCCGAACACTACTTCTTTAGCTGCCATGTTCTTACTCCTTCAGGTGTATTTGAATTCTGGGAAAACAACGCCGCTGGATCCCGGCCTTCGCCGCTCCTGCGGTCATTGCGCTTGCCGGTAGCAAGACCATGGATCCCGGCTTTCGCCGGGATGACCCGTCGAGCCTACCGGCTCGCCGGGTCATTTCTTGTCGACGATGGCCATCACGTCGTCTTCGCGCATCACCAGCAGCTCTTCGCCATCGACCTTCACGGTCTGGCCCGAGTACTTGCCGAAGATGACGGTGTCGCCGACTTTCACGTCCAGCGCGCGGGTCTTGCCGTCGTCGAGGATCTTGCCGTTGCCGACAGCCAGGACCTCACCCTGTTCCGGCTTCTCGGTGGCTGCATCCGGCAGCACGATGCCCGAGGCGGTCTTGGTTTCCTTTTCGAGGCGCTTGACGACGATGCGGTCGTGCAGGGGACGAAGCTTCATAAGAACTCCTTAAAAAACAATGGTTTGTCTAATTAGATCGGCTGAGATGCAGGGGCGAACCCGGCGCCACAGCCGTGGCTTGAAACCGTTGTCGGCGGCGCTGTTAGCACTCTCCACCAACGAGTGCCAGAAGTATAGGGACGGCCCCCGGCTTTTTCAAGCGGCGGGCGGCGGATATTGCGCCGATTCCTGACCCGGCTTGCCCTGAAACGGCTCCGGACACCATTTTCTTTTTCAGTTTGATAATCATCAGGGCCTGTGCGGCGGATTTCTGGCTGTCGGCCACCGGTCGCCCACTGCCGCTATCATCAAGTGATGGACAAGCTCGACAGCATCATCATTCCGCGCACCCGCGATCTGGGCGACGGCTTCGAAGTCCGCCGTGCGTTGCCGGCGGTCGAACGGCGCATGGTCGGCCCCTTCGTGTTCCTTGACCAGATGGGCCCGGCGCAACTCAAGCCCGGCATCGGCCTCGACGTGCGGCCACATCCGCATATCGGGCTGGCCACGGTCACCTGGCTACTGCAGGGTGAAATTCTTCACCGCGATAGCCTGGGCACGGTGCAGGCCATACGCGCCGGCGAGGTCAACTGGATGACCGCCGGGCGCGGCATCGTGCATTCCGAGCGCAGCGATGACGTGCAGCGCAGTCAGGCGTCCACCTTGTACGGGCTGCAGTGCTGGGTCGCGCTGCCGAAGACGCAGGAAGAGTGCGACCCCGATTTCACGCACTTGAAGGCGGGCGACTTGCCGGTACTGGAAGGCGAAGGTGCGCGCGCCGTGCTGGTCGCGGGCAACTACCTGGGGCTGCAGTCATCGCTGCCGACACGCTCGCCGCTGTTTTACATGGAACTCAGGCTGCAAGCGGGTGCGCGCTTCAGCATGCCAGCCGAATATGATGAACAGGCGCTCTATATCGTCAGCGGCACGCTCGACCTGGGCAGCGACGGCGCGCATGGCGCCGGACAATTGCTGGTCACTCGCCTGGGTGCGACACTGGACCTGAAGGCCGGGCCGGATGGCGCGACCGTGATGCTGCTGGGCGGAGAACCGATGGACGGGCCGCGTCTGCTGGCCTGGAATTTCGTGTCCAGCAGCGCCGAGCGCATCGAGCAAGCCAAGCGCGACTGGATCGCACAGCGCTTTGCGCGCGTGCCGCAGGAAACCGAGTTCATTCCGCTGCCCGACAACCTGCGCCCGGCAGATTACCCTTGAGCAGTGATCACGGCTGAGCGGTCGTCTTCGAAGGCTGATTCTGCTGCCATGCGAGTTCGGCGGCGCACAAGTCACTGAGCGCAGTGCCGACCGACTTGAACACCGTGATCTCGTGGGCATCATGTCGGCCGCCATGCTCACCGCGCGCCAGCGCCGACAATTCGGCGCGCACGGAGGAGGCCGAGATCAGTCCTGCCATCATCGGTTGCACCAGGTCGCCCGCCTCGGCCAGCGCACCTTCCATCGTGTCGACGAACAGTGAGGCGGATGCGATCAGCGCATCGTCGGCTTCGCGCATGTCGGGCCGGAAGCTGCCGACCAGATCCACATGCGTGCCCGGTTTGACATCGGCCGCATGCACCAATGGCTGCGCGCTGGTGGTGGCGCAACAGATGATGTCGGCCGCAGCACAGGCGGATTCGAGCTGAGCGGCCACCGCTATCTGCACCGCATCATTGAGGCCGCGCAAACGCAGCTGATCGGCAGTCGCCTGCGCATGCGCCACGTCACGACCCCAGACCGTCACCTGCTCGATTGCACGCGCGTTGCAATGCGCGATCGCCATCTCCGGCGCGAGGTGGCCGGTGCCGACCAGCAGCAAATGCCTGCTGTCCGGCCGCGATAGCCAGCTCGACGCCAGCGCCGATACCGCTGCCGTGCGCCTGACTGTCAATGTGTCACCGTCCATGATCGCCAGCGGCAGGCCGGTGGCTGTTTCCATCAGCACGAACAGGGCGTTCACGGTGCGCAGATCACGCTGCCGATTCTGCGGTACCACGGTCACCAGTTTGACGCCAAGGTGGCGCTCCTGCCAGGCTGGCATCAACAGCAGCGTCGCCTCCGGCGACGGATGATGCACATGGCGGCGTGGTGCGCTGGCCGTCATCGCAAAGCCATCGCGCAATGCGGCCATCAGCGCCGGGTAGGGCAATGCGGCCTGCAGCGCGCGGCCATCAAGATAGAGCAGGGAGGTCAGGGGCGCGGACATCCCGCCAGACTACGCACAGCGCGGCGATGCGTCAAACGCCTGCGCAAAGCCTGCGTGGGATAATCGCGGCCACAGTCCGGCTTTCGGCTTCTGCCCCTGCCCTTGCCCTTGCCCCCATTATCTTCACGGATAACTCGCACTACCTCCTGCCGTCCATGACATTGTCCATCACCGCTCGTTTTTCAGTCGCACCGGCTCAGCCTGTTCAGCGTGCGCTGAACCTGCTGGCTGCGCTATCGCTGCTGATGTTGGTGTCCGCTTGCGGCAGCTTGCGCAAGGTCGAAGCCGACTTGCCTGCGCCGTTCGTACAAGCCTTGCGGCAGGCCGATGTGCCGACTTCGGCGGTCGCGCTGGTCGTGCGCCCGGTGAAGGATCAGGCCGAGAGAAGTACCGATCGCAGCGCGCGCAGGGTCACGCACAATGCGCAGCAGCCCTTGCAGCCGGCATCGATCATGAAGCTCGTTACCAGCCAGGCGGCCTTGTCGCTACTGGGTCCGGATTTTCACTGGCTCACGCGTGTGCATATGGCCGGCGAGATGGATGGGGACGTGCTGCGCGGCGACCTCGTGATCGAAGGCGGTGGTGATCCGCGGCTTGCCCATGAAGACCTTGGCCGACTGTTGCGCAGTTTGCGCCAGCGTGGTCTGCGCGAGGTTCGCGGCGATGTGATTCTGGACCGTACGCTGTTTCAGGCAGTCACGCAGGATGCTTCCGCATTTGATGGCCAGCCTGCGCGCGCCTATAACGCGCTGCCGGATGCCTTGCTGCTCGACGCGCATGCATTGACCGTGCAATTCCGGCCAGCGTCGGGGCGAGTACTGGTCAGTAGTGAGCCGCCGCTGGAAGCATTCACGATCACGCCGCCCCCCATATCGGACCAGCCCTGCATGCGCCTGCGCGAACAGCTACAGCCGGTGCTGTCGACGCAAGGCCTGCGTTTCGAGGGCAGCTATCCGGCTGCCTGCGGTGAGCGTGAACTCGCGTTCCACCTGCATACGCTGGACAATGTGGCCTATGTCAATGCAGTCTTTCGCACGCTTTGGACGGAGCTGGGTGGCAGCCTGAGCGGGCAGGTGCGCGACGGACGCGTTCCCGCCGGCAGCCGCGAAATGCTGGCGTGGCCTTCGAAGTCGCTGGCGCAGGTTCTGGTCGACATCAACAAGCAGAGCAATAACGTGATGGCGCGCAACCTGATGCTGAGCCTGGTGGCCGAGCGCGGTGGCCAGCCAGCCACGGCAGCCGCCGCATCGGAACGCGTGCTGGCATGGATGGCGGCCAGCGGCTTGCCCGCGCATGGCACGGTGCTGGAAAACGGTTCAGGTTTATCGCGTGCCGAGCGCGTGCCGGCAGCGACGCTGGCCGACTTGCTGGACTACGCATGGCAGCAGCCGACGATGCCGGAATTACTCGCATCCTTGCCGGTGGCCGGTGTCGACGGCACCATGGTCAGGCGCAATGGCGATTCTTCGGTGCGTGGCCGCGCGCACATCAAGACCGGCAGCCTGGCCGGTGTGGCCAGCATCGCTGGTTATGTGACGGCAGCATCGGGACGGCGCGTGATCGTCGTCTGCATGGTCAATCATGCGAACGCCAATGACGCGCGCGGCGCGTTCGAATCTTTGCTCGACTGGGTGCACGCGAACTACTAGCACCCGGCCCGAGCTCAGTCGGGGACGGGCTCGCTGCTGGCCGGGCGTGGCTTGAACAGTACGGTCGACATCGCGCCGAGGATGGCCAGCATCGCGACATAGTCTTGCCATTGCGGCGTCTCGCCCAGCACCCACGCGCCCGAAAAGGTGCCGATCACGGGAATGAACATCACTGACAGGCTGGACGCGATCGGCGGCAACGTGCGCGCCAGCTTGAACCAGACCACATGCGCGAAGCCGAAGATGATGGCGGCGTTGTAGACGATGGCAGCCCAGCTGACCGCGTTCGGCCAGTGCCACTGGTCACGCTCGAAGATGAAGCACAGCAGGCTCATGGCCAGCGT
>CAZCDW010000189.1:0-4939 GCA_964497485.1 uncultured Bifidobacterium sp.
GCCATGGTCGACAGCCTGTTCGCGATGGCAAAATTGTCGGTCGAGGTGATGCTGCTGCTGTTCGGCACGCTGACTCTGTGGCTGGGCTTCCTGCGCATCGCCGAGCGCGCACTGCTGGTCGAAGCGCTCGCTCGCTGGCTGTCGCCGCTGTTTGCGCGGCTGATGCCGGAGGTGCCGCGCGGCCATCCGGCACTGGGACTGATCACGCTGAACTTCACCGCGAATGCGCTCGGCCTCGACAATGCGGCCACGCCCATCGGCCTGAAGGCCATGCGCGAGCTGCAGTCGCTCAATCCCGAGCCCGCCGTCGCGAGCAATGCCCAGATCCTGTTCCTGGTGCTGAATGCATCGTCGCTGACGCTGCTGCCGGTGTCGATCTTCATGTACCGCGCGCAGCAGGGCGCGCCCGACCCGACGCTGGTCTTCCTGCCCATTCTGCTGGCGACCTCGGCATCGACGCTGGCCGGCTTTCTGTCGGTCGCATTCATGCAGCGACTGAAGCTGCGTGACCCGATGATCATGGGCTGGCTGCTCGGCGCCGCGCTGCTGCTGGGTGGCTTCATTGCGCTGTTGTCGACAATGAGTGCGGCCGCGCTGGCGGCGCTGTCATCGGTGCTCGGCAATGCAGTGCTGTTCGGGTTGATCCTGCTGTTCCTGCTTGCGGGCGCGTGGCGCCGCGTGCCGGTGTACGAGGCTTTCGTCGATGGCGCGCGCGAAGGCTTCGAGGTTGCGAAGAACCTGCTGCCCTATCTGGTGGCGATGCTGTGCGCAGTCGGCGTGCTACGCGCGTCCGGCGCGCTCGATCTGCTGCTGCACGGGATGCGGCATGGGGTCGAGTTGCTGGGCTGGGACTCGCGCTTCGTCGATGCGCTGCCCACTGCACTGGTCAAGCCCTTCTCGGGCAGCGCCGCGCGCGCGATGCTGATCGAGACCATGAACACACACGGCGTCGACAGCTTCCCGGCACTGGTCGCCGCAACGGTTCAGGGCAGCACCGAGACCACCTTCTACGTGCTGGCCGTGTACTTTGGCGCGGTCGGCATACAGCGCGCGCGCCATGCGGTCGGCTGCGCACTGCTGGCCGACCTTGCGGGCGTGATCGCGGCCATCGGCGTCTGTTACTGGTTCTTCGGCTAAGGCTTGCGGGTATGGCATGAACGCAGCTTGCATGCTGCGTGCGGCATGCCCACTGCGGAGGTCAGGCTCGGGAAACGAGGCTCAGGCCGGCCAGTCATAGTTGATGGTCAGCGGCGCATGGTCGGAGAAGCGCTCGTCCTTGTAGACCGACGCGGATTGCGCGCTGCCGGCCACTGCCGGGGTGGCGACGTGATAGTCGATGCGCCACCCGACATTATTGGCCCAGGCCTGGCCGCGGTTGCTCCACCAGGTATAGGCTTCGCCGGTGGTGTCCGGGTGCAGCAGCCGGTACACGTCGCGCCAGCCAGCCTCGCTGAACAGCTGCGTCATCCACGCGCGCTCTTCCGGCAGGAAGCCGGAATTCTTCTGGTTGCTCTTCCAGTTCTTCAGGTCGATCTCTTTGTGCGCGATGTTCCAGTCGCCGCAGATCACCACCTCGCGGCCGGATGCCTTCAGCTGCAGCAGGTGCGGCATGAACACGTCCATGAAGCGGAATTTCGCTTGCTGCCGCTCTTCGCTCGACGAGCCCGACGGGCAGTACACCGAGATCACCGACAGCTCGCCAAAGTCGCATTGCACATAGCGGCCTTCGGCATCGAACTCGGCATTGCCGAAGCCGATCACCACATTGTCGGGCTGCCTGCGACTGTAGACGCCTGTGCCCGAGTAGCCCTTCTTCTCCGCGTAGTGAAAGTGGCCATGAAAGCCGTGCGGAGACAAGAATTCGGGCGTCATGTCCGCTTGCTGCGCCTTCAATTCCTGCACGCAGACGAAGTCGGCTTGCTGCTTGCTCATCCAGTCGAAGAAATTCTTTTTGGCGGCCGAGCGTATGCCGTTCAAGTTGGCGGAGATGATTTTCATGGAAGGCTTGCGGAGGATGAAGACGGAACGGCCGACAGCATAACCGATCGCGAGGGCAGCTCATGAGCGACAGGCACGGCGCGATAAAATGCAGGCTTTCCACCGCATTCGTCGAGTTATTCAGTGAGCAACCTGCGCCAGCAATTCATCGAGTTTTCCGTCAACGCCGGCGTTCTGCGCTTCGGCGAGTTCGTCACCAAGGCCGGCCGCCTGTCGCCGTACTTCTTCAACGCGGGCCTGTTCAACGACGGCGCGCGCCTCGGACAGCTGGCGAACTTCTATGCGCAGACCCTGCTCGATTCCGGCGTCGGTTTCGACATGCTGTTCGGCCCGGCCTACAAGGGCATCACGCTGGCATCGGCGACGGCCGTCGCGCTGGCCGCTAAGGGCCGCAACGTGCCGTTCGCGTACAACCGCAAGGAAGCCAAGGACCATGGCGAAGGCGGTACCATCGTCGGCGCCAAGCTCGAAGGCCGCGTCGTGATCATTGATGATGTGATCTCGCCCGGTACCTCGGTGCGCGAATCGGTGCAGATGATCCGCGACCACGGCGCAACGCCGTGCGCGGTTCTGATTGCGCTCGACCGTATGGAGAAGAGCGGCGCCGAAGGCGCGCTGTCGCAGCTATCGGCCGTGCAGGAAGTCGAGCAAAGCTACGGCATGCCGGTGATCCCGATCGCAAACCTGAACGACCTGTTTACCTACTTGTCCGGGCCGGGTGCCAGCGCCGAACTGGCGCAGTTCAAGCCAGCGGTTGCCGCGTATCGCGAGCGCTATGGCGTGTCCTGAGCGGCATGGAAATGCCGCAACGAAAGGTTATAACAATGTTATTGCTTGCCGGCCTGTAGTGTAATAACATTGTTCCTCAACGCGGGAGGAAGCGATGAAGATAGCAATTCGCAGAATTGGCAATTCCAGGGGCATGATCATTCCGACGGCCATCCTGACGCAGCTCGGGCTGGAGGACGAGGCAGAGGTGACCGTCAATGACGACACCCTGGTGGTGCGTGCACCCAAGAAGGCGGTGCGCAGTGGCTGGGCCGCAGCCAGCAAGGAATTGGCCGCAGCAGGCGACGACGCGCTTGTCATGCCTGAGTTCGCCAACACCGGCGATGAAGAATTGAAGTGGTAAAGCGAGGCGAGATCTGGCTGGTCAACCTTGATCCGACGGTTGGCAGCGAAATACAGAAATCCCGGCCCTGCGTTGTCATCTCCCCCAACGAAATGCATGCCCATCTGAGGACGGTGATCGTCGCGCCCATGACAACAGGCAGCCGGCCCGCTCCATTCCGGATCCCGGTCGCCCATGCGGGCAAGGAAGGCCTGATTTTGCTGGACCAGATCAGGACGGTCGACAAGGTACGTCTCGCCCAACACTACGGGAAACTTTCACCCCGCACGCTAAAGAGCTTGCTCGAGACAATGCAGGAAATGTTCTCCGTCTGATCGGTCTTGGCCTTACTGGAAATCAGCGCAGCGCGAAGATGTCGTAGTTCACGTACGAGTCATCCTTGGTGCGCTTGTATTCCGCCATCTTGCCAACGCCCTGCAGCTTGTTCAGCCAGCCATACTTCTCGGACGCCGTCTGGAACTGTGGCGCTGTGATGAAGTAAGGCACGCCCTTGTCATTCAACACTTCGCCGCGTCCGAGCGCTTCGCCGGCTTCCTTCGACATCACGACCACGCCGCCATAGGTCATGTAGATCAGTGCGCCATCATCGGTCTCGATGGTCAGGCGCACATCAAGGCGTATCGCGCCGGATGGCATCACGCGTGCCCAGTCACCGCCCGGCGGCAGGATCTTGCCCGAGATCTTCGGGCCCTTCACCCAGCCGCCGGGCAGGATGTTCACAATCACCGTGTTGTTGTCGATGGCCTTGCGTTCGGTCGGGATGTGGACCGTCATCAGGTAATCGGTGCTGACTTGAGTAGTCTGTGCTTGGGCGTTGCCAGCGCCAAGCAATGTGATGACGAGGGCGAATGCTGCGGAGAGGCTTTTCATTGTTGTGGCTCCTTGCGATCGTGGTGACATTCGGCCCGGTTCGGGCTCGATTCGCACTATAGCAGGGAGGAATATCGGTAAAGGTCGTCCTGCAAAAAGGCTGGCTTGGTTTGTGGTGAAGGCCGCCGAGACCTGGCGATGAAAGAAAAAAGGGCAGCCGAAGCTGCCCTTCTCCAAGCGACGGGTGATGCTCAGCCGAGCTTCTGCTTCAGAAGCTCGGTCAGCTGCGCCGGATTGGCCTTGCCCTTGGTGGCCTTCATCGCCTGCCCGATCAGTGCGTTGAACGCTTTCTCCTTGCCAGCCTTGTACTCCTCGACCGACTTTGCATTCGCCGCCAGCACCTCGTCGACGATCTTCTCCAGCGCGCCGCTGTCGGAGATCTGCTTCAGGCCTTTGGACTCGATGATATCGTCGGCCAGTGTCGCGGAGGCCGACTTCGCTTCCCACATGCCGGCGAAGACTTCCTTCGCGATCTTGTTCGAGATCGTGCCATCGGCGATGCGCTTGAGCAGCACTGCAAGCTGTTCGGCCGACACCGGCGAGGCGGCGATGTCAATGCCTTCGCGGTTCAGCGTCGACGATACATCGCCCATCAGCCAGTTGGCCGCAGGCTTGGCTTGCTCCTTACCGGCGATTGCCACAACGGCCTCGAAGTAAGCCGCCATTGCCTTCGACTGCGTGAGCACCATCGCATCGTATTCGGGCAGCTGGTAGTCGGCGACGAAGCGCTCGCGCATCGCGCCCGGCAGTTCGGGCAGCGCGGCCTTCACGCGGTCTATCCATTCCTGGCTGATCGCCAGCGGCGGCAGGTCAGGGTCGGGGAAGTAGCGATAGTCCATCGCATCTTCCTTGCTGCGCATCGAGCGCGTTTCCTTCTTGTCCGGGTCGTAGAGCCGCGTCTCCTGCACCACGGTGCCGCCGTCTTCAATCAGCTCGATC
>CAZCDW010000190.1:0-4848 GCA_964497485.1 uncultured Bifidobacterium sp.
CGTCTTTCCAGATCGACTGGTGCACGTGCATGCCCGAACCGTTGTCACCAACGATCGGCTTCGGCATGAAGGTGGCGGTCTTGCCGTACTGGTGTGCCACGTTCAGCACAACGTACTTCAGAACCTGGGTCTTGTCGGCACGGCGAACCAGCGTATCGAACTTGGTACCGATTTCGTTCTGACCCGCGGTAGCCACTTCGTGGTGGTGCACTTCGACTTCAACACCGCAGGCTTCCATGGCATTACACATGGCCGTACGGATATCGTTGAAGCTATCAACCGGGGCAACCGGGAAGTAACCACCCTTAACACCCGGACGGTGACCGGTGTTGCCACCTTCGATCTTGGCGTCCGACGACCAGGCCGCTTCTTCCGAGAAGATCTTCACGAAGGTACCCGACATGTCGGTCTTCCATTCGACCGAATCAAAAATAAAGAATTCCGGTTCCGGACCAAAGAAGGCGGTGTCGCCAATACCCGAGCTCTTCAGGTAGGCTTCGGCGCGCTTGGCGATCGAACGCGGGTCGCGGTCATAGCCCTTGCCGTCGCCCGGCTCGATGACGTCACACTGCATGAACAGGGTGGTCTCTTCCATGAACGGGTCGAGGTTGGCGGTGGTCGGATCCGGCATCAGCAGCATGTCGGACGCTTCGATGCCTTTCCAGCCGGCGATCGAGGAGCCGTCGAAAGCATGGCCCGACTCGAACTTATCCATATCGAAATGGGAAACCGGCACGCTGACGTGCTGCTCCTTGCCACGCGTGTCGGTGAAACGGAAGTCGACGAATTTGACTTCGTTGTCTTTCACCATTTTCAATACATCTGCGGCCGTCTTTGCCATGTAAATCTCCTGGAGGGTTACTTGTTGGGTTGCGTTGTTGGGGCGGTGCCTGAAGTCGACCAGGCGCAAGCAGGACGACACTGCGCAAGAGAGGTGACCGGAACTCGGCTCGGGATGATAGCAGATTCCATGCCATCAACACCCACCCTTCAGCCCCTTTTTGGCGAGAAGGACAGGCAAAAAAACCCTCGCCAGAACAAGCGCTTGCAGAGACCGGCCATGCACCGGTCTATGACCGCAGATCAACCAAATTGGTGCAATGTTTTTTCAAAGCCTTGTTTTGGTGCAATTATTTAAGAGCGCACCATTTTGATGCAAGCGTGGGCGCGCAAGCTCACGGGCCCCGGCGCTCGCCTTGCGACCCGGCAGAACTGCCCGTGCCAGGCTTGCCGACCTATAATCGACGCTTCTTTGCCTCATCAATGCACGCCGCCATGACTGACACCACCGCCATTCTCGAACGCGCCCGACAGCGCCAGCAAGAGGCCGGGTGGCCGTATGCCGGCGCTGTCACACCCGCCGAGGCGATGGCACTGCTGACTGCCGACCCGCGGGTAAAGCTGGTGGACGTGCGCACGCAGGCCGAGCGCGACTGGGTGGGACGGGTGGTCGTTCCCGATGCCCAGCACCTCGCCGTGCAATGGTCGCTCTACCCGGGCGGCGCGAAGAACCCCGAGTTCTTGTCGCAACTGTCGCAGCTTGCCGGTCATGACGATGTGCTGCTGATGCTGTGCCGCTCAGGCGTGCGTTCGCGATTCGCGGCCGAAGCCGCGACCGCGCAAGGCTTCCGTCACTGCCTTGACATCCTCGAGGGCTTCGAAGGCGACCGCGACGGCGCAGGCCATCGCAAGACGGTGGGTGGCTGGTGCAAGGCCGGCCTGCCTTGGGTCGGCGCCTGAGCACCGGTTGCGTCAGGCCTGCGAAATACTGCTCGCACTGGCTTTTCCGTTCACACTGCTTGTACCTGCCTGCATCAGCCAGCCAAGCCGCTTGCGGACGAAGTTGATATGGCTGCGCAAGTCATACAGCTCTTCGGCAAACGATAGCGGTATCGTCAGCTGGTTCACGCGGCGCTCGATATCATCCAGCCTCGCGATCTGCTCGCGATAAATGCGCTGGCGATCGTCCGGGTCGCCATTCTCCATCGCCTGCTCGACCGCGCCCTCCACATTGCGCAGCTGCCCGTACCACCGATAGATACGCGATCTCACCTTCCACACATACAGCGGCGGCACCACGCGTGTCAGCGGCACCAGCAAGGCACCGAAGGCGACGATCACGATCCACATCCGCTCGAAGAAATTCGCCATCCAGAACGGCATGTAGCGCTGCAGCAGCGGCGGTCCGCTCTTGTAGAACTTCTCGGCCGATTCGGCGACAGGAACGTCGGTGAAGCTCGGGTTGGGGAATTCTCCGCGACGCTGGAACCAGCCAGCGCCGCCATGCACCTCGGCCGCCGCCTGCACCAGCAAATCGAGCAGCGCAGGATGCAGGTCATCGCGTGCGACCAGCGTCGCCGTTGGAGCGATCAGCTGGTAATCTCGTGCCGGTACATTACGCCCCAGGTCGACGATGCCGTGCGGCAGAGTCACCTGCGTCAGGAAAGGAAAACGCCGCGCATAGGCATCGGCCTGGGAGAAATTCAGCAGACGTATTCCCGGTGTCTGCAGAAGCATCTGGATCAGCGGCGCCTCGGGCGCGGAGCTGAACACCATGCCGTCGATCTTCCCGGCCAGCAGTGCCATCGTCGCCGGCGTATTGTCCATCTCGGACAGCGTCACCTGCTTCAGGCGCACGCCATTCGCTTCCAGCAGCTTCTCTATCATCTGCGGCACGCCAGTACCGCGCGAACCGACATTGATGTGTTTGCCGCGCAAATCCGGTATGCCACGAATGTTCACGCCAGCCCGATAGAACAGCCAGATAGGCTCGACGAACAAGCTGCCCAATGACACCAGGTCGTAGCGCTCCGCATTTTGCAAGGTGGTCGAACCGCTCTGCACGAACGCAACGTCAGTGCCGGACTCCGGATCCTGCAGCCGCTGCAGGTTCTCGAACGAACCTTCGGAGCGCTGCAGCTTGACCGTGATGCCCTGCCGCGCAAGTACAGCCGCATAACGCTTGGCCAGAACCTCTTGAGCACTATTCTCCTGCCCCGTGGAAATCGTCACCACTTTGGGTGGAAAAGGATCGACGATGCGGTAAGCCAGCCAGGCCAGCGCTATCAGCAAGACGATGGCCGGCCCGAACGTGGTCAGCAGGTCGCGGAGCGACAGGGTGGTGAATTTCAGGTACTTGGTCATGGTCAGCGCGAATAATGTCTCCGCGCTAACCTTGCCAAACATTTCCGGGCGTGGCAAGCACGCCCGGGCTTCAACCGGGACGCCGACCTACTCTTCTTCGTCGTCGTGTACCGGCGCCATGGCCTTGGTCATGCGCGCATCGTGCGACATGAAGTCAGCCGCGATGCCGAACCAGGCTTCGCTGGGGATCGCGCGCTCCGCGATCTGCACCAGTTCGTCTTCGCGCGTCAGCCGTCGGTACAGTGTCATGCAACACTGCTCGAGTGATTCGCAAATCTCTTCGACCGACGCCGCTCCCTGGCGCAGTGCATGATGCAGCTTGTCGCGTAGCGAGCGCAACAAAGCGAGACTGGCCTCGCTCAGTGATTCGAGCTCGTCCATCAGGGCATCGGCCTCATGCGTGAAACGTCGCAGCGCCGGTATCACGAACACTTCCACCTTGCGTTGATGGCAGGTCTGCTCGAATTGCGCAAGGCGGTTCAGCATGCCCTCGAAATCGATGCCGCCCGATGACTTGATGTTGCGTATGCTGTTCAGGATGTATTGCTGTATCGATGAGAATGTCCAGCGCGCCCGGCTTTGCTCCAGCTTCAGCGCGACAATGGAATACGTCGCAGTCAACATGGCTTCCCCCGACAAAAAATATGAGCGCCTCGGCCCGCGGCACCTGCCGCGAGAGAGGCTCACAGTCTAGGGAAAAGAACATCGGCCTTGCTTGAGGGGTCGCAAAGAAAGCGACGCCACGGGGAACCAGAGGACCGACCACGGACCTTCCTGTCATCCAGCGTTCATGCATCCGTCACAGGGCTGACATCCGCAGTCATACAGCTGCATGTCACACAGCGGCGCCCTACGGCCGCCTCTGATCCCTTAGCCGACCTTCACCGCATGCTCGCGCGTCGTGTGGAAGGTCACGCTCGGCCAGCGCTCCTGCGTGAGCTTCAGGTTGACGCCCGAGGTCGCGAGGAAGGCGAGATTGCCCGCCGCATCGTGCGCAAGCTGCGCACCGGCCGACGACTTTTCGAAATCGGCCATCATCTTGCGGTCATCACAGGACACCCAGCGCGCGCTGCTGATGCTGGTGCCTTCGAACACGGCATCGACGCCGTACTCGTTCATCAGTCGGCTGGCGACCACCTCGAATTGCAGCATGCCGACCGCACCCAGCACAAGGTCACCGCCGTTGACTGGCTTGAATACCTGTACCGCGCCCTCTTCGCCCAGCTGCTGCAAGCCCTTGTGCAGCTGCTTGACCTTCAGCGGATTGCGGATGCGGACCGAGCGGAAGAAGTCAGGCGCGAAGTAAGGAATGCCGGTGAACTGCAGCAGCTCGCCTTCGGAGAAGCTGTCGCCAATCTGCATGTTCCCGTGGTTCGGCAGGCCGATGATGTCGCCGGCATAGGCTTCCTCGACCTGTTCGCGGGTCGACGCCATGAAGGTCACCACCGAAGATACCTTGATATCGCGGTTCAGTCGCAGGTGCTTGACCTTCATGCCACGTTCGAAGCGCCCCGAGCAAACGCGCAGGAAGGCGATGCGGTCGCGATGCGCAGGATCCATGTTGGCCTGGATCTTGAACACGAAGCCCGAGAACGCCGTGTCATCCGGCTGCACGGTGCGCATCGTCGCGTCGCGCTCGCGCGGTGGCTGTGCCCAGTCGAGCAGCGCATCGAGGATCTCGCGCACGACGAAGTTGTTGATTCC
>CAZCDW010000191.1:0-4844 GCA_964497485.1 uncultured Bifidobacterium sp.
GCGGGTATCGATGCCGGCAATGGCGACGATGCCTTCGCCTTTCAGATACTCCGGCAGGCTCTGGGTGGCTCGGAAGTTCGACACCTGCAGCGGCAGGTCACGGATGATCAGGCCGGCAGCGTGGATTTTCGAGGATTCGACATCTTCCGGATTGACACCGGTGTTGCCGATATGGGGGTAAGTCAGCGTGACGATCTGGCGGCTGTAGCTGGGGTCGGTCAGGATTTCCTGATAGCCGGTCATCGCGGTGTTGAACACCACTTCCCCGCTGGTCTGGCCGGCAGCGCCGATGGAATATCCGTGAAAAACCGTGCCATCCGCGAGCGCGAGTATGGCCGGCACCTGGTTGGCCGTGAAAAATGGCGGCAAAGGTAACTCCTGGGTTGTTACCGCCGCGACTAGGCGTCTGCCTGCTCAGGTCGCGTCACGTTTGGGCGTGCGGACACCGGGCCATGCGGGACGATTTGAAAGGTGGGTTGCGCGGTCGGCGGGATACTTAGGTAAACCTTGAAATTATACCTGAAAGCACCCACCCCGGGCAAACGCAGTGATGGCGCGGGTTAAAAGCGAAGCAGCTGCTCACCCAAGCCCGGCCACCGTGTGTGGCGAGAATTGCGGATTTTGCAAGCCAGCCAGTGGCCGGCTCGCGGGGTACGCGATTACAGGCCGAGCGCCGCGATGCCAGCCTTGGCGATCTGCGCGTCTTCGTTCGACTTCACGCCCGACACACCGACAGCGCCAACGCAGTCGCCATTGGCGACGATGGGCACACCACCCTCCAGCAGGCCGTCAATGTTGGGCGCCGACAGGAAGGAATAACGGCCATTGTTGATCACGTCTTCATAGACCTTGGTCTCGCGCTGGCCGAGGGCGGCAGTGCGCGCCTTGGACGGAGCGATCGAAGCCGACACGGCCGGTGCGCCATCAAGGCGCTGCAGCCAGAGCGGATTGCCGCCGTCATCGACGATGGCGATGGTGACGGCCCACTTGTTGGCGAGCGCCTCGGCTTCGGCGGCAGCGGCAATTTTCTTGACGTCGTCGAGGGTCAGGGCCTGTTTGGTACGCATGCTGTTACTCCCGTTTTTCTTCAAAAGTTCTATGAGTTACTGACAATATTTACGCTGCCGGTGGGGCCGGCCTGCCGTAAAAGGGCTGGATTGTACGACAAGTCCATGACCGGCGAATTGCATCTGGCAGCTCGAGGCATGCACTGCCGCCAGATCCTGCGCATGCCGACGACAAAATCATCGGAAGGTACAGGTGGCGCGCTGCCTGGACGAGCGGGATGCTGCCGGAAAGGCATGTTCGCCCGCGAAATTTTGACAACTGACGGGTCATCGCTTACATTGCTTCGGCCTTTTATTTCCTGAACTGAAACTTTGCAAGCGTCCACACGTCACGACCGAACGACCCGCACCGCTGCCGCGCGCCCTGCCCGGCTCGCGCTGTCGTGCGCGCTCGTGTTCGCTTTGAGCGTGCAAGGCGTGCAGGCAGTCGAGGTCGACGCCGTCCAGGAAAATCACCCCAGCCTGCAAAAGCGCATCCTGTCACAAGTGTCCAGCTTCACCGATCGCGCGACCAATCTTGCGATCGAAGCGATGTCGCTGATCGGCATTCACTACAAGCGTGGTGGCACTTCGCCGCAGAATGGCCTGGATTGCAGCGGGCTGGTGCGGTACGTGTTCCGCGAAGCGAATGGCACCGAACTGCCTCGCACCTCGGCCGAGATGAGCAAGCTCGGCGAGCAGGTCGACAAGAGCCAGCTGCAGCCGGGCGATCTGGTGTTCTTCAATACTCTGAAGCGCACCTTCTCGCATGTCGGCATCTACCTGGGCGACAACAAGTTCATCCATGCGCCGTCCTCCGGTGGCACCGTGCGTATCGAGAGCATGGACCTCGCGTATTGGAAAGCACGCTTCAATGGCGCGCGCCGCATTCCCGAAGGTACGCAGGCCGAACCGGCCAAATGACAAGGCCGGCTTGCGCCGGCCTCTCGAACATCCCGCTGAAATTACCCCCGTATCCCCGTATCCCCGTATATCAGGGCTGAGCGCGAGCCGGAACTGCTTGCTGCGATTGTGCAGCCCGTTCCGCTTGTGCGGCTTGTTGTGCCTGCTCCCGCTTCTGCTTCAGTCGCTGCCTGATATCCGCCATCGCCGCCAGCGCGGCCCTCTCACCGGCAACGATGGCAACGCTACGGTTCTGGAAATCGTTACCCTTCATCGTCGCCAGCTCCGGACGGATCACGACATCGGCCTGCTTCAGTTCATAACTGTTCAGGCTTTGCCCCATGATCGAAAAGGTCTGCAACAGCACCTCGAAAGTGTTCGACGCCGGCTGCGCATCCGGTTGCGCGGAGATATTCACTGCGATCACGAAGTCCGCGCCCATCTTGCGCGCGAAGCTGACCGGCACCGGCGACACCAGGCCACCATCGACATAATCGATGTTACCGATGCGCACAGGCTGGAACACGCCGGGTACCGATGACGATGCACGAACTGCTGCCCCCGTATTACCGCGCCTGAAAAGGATGGCCTGCCCACTGCGCAGGTCAGTAGCGACAGCACCGAAGGGAATCTTCAGCTTCTCGATCGGCTGCCCGTGCACCGCGCGGTTCACATAGTTCTGCACCGCCTCGCCTTTCAGCACGCCGGTCGATTGCGAGAAGAACGGCACCGACCAGTCCGAGATCGCCGCCTCGTCCATATCGATCGCCATCTTCTGAAGTGCATTGCCATTGTTGCCGGCAGCGTACAGCGCGCCGACCAGACTGCCGGCGCTGGTGCCGACCACGATGTCGGGCACGATGCCATTCGCCTCGAGGATCTTGATCACTCCGATATGCGCAAAGCCGCGCGCGGCGCCACCGCCGAGCGCCAGGCCGACCTTGATCGGCCTCACGGCAGGCGGCAGCGACGGTGCCGGACGAGCGGGCACCGCCGGTAACTCCGCTGCCGGCGGTGTCGTTGGCGCCGGCGCGACTTCCCCATTGGCCGGCGCAACTGGTGCGCCGCCAGGCACGGACGCGGACGCGGACGGCGCCGAGGGTGTCGATGGCACGCCGGCTTCCGGGGATCTGGTTACGGTCTGGCATGCCGACAGCAGCACGACCAGCGACAGGAACAAAGCTCGCATCATCAACAAGGCAAAAGAGAAAACAGAAAATCGATGGGGAAAAAAGCGATCGCTGTCCAGCCAGGCGTCGTCAGCGGCGCGGTCGCGGCAGCACGCGCCGGGTCGCCCAGTCCATGCGACTTCAGGATCTCGCGTGCCCTCGGCCCTTGCAGGAATTCGGCAAAGCTGCGTGCCGATGGATTCGCATGTCCCTGCGTCGTCAATACGACGCAGGTGTCGAGCTCGCCCTGCAGTTCGCGCGGAATATCGACCAACTGGCTGCGGTACTTCAAGCTGAGCGCGCGCGCAGTCGATACCGGGATCAGTGCCACATCGGCGTTTCCGATACGCGCAAACAGGCCGGCCTGCTCGACCGAGGTAGCCGTCAGTATCTTGCCCTGTACGGCATCCCAGACGCCGCCCTTCTTCAACGCTTCCTCGGCACGTCGGCCACTGATCGTGAACTCGGGATTCGCAAACGCGATGAAGCGGATCTTCTCATCGGCCAGCGATGCGATGCCCTGCAGCTTCACTTGCCGGTTAGCCCCCCACAGCACCAGCGGATTGGAAGCGAAATGCACGACCGGCTCGACGGCCAACCCATTCTTGATCAGGCGGTCCGGGTAATGGGTGTCGAGCGCAATGAACAAGTCCGTCTGGCTCCCGGCCTTGATCGACCCATACAGCTTGCCGGCGGCATCGGAACGGATCTCGACACTGTCGCGCGGATAGACCTGCTTGTAGGCGTCGGCGACGTCAGCGATTACTGCGCGCTGGTCACCGGTGACAGCGACGCGCACGGTGCCCGCCTGCGCCGCAGACCACAGGCCACCCATCGACAGGAAAACCGCCGCAAGTCGTAAAAGAGACAAGAATCGCAAGGCCAGACAGATCCTCAGGGAAAACCGCCAGGCGAAGAGATGTGCAGGCGGGAACGCCCGAATCGTACACCGAATCTGCGAGCCGGCTTCCCTTCAACTGTCCCGGCGACGCCCGATCAGCCAGAAAGCGACACTGGTCACGCAAGCCACCAGTACCACCACCAGCCAGAAGCCGTGTGGATGCTCGGCCAGCGGGATACCGGCGACATTCATGCCGAACAGGCCAGCGATCAGGTTGATCGGCAGCGCGACCACGGTAAACACCGTCAGTGTGTACAGGCTCTTGCTGTTGCGCTCATTCAGCATCGCAGCGATCTCTTCCTGCAGCAGCTTGATGCGCTCCTGCAGCGAGCCCATGTCCGTCAGCACGGCGGCGAACTCTTCCGACGACTGCCGCAAGTCCTGCAGATCAGCCTCGGCGATCCACGCGGGTGGCCGCTGCAGCAGCCGGAACAGCGCGGTCGGCTCCGGTGCCATCAGTCGCTGCAGACGCACCAGCACACGGCGCAAGCCACCAAGATTGCTGCGCTTCTGGTCGAGGCGGCCGGCCAGCAGATCGTCTTCGATCTTGTCGGTGCGCGTCACGGTATCGCGCACAATGCCGATCAGCACATCGGCTTGGTCGCGCAGCAAGTGCGTGAGCAACTCGACCGGCGTCTGGATACGGGCACCGCTCTGCACCGCCTGGCGCAGCCGATCGACGGATTTCAATGGCTTGCGCCGCGCGCTGATCACCAGGCGCGGCGTCACCCACAACCATAGCGTGGAGAGCTCCGACGCCTCGAAATTGAAGCCATGCAGCACATCATTGACGACGGCAATCAGACCATCATCGATCTGCTCGAT
>CAZCDW010000192.1:0-4772 GCA_964497485.1 uncultured Bifidobacterium sp.
GTCGACCAGCCGGAACACAGCGGTGCGCACCAGCCGTTCGCTGATGCCCAGCGGCGCAAGCAGCGCGATCAGGCTGCCCAGCCAGGCCGATCCGCCATAGGGCGCGATCGCATCGCCGAAGACCGTCATCACCAGCGATTTCGCGCGCGGCGGGTCTTGCTTCAGCGAGCGGGCGATCCAGCGCTGGACGGCGGTGGCTGTCGGTCGGGGCATGGCACTCTAAATGATACGAATTTTCACGAAAATTAAAATTTGTCGTATCATAAACCGGAAATGGCCCGGTCTATCGAATCGTGCCGGGCAATACAAGCAGACCCTGAGGAGACCGCATCATGTATGCGCAAATGGTCGAGACCGGCGCCGCAAAGCTGCGCGCGCTGGAAGAACTGTCGCCGCAAGAGCGCGCGTTCCAGCAGCGCATCAATGAAGGCGTGAAGATCGAGCCCAAGGACTGGATGAGCGAGGGCTATCGCAAGACTCTGGTGCGCCAGATCTCGCAGCATGCGCATTCCGAGATCGTCGGCCAGCTGCCCGAGGGTAACTGGGTGACGCGCGCGCCGACCTTGAAGCGCAAGTCCATCCTGCTGGCCAAGATTCAGGACGAAGCCGGCCATGGCCTCTATCTGTACAGCGCCGCCGAGACGCTGGGCGTGTCGCGTGACCAGATGACCGCCGACCTGTTGTCGGGCAAGGCCAAATACTCGAGTATCTTCAACTACCCGACGCTGACCTGGGCCGATGTCGGCATGATCGGTTGGCTGGTCGACGGTGCCGCCATCATCAACCAGATTCCGCTGTGCCGCTGCTCGTACGGGCCGTATGCGCGCGCGATGATCCGTGTCTGCAAGGAAGAGGCCTTCCACGCGCGTCAGGGCTACGACTTGCTGATGTCGCTCTGCAAAGGCACGCCAGAGCAGAAGCAGATGGCGCAGGAAGCACTGAACCGCTGGTGGTGGCCGATGCTGATGATGTTCGGGCCACCGGATGATGCATCGGTGAACAGTGCGCAATCGATGGCCTGGAAAATCAAGCTGTTCTCGAACGACGAACTGCGGCAGCGCATGGTTGACCAGACCGTGCCGCAGGCCGAGTACCTCGGCCTGACCATCCCCGACCCGGACCTGAAGTGGAACGAGGAACGCGGCCACTATGACTTCGGCACCATCAAATGGTCCGAGTTCTACAACGTCCTGAAGGGCAATGGCCCCTGCAACCGTGAGCGCATGGAGACGCGCCGCAAGGCCTGGGACGATGGCGCCTGGTTCCGCGAAGGTCTCAACGCGCATGCGGACAAGCAGGCGCAGCGCTCGGCGCGCAAGGCAGCCTGAAGGAGTCCATGATGAGCAAGGAATGGCCGCTGTGGGAAGTGTTCATCCGCAGCCAGCATGGGCTCGCGCACAAGCATGTGGGCAGCCTGCATGCGCCAGATGCGGAGATGGCGATCAACAATGCGCGCGATGTCTACACGCGGCGCAATGAAGGCGTGTCGATCTGGGTCGTACCGGCCGCATCCATCACCGCCAGCAGCCCGGGCGAGCGTGGTGAACTGTTCGAGCCGGCCAACAACAAGGTGTATCGCCACCCGACCTTTTTCGCGATCCCGCCCGAGGTCGGCAACCTGTGAGCGCGCACGCAAGACTGGACTGGCTGCTGCGCTGTGGCGACAACGCGCTGGTATTGTCGCAGCGCCTGACCGAGTGGTGCGGCAAGGGGCCGGCGCTCGAGGAAGACATGGCACTGGCCAATGTCGCGCTGGACCTGATGGGGCAGGCGCGATTGTGGCTGTCGTATGCGGCCGAGCTTGAGGACAGGGGCGGCGACGAAGACAGCCTCGCTTTCCTGCGCGACGTCACTGCCTTCCGCAACCTGCTGCTGGTCGAGCAGCCGAACGGCGATTATGCGGACACGCTGATGCGGCAGTTTTTCTTCGATTGCTGGCACTATCACCAGTTGTTGTCGCTGCAGGCTTCGGCTGACAGGCGCGTGGCCGAGATCGCCGCCAAGTCGATCAAGGAAGTGGCCTATCACTTGCGTCGCAGCGGCGATCTGGTGGTGCGCCTCGGCGACGGCAGCGACGAAAGTCATCGCCGGATGCAGGCAGCGGCCGACAAGCTGTGGGCATACACCGGCGAAGCCTTTGTCGACGACGACATCGATCGCGCAGCTGCGGACGATGGTGTTGCGCCGCTGCCCTCCAGTCTGCGCGATGCATGGCTGGCTGACGTACGACATGTATTCGCCGAGGCCACGCTCACGCTGCCGCCGACCGATGCGTGGATGCAGTCGGGCGGCAAGCAGGGCAGACACACCGAGCACCTCGGCTACCTGCTGGCAGAGATGCAGTTCCTGCAGCGTGCCTATCCGGGCGCGCAGTGGTGAAGCTGCGGCGCCATGATGAAGCCCGTCGATGAACAATTGTGGACCTGGGTGGCCGAGGTCAGCGACCCGGAGATACCGGTGTTGTCGATCACGGACCTCGGCATCGTGCGCGCGATAGGGTGGCATGACGATCTGTGCGAAGTGACGATCACGCCCACCTATTCCGGTTGTCCGGCGATGCAGGTCATCGAAGACGGCATCAAGGCCACACTGCGCCGGCATGGCGTGGAGGCGGCAGTTCGCACCGTGCTGTCGCCGGCCTGGACTACCGACTGGATCACCGACAGCGGCCGTGACAAGCTGCGGTCCTACGGGATTGCGCCGCCTTCAGGAAAAGCGCTTGGCGGCATGCGGCAGGGTGCGCAATCGGTGAACATATCGGCGCTGCTGGCGCAGGGCGACGAGGTCGTTGCCTGCCCGCAGTGCGCTTCGACCCGCACCCGGCTGGTCAGCCAGTTCGGCTCGACCGCCTGCAAGGCCTTGTACCGTTGCGCGGACTGTCTCGAACCCTTTGATTATTTCAAGCCGCACTGAAGCGGCGGCTTGCTCCGAACGATGAATCACTTCCATTCACTGACCGTGGCCAGCGTCACCCGCGATACGCGCGATGCGGTGCTGGTCAGCTTCGACGTGCCGGATGCGCTGGCCGACGCCTACCGCTACCAGCCGGGCCAGCACCTGACGCTGCGCGCCATTATTGATGGCGAGGACGTGCGCCGCTCGTATTCGATCTGCTCTTCGGTACAGGACCACAGGCTGCGCGTCGGCATCAAGAAGGTGGCGGGCGGTCGCTTCTCCGGCTGGGCGAATGAGCAGCTGAAGCCGGGCATGCAACTCGACGTAATGCCTCCGATGGGCTCCTTCCACGTGCCGCTGGCGCCCGAACAGCAGCGGCATTATCTGGGTTTTGCGGCCGGCAGTGGCATCACGCCGCTGTTCTCCATCATCAAGACCACGCTCGAGACCGAGCCCGGCAGCCGCTTCACGCTCGTCTACGGCAATCGGGCATCGTCGACAGTGATGCTGCGCGACGAACTGGCCGACCTGAAAGACCGCTTCCTCGAGCGCCTGTCCATCGTGCATGTAATGAGCCGCGAGAAGCAGGACCTGGATTTGTTCAACGGCCGCATCGACCGCGCGAAGTGCGAGGCGCTGTGCCGGCAGTGGGTGCCGGTGGCCGACATCGATGTGGCCTTCATCTGCGGGCCGGAATCGATGATGCATGAGGTCTCCGCTGCCTTGCAGTCGCTGGGACTTGGCAAGGATCAGATCAAGGTCGAATTGTTTGCTGCCGGTAGCTCGCCACGTGGCGGTACGCGACGCCATGCTGATGCGAGCGCCGCCGGCGCCGGCGAGTGTGAGGTCACGCTGGTGATCGACGGCCGCCAGCAGTCGTTCACGATGGCGCGCGACCGAGAATCGGTACTCGACGCCGGCCTCTCGCAAGGCATCGACATCCGTTATGCGTGCAAGGGAGGCATCTGCGCCACCTGCCGCTGCAAGGTGGTCGACGGCAAGGTCGACATGGATGCGAACTATGCGCTGGAAGATTACGAGATCGCGCGTGGCTTCGTACTGAGTTGCCAGGCTTTCCCCGCCAGCGACAAGCTGGTGCTCGACTTCGACCAGGATGGCTGACATGGACAATCGTACTGACCTCGCGGATGCACAGGCTGCGGAATCGGCGCAACAACTGGCACAAGCCAGTGCCGAGCACATGTACCGCAACGACGCCGCGACGCAGGCGCTGGGCATCGCACTGCTCGAGGTGCGGCCCGGTTATGCGCTCATGCAGATGACGGTGCGCGCCGACATGCTCAACGGGCACCGTACCTGCCATGGCGGCTACATCTTCACGCTGGCCGACTCGGCCTTCGCGTTCGCCTGCAACAGCTATAACCTGGTGACGGTGGCGGCCGGCTGTGCGATCGAATTCCTCGCGCCGGCGCTTGAGGGCGAGGTACTGGTGGCCGAGGCGGTCGAGCAATCGCGCGGCAGCAAGACCGGTGTCTACGATGTAACTGTCACCAACCCGGCGGGGCGCAAGGTGGCGCTGATGCGTGGCAAGTCGCATGTATGGAAGGGCAGCGTGCTGCCGGAATGACGCGGCGCGGATGGCGGTGACCGCCACGGCATGCTACAAACACGAAAATTCGAAGACAGCGGCAGTGACCGCACAACGACGGCGAAGACCGTCGCAGACAAAATCGCGGCGTACGCGCATGGCGATGCCGCATCAGTAGGAGACAGGGAATGAACGAGACCCGTAAGAGGTCCGGCGCGCTTGAAGCCATCGAGACGGCCAGCCGGGATGAACTGCAGGCGCTGCAGCTGGAGCGACTGCGCTGGTCGCTGCGCCATGCGTATGACCACGTACCCCATTACCGAGCTGC
>CAZCDW010000193.1:0-4771 GCA_964497485.1 uncultured Bifidobacterium sp.
TCCGCTGGCGCGCGCGCCGATCGATACCACGCTCGATGTCGGCGTGCGCGCGATCAATGCGCTGCTCACAGTTGGCCGTGGCCAGCGCATGGGCCTGTTTGCGGGCTCCGGCGTCGGCAAGAGCGTGCTGCTGGGGATGATGGCGCGCTACACGCGGGCCGATGTGATCGTGGTCGGGCTGATCGGCGAGCGTGGCCGTGAGGTGAAGGAATTCATCGAGCAGATCCTCGGGCCCGAGGGTCTGGCGCGCTCGGCGGTGGTGGCTGCGCCGGCCGATGCGCCGCCGCTGCTGCGCCTGCAGGGCGCCGCCTATGCAACTGCGATCGCCGAACATTTTCGTGACAAGGGCCAGCATGTGCTGCTGATCATGGACTCGCTGACCCGCTACGCGATGGCACAGCGCGAGATCGCCCTTGCGATTGGCGAGCCACCAGCCACCAAGGGCTATCCGCCGTCGGTGTTCGCGAAGCTGCCGGCATTGGTCGAACGCACTGGCAATGGCCGCGTGGGCAGCGGCTCGATCACCGCGTTCTACACCGTACTGACCGAAGGCGACGACCAGCAAGACCCGATTGCCGACAGCGCGCGCGCGATCCTCGACGGCCATGTCGTGCTCAACCGCGCGCTGGCCGAAACCGGCCACTACCCGGCAATCGACATCGAGCAATCGATCAGCCGCGTCATGCACGGCATTACCAGCGCCACGCAGCAGCAGCTGGCGCGACGGCTGAAGCAGCTGCTGTCCGCGTACCAGCGCAACCGCGACCTGGTGGCCGTCGGCGCTTACAAGCGCGGCAGCGATCCGGTGGTTGATGACGCGATCGCGCTCTACCCCGACATTGCCGCCTTCCTGCAGCAGAACATCACCGAGCAAAGTGGTCAGGCGGAGAGCTTGGCCCGACTTGGCGCTCTGTTCGGGCAATCGCCGGTCAACGCCGCTGGCTAAAGTGGCATGAATGAAGACCCTTACCGCACTCGAGACGCTGTTGACGCTGTCGGCACAGGAAGCCGACGCGGCCGCCATCCGCCTGGGCAATGCCATTGCCGCACGCGACGATGCGCAGCAAAGGCTGAAAATGCTGCAGCAGCTGCGCGCCGAGTATGCGCAGCGTCTGGAAGGCCATATGCAGCAGGGATTGAATTTTGCGGCCTACACCAATTTTCAGCGCTTCCTCGCAAAGATCGATGAAGCCATCGCCGGGCAAGCCACGATAGAGCATGGCGCCGCCACGCAGGCCGAGCAGTCGCAGCTGCACTGGCAAGCAAAGAAGCGCGAAGGCCGGACCTGGGAATTGCTGGTCGAGCGCGCCGCCCGTGATGCACAGCGCAGGGAAGTGAAGCAGGAACGCAAGGCCAATGATGAATTCGCGGCGCGTGCGGTGCTCAGGCGCGCCGATGCCGACATCTGTTGATCCGTGAATGACCGAGGAATGATGCCTGCCATGCTGTTCAACTCCGTTGCCATTGCCCCTGCGTCCGCAGCCGCTCAGGGTGGCAAGGCGAATGCCGGCGGCCGCGCTGGCGGTGCAGAGCAAGCGCATGCCTTCGGTACGATGATGGACAACGCGCTGCTGCGCCATTCAGCCGAAGTAACAGGAACGCATGCGTCGCAGCCGAATGCCTCGGAAAAATCGCAGGCAGCCAGCCCCATCGCGGCGAAGCATGCACCGACGGTCGATGAAGCGAAGGCACATGACGACAACAGCAGTCGCGACGACGACAAGCCTGCGGAGGCCAGCCAGCTCGATGGCCGCTTGCAGGCGTTCGTCGACGGCTTGCAGACTCCGGTCACGGCGATGACGGTGCCCGCCCCTGCCGCTGCGACGACTGGCGATACAGCTGCTTCATCAACGCTGGAGCAAACCGGTGGACTCGCGTCGCTGGCAGCAGATGCGATGGGCAAAGACACCGTGCAGTCCGTGGCGTTTTCTGCCAGGGATCACTCACGCTTGTCGGCGGCCACCGATGCTGGCTCGGCAGACGATTTCAAGACGGAATCCGGGGCTGAGTCCGGAGATAAATTAAAGGCCGGGTTCAGCACCGAGCTTTCGTCCAACGCAAGCGATGCAGCGAATACGCGCGCTTCGCAGCGTGCCGGCGTTGCCCCGGCAGGCAGCACAGCATCGGAAGTGCGAGCGTCATCAGACAATGCGCCCATGCTGAAACCGGCACTTGCAGAATCCTTGTTCAGCGAGACCGTCAACGGCACCGGATCGCCGCAAGCCTTTGCCGCCGCATCAGCAGCCGCCGGTACTTCGCCCGTCAACCTCGCCAACGCAAGCGCTGCGGCGGTAGCGTACCTCGCCGCACCACTGCATGCGTCGCAATGGCCGGAGGGATTCGGCCAGCACATGCTGTGGATGGCGCGCAATGAGCATCAAATGGCCAGCCTGAGCCTGAACCCGCCGGATCTCGGGCCGGTGCGCGTGACACTGTCGATTGCCGACGGACAGGCCAGTGCGTCCTTCATCAGCCTGCAGCCCGAGGTCAGACAGGCGATCCAGGACGCGGTACCGCGATTGAAAGAACTGTTCGCCGACGTCGGCCTGCCATTGCAGCAAGCCAGCGTGGGCAGCGGCGATGCAGGCGCTGGAAACAGAGAACACAAAGCGGCCATGCAGATGCGCGCTGAAAGCGGGCACGAGGCCCGTACCACGCAGGGCAGAGCCCACACCGATGACGCAGCGGCAATCGCCAATGGCGCATCCCGGCATGACACACGCAGCCTTGCCGAATTGCGGCTGGTGGACTTGTTCGCATAAATCCTGCCACCACTGACACCGGTTCGGGCATGGCACGCGCATGCTCAGCTTGCCGGCCCGCACACCCTACTTCACTCTTCCAGGGACACCATGGCCAACAACGCCGCCCAAGCGACGAAAGCCGCCGACAGCAATGTCACCGACATCAATGAAGCACGACCGAAGTCGCGCAAGAAGCTGGTGGTGTTTGCCATCGCCGGCGTGTTGCTGCTGGGCGGAGGCGGCGCCGCGGCCTGGCATTTCATGAAACCCGCTTCGCCGGAAGCTCATGCGGCGGTAAAGCCACCGCCGGCACCACCGGTGTTCGTCGAACTGGAGACGTTTACCGTCAACCTCGCCGGCGACCGCATTCTGCAGGCCGGCGTGACGCTGCAGGTCAAGGAGGCGAAAGACGGCGAACAGTTGAAGCTCTACCTGCCGCAGGTGAAGAGCCGGATGCTGATGCTGCTGTCGGCCAAATCCATCGAAGAACTGCAGTCGCCGAATGGCAAACAGTCACTGGCGACCGAGATCGGAACCAGCCTGAAGCAGCCGTATGAAAAAGACCTCTCGCCGCCCTCTATCAGCGGTGTGTTCCTGACCTCGTTCGTGATCCAGTGATTGATCTTCGCGTGGTCTGACAAGGAACGGGAACCAGCGACAGCATGGGATTTGCACGGCTTTCCGGCCTTTGCTCCGGACATGCCGACCGGCCCCGGCTTCTTACACTGCGTTTCATGTCGAGCGCCTTTCATCACAGGGCGCCGGATCTTGTCCAACCCTGACCTTTGCCCATGGCCGAAAGCTTTCTCTCCCAGGAAGAAGTCGATGTGCTGCTGCGCGGCGTGTCCGGCGACGCTGAAGAGGCGCCGCAGGATGCGGATACCAGCGGCATACGGACTTACAACCTCGCGACGCAGGAACGCATCGTGCGCGGCCGCATGCCGACGCTCGAGATCATCAACGAGCGATTCGCTCGGCTGTTCCGCATCGGCCTGTTCAACTTCCTGCGCCGCACGGCCGAGGTGTCGGTGGGCCCGGTACGCGTGTCGAAGTACAGCGAATTCATCCGCAACCTGGTGGTGCCGACCAACCTGAACCTGGTGCACTGCAAGCCCTTGCGCGGCACCGCGCTGATGGTGATCGACCCCAACCTCGTGTTCCTGATGATCGACAACCTGTTTGGCGGCGATGGTCGTTTCCATACGCGCGTCGAGGGGCGCGACTTCACGCAGACCGAGCAGCGCATCATCCAGCGCGTATTGGAGATCTGGTTCGAGACTTACCGCAAATCCTGGGAGCCGGTGCATCCGCTGGAGTTCGAATACATACGCTCCGAGATGAATACCCAGTTCGCCAATATCGCGACGCCGAATGAAGTCGTGGTGTCGACCGCCTTCACGGTGGAGCTGGGCTCGCAATCCGGCGAGATGCATGTCTGCATGCCCTACGCAATGATCGAGCCCATACGCGACCTGCTGACCTCCAGCCTGCAAGGCGAGACGCTGGAGATGGACCAGCGATGGATCAAGCTGCTGAAGCAACAGATACAGACCGCCGAAGTCGAGCTGGTGGTCGACCTCGGCACGATACGCATGACGCTGGCCGATGTGATGAAGATGCGCGCCGGCGACCTGATCAGTCTCGACATTCCCGACACCCTCGAAGCGAAAGTGGCCGGCGTGCCGGTGATGCACTGCACGCACGGCCAGCTCAATGGTCAGTACGCCGTCCGCGTGCAGGAACTGCTGCCGGCCGCGCATCAGGAAAACCTGCAAGGAGAAGACCATGACGATCACGCTTGATCCCGAAAACAGCGGCACCGTCGACGACTGGAGCGCCGCGCTGGCCGAGCAGGCCGCCGCCGAAAGCCCGCCTGCGGCCAGCGTCGAGAAAGCGGCGTTCCGCGATTTCACGAGCCATGGCAGCAGCGTGCAGAAGAACGACATCGACTTCATCCTCGATATCCCGGTACAGCTGACGGTTGAACTGGGACGCACCAAGATCGCGATCAAGAACCTGCTGCAGCT
>CAZCDW010000194.1:0-4763 GCA_964497485.1 uncultured Bifidobacterium sp.
TTGCAGCGATCACGGCCTTCTTCGGCATGTCGAACCGCATCGCGAATGCCATCGGGATGCGGCCGAATGACGAGTTTTATTTGATGGGGCGGCTGCCCCGCGGTGCGTAATTCCACAAGCCCGCGATCCTGCCGACCAGCCTGGCCAGATATTTCGGTTGCGGCAGCAAGAGGCGAGGCAAGAGTGTCAGCAATGCGAGCGCGAGCGTTTTCCAGCGCAAGCGAACGGTTTCCGCATTTCCGACATGTTTGCCCTCGAAAATCAGCTTCGACTGGGCATGGTGGTAGCCCCGGATAAACTCTGAGCGCAATGGATGGCTTCCTTTTACCGAGCCTCGGGACAGGTGGGTGATCGCTACCTCTGGCACAACAATGATTTCCCTGCCGGCATTGAATACGCGCTGGCACAGATCTTCGTCCTCGTAATAGAGGAAGAAACTTTCATCGAAAAACCCGATCTCGCGCATGACTGCCATGTTCAGCAGCATCACTGCGCCTGACACGAATCCCACACAGCAGGGGGCTTCCGCTGCAGGACCGCCGGATATCCAATGAGTGGCAGGCCATCGGTAGCTCAATTCAAGTGCATGATTGCGGCGATACAGATGAGGCGCGATGATGGCTGCATTCGGATAGGTTTCCGCGCACGCCAGCAGCTTATCCACCGCCGCCGGCTCCAGCAGGCAATCCGGATTCAGCAGCAGTGCATATGGCGTGGCGCACTGTCGTAATGCCCGATTGTTGGCAGCACCAAATCCAAGGTTCGACGGATTTTTGAGTAGCCGGACGGCCGGAATTTTTAGGGTAATCTTTTCCGGGCTTCCATCCGTGCTGCCATTGTCAACGAAGCAGATATTCGGCATGTCCGCAATGCACTCAGCCAGCGGGTCCATGCAATGTGCACTGTTATAGGTAACGATAATCAGCGTTACATCATGTCGCGTTAGTGGTTGGGCTGGCATCGCGTGATTGCTTACTAGTCTTGTTTTTCGGTGGCTTGCGTAGCCTGGCCTCAGCCTGTTATCAGAGGGGCCGGTGATTTTGAAGGGCGTTCTAATGCAAGCGGTCCACTGGCGAGCACTTTTTCGTATTTTTCCATGTAAGCATGCGCCATGCGTGACGCATTGAAGCGGTCCCTTGCCAACGTATGACAAGCAAGCGGATCAAATGCTTGCGATCTGACGGCCTCGGCCAACCGGGAAAGCTCATTGGATAGACAACCGGTCTCTGGCGTCACGATTTCAGGTAATGATCCGCGCAGGCTGCCGAACACCGGGCATCCAAAGTACAAGCTCTCCGTAATGGCGAGTCCGAATGGCTCATCCCAGATCACCGGGAATATCAGACCTTTGGAGGCATTGAGCAAATCATGCTTCTGCTGTCCGCCGACCATGCCGAAGAATTTGACGCGGGGCGACAAGGTCAGGCGAAAACCTCGCTTGAAGTTGAGCCTGTACCCGCCCAGCACCGCGAGTACCTCGCCTGCCTGGTGTGCGACGTCGATGGCACCTTTGAGGTTTTTGACTTTCCACGCGGCGTTGCCCAGAAAATGCAACCATCGCCGAGGTCTCTTGAAATCCACCTGGCCATAAGCAGCCCAGTCCAGTCCGTTATGCACAAATTGTTCGGATCCAAATCGCTTCGCATGGTTGGCCGATACGAATACCGTGTTGCGCGGCATATCAGAGGCACTCGTCTCGTTGCCATGCTGGGTATACAGGTAGGGCAGGAATGACTGGTCCGGATCAAAGCCGGGACGATTGTGAAAATGGACGATATCGACATCATCGGGTATCTGCTGGCGCAGGTCTCGATGCGGATCGATGGTAATCACCTCACCAAACGGACAGTGAGAACCTGCTGCAGCCATCAAATAAACCTTGTGGCCCATCTCTGCCAGTGCCGAGCCCAAATCCCATACCACGCGCTCGGTACCGCCGTAGGCGAAAACAGGCAGACGTGCGTGACAGATCAGAAGGATGTTCATGGGCTTATCGGGACGATACAATCACGCGGTTCAATTGCTTCCTGATCCGCATTTTCAATTATGGTAATGCACGTCTTCAAACGTCGACACAAGAATGACAGGATCGGGTATTACCTGAAATCTTATGGCAGCTTGCTGCTGCCGGATAGTGTATTCCGGCACAAAGCGAACAAGCTGCTTTCCAGATATCCCGAACTGCCGGATGTCTGTAAGTCGCGGCTGGATTATTACTGCAAGCTTGATGCACGCTGCGAGCTGACGGGTGCAAGCTCACTTGCGGAATTTCGGTCTCACAAAAAAAGTGCTTATTTTCTGGATCTGTATCCCCACCTCAGGGCATTTCCCGAGGATATACGCTTCCTCGCCATGTTCGGTGACGTCGTTACTGTCCCCGACCAGCCCAGCTTCGTCAAGAGCCGGCCCATTCATGGCGACAACCGCAATTCCGTATTGATGAAGCTGGACGCCGTTCGTCACTTCATGTTCGTCAATGACCGACAGCCATTTCGTTCCAAGCGCGCCGGCCTGACCTGGCGCGGCAGGCTGCATCTGGATGTGGCCAAGGAGCGTCGTCTGGACTTCCTGCAGCAATTCAGTTCACATCAGCGCTTCGACATCGGTCACATCAATGGCGGCGATGTGTATCCAGAATATCGCAAGCCGCGGATGTCCATCGATGAGCAGCTGCAGTTCAAGTACATCCTGTCACTGGAAGGCGTCGATGTCGCGACCAACCTGAAATGGATCATGTCATCGAACTCGCTCTGCTTTTCGCAAAGCCTGAAATACGAGACCTGGTACATGGAAGGACGTCTTCAGCCTGGCGTGCATTTCGTCGAGATCGCCGATGATTTCAGCGACGTCGAAGAAAAGATCGACTATTACGAGCGTCATCCGGAAGAGGCAGAGCAGATCATCGCCAATGCCAACGCTTATACAAAGCAGTTTCTCGATCGCGATACCGAAGACTTGCTGGCCCACCACGTCATCAAGCGTTATCTGGAGTACTGCCGCCCCGCCTGAGCTCGCCGACCCGGGCTTCAGGCGCGGCCGTACAAATCTTCCAGTCGCACGATATCGTCTTCGCCCAGATAACTGCCTGACTGTACCTCGATCAGTTCCAGCGGAATGGTTCCGGGATTTTCCAGGCAATGCTTCTCGCCAATCGGGATAAAGACCGACTGATTCTCCGCGACCAGTTTTGTCGCGCTGCCTATCGTCACGCGTGCGCATCCGCTGACAACAATCCAGTGCTCTGCCCGGTGATGGTGATATTGCAAGGACAGGCGACTGCCCGGGTTCACGGTGATGCGCTTCACCTGATATTTGTCGCCACGATCAATCGAATCGAACGATCCCCAGGGACGGGAGACCTCACGATGCAATTCGGTCTCGCTGCGGCCGTCGGCATTCAATCTCTCCACGACTTTCTTAACGCCCTGCGCGTGGTCTTTGTGACCAATCAAGACAGCATCGGAGGTCTCGATCACGAACAAGTCTTCCACACCCAGCAGGCTGACCAGCCGATGATCCGCATGCACATAGCAATTGCGTGAGCTCTCGATCAGGACATCGCCGCGCGCTGCATTACCCTTGTCATCCTTCGCACGGGCCTGCCAGACCGATGGCCACGCACCGACATCATTCCATCCTGCATCCAGCGGCACCATCGCTGCGCGCGATGTTTTTTCCATCACGGCATAGTCGACCGAGTCGGAACGGCAAGCAGCAAAACTGTGCTCATCAAGACGAATGAAATCAAGGTCCCTGCGAGCGGCTTTGAAAGCCTGCTGTACGTGTTCCATGATGTCGGGCTGATGAGCGGCAAGTTCGGACAGGAACACGGATGCGCGGAACATGAACATGCCGCTGTTCCAGAAGTATTGTCCGCTGCTGACATAGGCTTCAGCCGTTTTTGCATCAGGCTTTTCGACGAATTGTGCCAGCCTCGAGACGCCGGTGGTCGGCGTCGATTCACCGACCTTCAGATACCCATAGCCGGTTTCAGCCCGGTCTGGCACGATGCCGAAGGTGACGAGCCAGCCTGCTTCTGCGGCCGCGCGTCCGACGGCGACGGCGCGATGAAATGCGCCGGTATCAGAGAAAATATGGTCGGACGGAAGGACAAGCAATACCGGGTCGTTGCCATCGGCTCGCGCCTGTAATGCAGCTGCGGCAATCGCAGGCGCCGTGTTTCTTCCCAGGGGCTCCAGCAGGATCGCGGACGGATGAATGTCGATCGCCCGCGCCTGCTCGGCTGCCAGAAAACGATGTTCGTGGTTCGCGACGATGATCGGGGCCGAGATGCCGTCAATCCCTTGTAGTCGCTGTAAGGTCAACTGGAAAAGCGTCTGCTCTTCCGTGATGCTCAGGAATTGTTTCGGTCGCATGGCGCGCGACAGTGGCCAAAGGCGGGAACCGGAGCCACCGGAAAGAATGACTGGGATCATGAGCGTTTCTTGGAGTCAGGTGCCAAAGGAATAAGCGGGTCTCAGTTCAGGACGCTATCGTATACGCTGCGAATTCCGTCGGCTTCTTTTTCAATGGAGAAGTTTGCGCCAACACGGATTCTGCCTGCCTGGCCCATCGCAATCGCTCTCTCGGGGGCAGCCATCAACTGCGCCAGCGCTTCTGCCAGCGCCGGTGCATCCCCTGTCGGCACCATCAATCCGGTCTTACCTTCCTCGACGATATGCTCGAAGGCGCCGGTGCGGCTCGCGATGACGGCACAGCCGGCTGCCATCGCTTCCAGCGGCGTGATACCAAAAGGCTCGTAA
>CAZCDW010000195.1:0-752 GCA_964497485.1 uncultured Bifidobacterium sp.
TCGAACAGCACGACATCGGCGATCAGCGCCTTGTCCGCCCCCTTCGCCGCGCGCAGCAGCGCTTCGGCCGCAACGGCGGCATCCGCCAGGAAGGCGAAGTCGCGCCGGACCGGCTGGAAGGCGGGCAGGTCGGGCACGCCCTTCTTGCGCTTCTTGGGATCAGGGATGGCGTCGAGGAATACCTCGAAGCCAGCCGCTGCGCCGGGGATGCCGAGCGCATCGCGGACCTTCGGGTGCAATTCGCCGAAGGTCGCGAGCACCACCTTCGGCCCCTGGCGCAACACGCCAGAGCGGCCGGGGTGATAGAAGCCGGGCGCATCCGCCGTGACCTGCACGGCTGCCATCGGCACGCCGAGGGCTGCGAGCACGGCCAGGGCATCGCCCTTCGCGTCGAGCCAATCCACCGCACGCGCTGGCGCGGCCCAGCCCGGCGCGGTTTTGGCACGCGCGATCAGCGCGGGCAGCTCGGACAGCAGCGACGCTTCGCGCGCTGCCGGATCGCGGGATTCAAGGGAGTCGTAAAGATCGGCCATGGCAGAATTCGAAAATGGGTTGTCAGTCGCAGCTGCGCCGGCGGCAGGGGCCGGCGGTCAGGAAATTGATGGGCAGGGCAAGCGCGCGCAAGGAAGCAAGGCAGCCCACCGATGTACAGGCAATCAGGCCATCAAGCCAGCCAGCGCTTGCGGCGACGGTAGAACTTCATGTCGCGGAAGCTCTTGCGGTTCGCGCCGGACATGCCGAGGTAAAACTCC
>CAZCDW010000195.1:762-3268 GCA_964497485.1 uncultured Bifidobacterium sp.
GGTCAGACGATGCAACAACCAAAACCACGAGGCCGTTCTCGAGGATGTAGCCGAAGACCGCATAGAGCAGCGCGATCGTGGTGTTCTGCTCGGCCAGCAGGAAGGACACCTGCTCGCTGCGGTTCAGGTCCTGCACGATCTCGAAGATCTCTTCGACGATCTGCGGTGCGAGGCCCATCGAAGGTTCGTCGAGCAGGATCATCGATGGCTTGGCCATCATCGCGCGGCCGATCGCGCACATCTGCTGCTCGCCACCCGAGGTATAGCCCGCCATCGAGGTGCGGCGCTGCTTCAGTCGCGGGAAGTAGTGATACATCTTTTCCAGTTCGTCCTTCAGCTGCGCACGGCTGATCTTGCGCGTGTAAGCGCCGGTCAGCAGATTTTCTTCGATGGTCAGGTGGCCGAAGCAATGCCGGCCTTCCATCACCTGCGACAAACCGCGCACCACCAGTTCGTTCGGCGTCAGCTGGTCGATCCGTTCGCCATTGAATTCGATGCTGCCCTTGGTCACGTCGCCGCGCTCGCCGCGCAGCAGCGTCGAGATCGACTTCAGTGTCGTCGACTTGCCGGCACCGTTGGCGCCCATCAGCGCGACGATCTTGCCGCGCGGGACGGACAGCGACACGCCTTTCAGCACGAGGATCACATGGTCGTAAATGACCTCGATGTTGTTGACGGTGAGGATGGAAGGGGTTGTCATGGTGATTGCGCTTGTCGGGTTCACAGCGGAAGTCGCTGGGCCCCGGCCTGCGCCGGGGCGACGATTTACGGGCCTTGCGTCTTGCCCTCGTCATCCCGGCGAAGACCGGGATCCAGTGTCGTTCAGTCTTGATTGACGATTACTTCATGCACGCAGGCGTGATGCCCTTTTCCTTTGCATAGGCGGCCGACGATTCTTCGAGCAGCTTGCGCACCAGGGCCTTGTCGCCGGTGATCCAGTTCTTCGACAGCGAGATCCACTTCTTGCCGTCCCACTGCACCACCTTCACTGCGCCCGAGCCTTCATGGTCATCGCAGGAGGTTTTGATCGGCGGGAACATGTCCGGCACGCCCAGCGCCTTCTGCCGCGCGGCGTCGATGTTCAGGTTCTCCAGGCCCCAGCGCACCTGCTCGCCCGTCATGGTCTTGCCTTTGCCGAACTTGGCCTGCGCATTGCGCATCGCCTCGACCATCATCACCGCTGCGGCGATGCCGCGTACGTACATCACGTTGCCGACACGGTCCAGTTCCTTCAGGTTGCCCTGGCCGTTCTTGTACAGCTTGGTGCGGATCTCGTCGAGGATGGGGAATTCGCCCGGCGTGGTGAAGCTCATCGTCGAGAAGCCCTTCGCCGCTTCGCCGGCCGGCTCGGTGTCTTCCTCCGAACCTGCCCACCAGACGCCGAGGATCTTCTCGCGCGGGAAGCCGTTGCGCTGCGCGGTCTTCAGGCCGACCGCGCTCATCACGCCGAAGGTCCACATGATCACGTAGTCAGGATTGGCCTGGCGGATCTGCAGCCACTGCGACTGCTGCTCGCTGCCCGGCGGCGTGATCGGGATCTTGATCAGCTCGAATCCCCATTTCGCCGCTTCCGCTTCCAGCACCGGCAGCGGCTCCTTGCCATAGGCCGAGTCGTGATACAGGTGCACGATCTTCTTGCCCTTGAGCTTGTCCATACCACCCGACTTTTCGCCGAGGTACACGACCATCGCCGCGGCCTGGTTCCAGTAGGTGGTCAGCAATGGGAACACATACGGGAACACCTTGCCGTTGGCCGCATCCGAACGGCCATAGCCGAGCGTGGTCATCGGGATCTTGTCCTTGCCGACGCGGTCCAGGATGCCGTAGGCAATGCCGGTCGACAGCGGCTCGACGATGGTGGCGCCGCCATTCTTGCTCTTCAGGCGCTCATAGCATTCGACGCCGCGCGACGCGTTGTATTCGGTCTCGCACTCTTCCCAGGTCAGCTTCACGCCATTGATGCCACCTGACTGGTTCACCAGCGTCATGTAATCGATCATGCCGCCATAGAACGACGTGCCGTTCGAGCCATACGGGCCGACGCGGTAGGACAGCAGCGGCACATACTGCTCGGCAGCTGCGGCGATACCGGCCGAGGCCAGCAGCACGGTCGCTGCAGTCGCAGCGACCAGGGTCTTGATGAGCTTCATCATTGCCTCCTTCGGGTAAGGGATGGGTTGTCCGTTGTGTTGCTGTTCGATGCCGTGCTTGCGGCTCTTGCGCGCGATGCAGGCGGCAGGCGTCAGTGCTTCATTGCGTCAGTACGTCAATGCGGGAACGGCCACAGGCGCAGTTTCTCTTTCGCGATCTGCCACAGCCGCGCCAGGCCATGCGGTTCGACGATCAGGAAGAAGATGATCAGTGCGCCAAACACCATCAGTTCCAGGTTCGAGGCCACTGCAGTCGAGATACCTACGGCGTGCACCACGGTGCTCAGCACGCTGGGCAGCAGCACGATGAAGGCCGCCCCCAGGAAAGAACCAAGGATCGAGCCCAGCCCGCCGAT
>CAZCDW010000195.1:3278-4759 GCA_964497485.1 uncultured Bifidobacterium sp.
GCCGCAGTAGAACGAGCTGACCGCGAATGCCAGCAGCTTGGTGCGCATCAGGCGGATGCCAATGACTTCAGCAGCCACGTCCATGTCGCGCACCGCCATCCAGCAACGGCCGATGTTGGAGCGCACCATGTTCTTCGCCGCCAGCGCCAGTACCGTGACGACGGCCAGCACCAGCAGATACTTCGCATCCGGCGTCTCGAAGTCGACACCCAGGATGCTCATCTTTTGCGCGGTGATCACGCCCGACGAGCTGTAGTTCGTGAACCAGCGCACCTTGGTCAGCGCCCACAGCACGAAGAACTGCGTCGCCAGCGTCGATGCGGCCAGATAAAAGCCGCGCACCCGCAATGAGGGCAGGCCAAACACGATGCCCACCATGGCCGCGCATACGCCGCCGAGCGCGAACGCGACCAGCAACGGCATGCCGGGCACGCGCGCGATGAAGTTATAGCTTGCAAATGCACCAATGGCCATGAAGGCCGCCGAGCCCAGTGACAGCTGGCCGGCGTAGCCCGTCAGGATATTGAGTCCCAGCGCGGCCAGCGACAGCACCAGGAAGGGAATCAGGATCGCGGAAAAGAAATACGGTGATGCCACCTGCGGCACGACGAGGAAAGCCACGATCAGCAGCAGCGCAATCGCGATGCGGTCCTGTCGTATCGGCAGGATCTGGCCATCGGCTTCGTAAGTGGTCTTGAATTGTCCGGCTTCGCGGTAGAGCATGGGTCAAATCCTTCGGATGATCTTTTCGCCGAACAGGCCTTCCGGGCGCACCAGCAGGAACATCAGCGCCATCACATACGGGAACCAGCCCTCGATGCCGCCGCCGACGAAGGGGCCGAGGTACACCTCGGCCAGCTTTTCCGACGAGCCGATGATCAGCCCGCCGATGATGGCGCCCGGCACCGACGTAAAGCCGCCCAGGATCAGCACCGGCAAGGCCTTGAGCGCAACGAAGGTCAGCGAGAATTGCACGCCATTGCGCGAGCCCCACAGCAAGCCCGCGACCAGCGCGACGAAACCGGCCACGCCCCAGACGATGGCCCAGATCTGCTGCAGCGGGATGCCGACCGCGAGCGCGGCCTGGTGGTCGTCGGCGACTGCACGCAGCGCGCGGCCGACCTTGGTGCGCGAGAAGAACAGCGCCAACCCGGTGACCAGGCCCGCGCAGACCAGCGCGGCAATCACGTCGAATTTCGACACGATGATATTGAAGGTGTTGAGCACGGATTCGAGCGGCACATCATCGATGCCGAGGTCGAGACGCTTGACCTCCGAGCCCCAGACCAGCTGCGCCATGCCCTCGATGAAGAAGGTCAGGCCAATGGTGGCCATGAACAGCGATATCTCCGGCTGGTTCACCAGCGGGCGCAGTACCAGCCGCTCGATCGCGACACCCAGGATGGCCATCACGACCACGGTCGCCGCGATCGCGATCCACAGCGGCCAGCCGAACTCGGTGAGCGACACGCAGGTGAGCG
>CAZCDW010000196.1:0-4732 GCA_964497485.1 uncultured Bifidobacterium sp.
GCACGATGCCGGTCAGCGGCAGCGCATCATTGAACGCGCGCGCGGTATTGATTGCATCCTGACCGAGCATCGCGTCGACCACGAACAGGGTCTCGATCGGCTTCAGCGCCGCGTGCAGTGCACCGATCTCGTGCATCATCGCCTCGTCGATACCGAGACGGCCGGCGGTGTCGACCAGCAGTACGTCGTGGTGATGCTTCTTCGCCCAGTCCAGCGCGGCCAGCGCGATGTCGACCGGCTTGTCGGTGGCCTGCGACGGGAAGAAGTCGGCGCCGACCTGCTCGGTCACCGTCTGCAACTGTGCAATGGCCGCCGGCCGGTAGACGTCAGCCGAGACCGTCAGTACCTTTTTCTTTTTTTGCTCCTTCAGGTACTTCGCCAGCTTGCCGACGGTGGTGGTTTTACCGGCGCCCTGCAGACCAGCCATCAGGATAATCGCCGGTGGCTGCGTCGCAAACGACAGCTGGCTGGCCTCGGCGCCGAGGTCGGCGCCCATCAGCTTCGCCAGCTCGTCATGCACCACACCGACCAGTGCCTGGCCCGGCGTCAGCGAACCCACCACCTCTTCGCCCAGCGCCTTTTCCTTCACGCGCGCAATGAAGTCGCGCACTGCCGGCAGCGCAACGTCAGCCTCGAGCAGCGCCAGCCGCACTTCGCGCAGCATCTCGGCGGTATTCGATTCGGTCAGGCGCGCCTCGCCGCGCATGGTCTTGACGACTTTGGAAAGGCGTTGGGTGAGGTTGTTCAGCATGGACGGGCTACTTGAGATCTTGCAGGGGAGGAAGGAGCGGCGCGACACGCTTGGCCAACCTCGGCCAACGTGATGCGCCCTGACTCTGAGGCAGCGATTCTACTCCAGTCACTCGCGGCCAAGTCTTTCGGCTACTAGTCTTTCGGCACCAAGTCTTTCGTCGCAGGGCCATGGTGTAAACTTGACCGATGCAATTACTGACCATTCACGGCGCCGGTCTGCTGTATATCATCTGCGCACTGCTGCCCGACCAACGCCGTCGCCTGATCGCGGCTGGTACCTTTTTGGGGTGGCTGCTGCACGGCGTCTCCCTGGCCTTTGTCGTCGCCGCACCGGATTACCTGCGTTTCGGTTTTGCGGTGATGCTGTCGGCCGCGCTGTGGCTGTCGGTTGCCGCCTACTGGCTAGAAAACCTGAATGTCGCCGTCGATGGTTTGCGCCGCCTGCTGCTGCCGGCTGCAGCCATCGCCATCGTGCTGCCGGTCTTGTTCCCTGGTGCGCTGGTGCCGCTGGCCGGCCGCTCGCCGCTGTTCTCGTGGCATATCGCGTTGTCGACACTGGCCTATGGCTCGCTGACGATCGCCGCCTTCCATGCAGTGTTGATGGCGATGCAGGAGAAGCACCTGCACTCCCTCGCCTCGGTCTCCGGTCGCAGTAGCTGGTTCGGTGTCGTGGTCGACCGTCTGCCGGCGCTGCTGACCATGGAGCGCCTGCTGTTCCGCCTGATCGCGATTGGTTTCGTGCTGCTGACCGCGACTGTGCTGTCCGGCGTGTTCTTCTCCGAAGAACTGTTCGGCAAGCCTTTCCGTCTCGAGCACAAGACCGTGTTCACGCTGCTGTCCTGGCTGCTGTTTGGTGCACTGCTGGCGGGTCGCTACCTGCGTGGCTGGCGCGGACGGACTGCGCTGTCGTTCACGCTGTCGGGCTTTGCCACCTTGCTGCTCGCGTACGTGGGCAGTCGTTTCGTGATGGAAGTCGTGCTGCACCGGGGCGTCGTTTGAAATACCTGATCTGGGCCGTTGTCATCTACTTTGCCTGGCGCTGGTACCTGACTTCGAAAGACAAGGCCAGCCGCGGCGCCGACGATGAGCGCCGGGCCGGCGATGATGACCGCCCGACCTCCTCCGCTGCACCCGGCATCGCTGCCCCCGAAAAAATGGTCGGCTGCGCGCACTGCGGTATCCACTTGCCTCAGTCCGAAGCCCTGGTCGGCGCCGACCAGCGTCACTACTGCTGCAACGAGCATCGCGCGCTGCATACCGCTTCCTGAGTTTCCCTGACGCCGCTGACGCGCGGCTGTTGTGTTTTCAGCGTGCGCGCTTGGCCGCCAAAGCGGCCTTGCGTAGGCTTCGAGGTCTTCTGTCCTCGCCTGTCGGCGTCGTCCGCCGTTCGCCCGATGAATGCTCCGCTGAACCTGTGTCGTCCCGCGCCGGCCTTCCGCCTGCTCGGACATTCGCCGTGCATGGTCGCGCTGCGCGAACGCATCCTGCGGCTGGCCGCCAGCGAGGCGCCGGTCGCCATCGTCGGCGAATCGGGTAGCGGCAAGGAACTCGCCGCGCGCGACTTGCATGCGCACAGCGCGCGCAGCGTCCATCCCTTTGTAGCGGTGAACTGCGGCGCCATCCCCGAGGCCTTGATGGAGTCCGAGTTCTTTGGCCACCGGCGCGGTGCCTTCACGGGCGCGCATGAGGAGCGCGCCGGCTTCTTCCAGGCGGCGCACCTCGGCACCTTGTTCCTGGACGAGGTGGCCGAGCTGCCGCCGCCCATGCAGGTCAAGCTGCTGCGCGCGATACAAGAGGGCGGCGTGCGCAAGCTGGGCTCGACGCGCGAGGACAAGGTCGATGTGCGCATCGTGTCCGCCACCCATCGCGACCTGGCGGCCGAGGTCCGGGCCGGGCGCTTCCGGCAAGACCTGTATTTTCGTCTGCAGGTGATCGAGTTGCGCGTGCCGCCGCTGCGCGAACGGCGCGAGGACATTCCCCTGCTGTGCGAAGCCATCCTGGCACGACTTGCCAGATCGGCGAGGGGCTGCAGTCCGCTGGCGGTGGCGCCCGCTGCGCAGCAGTGGCTGCAGGCGCAGGCCTTCCCGGGCAATGTGCGTGAACTGGAGAATGTGCTCGAGCGCGCACTCGCGATCGACAGCGATGGCGAGATCGGCCTCGCCGACCTGGAGCTGGTTGCGCCGCTGAATGTGTCCGCCGATGATGCAGCAGCCGGGAAGCTCGTGTACGGCAATGCGATGCCGGCCCTGCCGCTGTCCTTGCCCGAGCACCTGGCGATGGTCGAGCGCACGCTGATTTGCACGGCGCTGCGCGAAGGACGCTACCAGCGACGCCGTGCGGCGCAGCTTCTTGGGATAAGCTTGCGGCAATTACGGTACCGGATGCAGCGGCTGGCAATCAACGAAGACTGAGAATGAAGACCGAGGGCAACGCAGGGCAGGCACACAAGTTGTGGGCGATTGATGATGCAGGCTGGTGTAGCGGCATCGCGCGCAGCGACTGCAGCAATGTCGATGCGCGCCCGGACGGCACCGAGATCAGCCTGCTGGTGATCCACAACATCAGCCTGCCACCGAATGAATACGGCGGACATTTCGTCGAGGATTTGTTCGCGAACCGTCTTGACTGCGATGCGCATCCGTATTTCGACCAGCTGCGCGGCCTGAAAGTCTCGGCCCATTTCTTCATCCGGCGCGATGGCAGCGTGGTGCAGTTCGTGCCGACCACCAAGCGTGCATGGCATGCGGGCTTGTCCAACTTCAAGGGCCGCGAGCGCTGTAATGATTTTTCGGTCGGCATCGAACTCGAGGGCAGCGATGTCGATGATTTTTGCGATGCCCAATACACAACACTGGCGGCGCTGGCGGCCGCGATTGCGGAGCGCCATCCGATTTCCGACGTCACCGGCCACGAAAATATCGCCCCCGGACGCAAGACCGATCCCGGTCCGCATTTCGACTGGGTGCGCTTTCATCATGATTTTCAAGGCCTTTTTTCGCGCGCCCGCGAAGTGACTTTTCAATCGTGAAAAGCCTACGAGATTCCTACCTCCGTCAAGCTTCTTCGGCGTAAAAAACCATTTGCATGTTGCCTAAGTGGGCACTAGAATTAGTGCTCGCCTCTACGAAATCGACTAGATATAGTGGCTGTGCGACTCAATTGATCTGGCCAGGCACCACAAGTGCAAATCGTTAACGGATGTTAAAAATCCGCTGTATGTCGGGCTTGGCCAGAGCCCATCGGCAGTAAATCTCGTCCGGTTCATGCCTGCGCAACGATGTGTACGGCATGCCAGCCGGAAGGCAGCAAACCAAGGTGCCGGAGCTCACTCCGGCAAGTAGAAATAACAGGGCAATCACGCCCGGAGCATCACCATTTGGGAGGCGCAGTGCAGACCAGTCAGGAATATTCAAGCAAGACCAGCCACGATTTTGGCGCCGCCCCCGTGGTGTCCGCATTGTCGCCGTCGACCGCAGCCGCCACCGCCGGCCTCGCTGACTACAAGATCATCCGCCGTAATGGCGCGGTGGTGAATTTCGAGCCGTCCAAGATCTCGATCGCCATGACCAAGGCTTTCCTCGCCGTGAACGGCGGGCAGGGCGCCGCTTCCGCGCGCGTGCGCGAGCTGGTCGAGCAGCTGACCCAGGGTGTCGTGACCGCGCTGATGCGCCGTCAGCCGGCCGGCGGCACCTTCCATATCGAAGACGTGCAGGACCAGGTCGAACTGGCACTGATGCGTTCGGGTGAGCATGACGTCGCGCGTTCCTACGTGCTGTACCGCGCCAAGCGCATGGAAGAGCGTGCGCAGCAGCAGGCGACCAAGGCCGCCACGACCACCGAGCATGCGATCAACATCCTCGTTGACGGCCAGCTGGTGCCGCTCGACCACGACAAGCTCGACAAGATGATCTCGGCCGCCTGCATCGGCCTGGAAAAGCATGTCGATGCCAACGCCATCCTGCACGAGACCGTGCGCAAC
>CAZCDW010000197.1:0-4720 GCA_964497485.1 uncultured Bifidobacterium sp.
CTTCTTCAAGGTTCTGGTAAATGCCCTCGAGCGCATCGGCCGAGTATTCGACATCGGTCGAGTACAGGTCCAGCAGCACATCCTTGAAGTCACCGATCGAGCCGGGACGCGAACGCGCGCGCATGCGCACCAGCCGGAACACTGGCAGGTCATCACTGTGCATCGAGAACAGCAAGCCCTTGGCCAGGATGAAGGCCACAGTCACTACGCGTGACTCTCCCTCATCTTCTTCCAGCAGGAAGTCGGAGCGCAGGTGCAGGTCACCATTATCGGCCTCGTAATAACGCGCCGACGCCTCGATGTCCTTGACCTCATCCTCGTCAGGCAGCGTGACGCCATAGATGCTGCGCACCCAGTCGCGCTCTTCATCGCTGGGGTCGGTCAGGTCGACCCAGATCGGCTGCGCGCGTTCCAGGTCCGCGCGCGTGTCGATGTTGACCTGGCTGAGCCGGCCATTCTGCAGCACGAATACATTGATCATGAGCTCTCCCTGCCGCAAGGCTCGCGGCATTGCCACGCGCAAGCGCGCAGCGAATTCAAATTCAGTCCATCAGGGAGCGTGGCCGTACCCGATGAGTGGGATACATAGGCCATGCGCGCCTGCTCGCCGTCAGTGGAGGGACCCGGCAAGTGGCACGCGGAAGCAGCGTCAGCTGGCGAGGAGCCCGTCGAATGACGGTCGTTGATGCGGTGAGGTGGGACTGCCCAAGGCTGTCTCCGTCATTGATAACGGTCGAAGTGTAATTTTTTGTTGGGCCTGAGGCAAGCCCGACACCAGCAAAAATGCGGGTTTTCGGGGAAGTCAGGCCAAGCTTGCAGGTCAAAGACAGCCTGCACCCGCGCTTTTTATGGAAGATCTGCGCTGTTCATGCGGGTCTGGATCAGAAGCGTCCGCCTTGCCAGGTAGCTGGAATCCAGATGGCGACCGAAGTAGCGCGGATTGGGCAGCATCACGGCCAGCTTCGCAGCCTCGGCCGGGCCGAGGTTCGCGGCCGGCATGCCGTAGTACTTGCGGGACGCGGCCTCGCAGCCGAACACGCCATTGCCCCACTCGACCACGTTCAGGTAGATCTCGAAGATGCGGCGCTTGTCCATCACCGCTTCCAGCATGAAGGTGATCACCATTTCCTGCGCCTTGCGCAGATAGCTACGCTGGCCGGACAGGAACAGGTTCTTGGCCAGCTGCTGCGTGATCGTCGAGCCGCCGGAAACAACCTTTCCTTTCTTTGCATTCTTTTCCCAGGCCTTCTGTAACGCCTCCCAGTCGACGCCCTCATGCTCGGCAAAATTCGCATCCTCGGCCGCGATGATGGCGCGCTTCAGGTGCGGCGAGATGCGGTTGTACGGCACCCACTGTTGCTGAAGCTGCGCCTTCGGATTTTTTTCCTGCAGCTTTTCCAGCTGCGCGCGCATGAACGAGGTCGAGCTCGGGTTGAACTTCACCCACCAGCAGATCTGTGCGAAGTACCACAGCTGCAACAGCAGCACGAGCGCAACCGGCAGGCCGACGATCCACAGCAGGAAGCGGCGTTTGCGGCTCAGGTGGCGGCTCATCACGGATGCTCGTGTTCAGCCGGCATTCAGCCTACAACCAGCTGCGCGCGCAGCTGGCGGTAGACCGGCATCGTGTCCGGACGTACACCGCGCCAGACGAAAAAGGATTCGGCCGCCTGCTCGACCAGCATGCCGAGGCCGTCGCGCACAGCGGCGCCCGCCTGCGATGCCCACTGCATGAACACGGTCGGCTGCGCGCCATACATCATGTCGTACGCAAAACCGCCGGCACGCAACACCGATACCGGTATCGGCGGCAGTTCGGAAGACAAGCTGGCCGAGGTGGCATTGATGAGGATATCGAAGCTGCCCGCCAGTTCTTCGAAGCGCGATGCCGCCAGTTGCACCGTTGCAGACGGAGTGGTTTGTGCAGCCTGTGCAAACTGCGCCACCAGTTCGTCGGCGCGCGCCAGCGTACGGTTAGCGATGACCAGCTGTGACGGCGATTCGGCCAGCAGAGGCAGGATCACGCCGCGTGCGGCACCGCCGGCACCCAGCAGCAAGACACGCGCACCCTTGATGGCTACGCCGGCATTGGCGACGATGTCGCGCACCAGCCCGACGCCATCGGTGTTGTCACCGACGATGCGGACTTGCCCGCCGTCGCGGTCAAAGCGCAGCGTGTTCACCGCGCCAGCTGCAGTGGCGCGCTCGCTGAGCGTGTCGGCCAGCGCAAACGCTTCAAGCTTGAAGGGCACGGTCACGTTCGCGCCGCGTCCGCCGGTGGCGATGAAGTCGCGCACCGTGGCCTCGAACCCATCGAGTGGTGCCAGCAATCGTTCATAAGCCATAGCCTCGCCGGTCTGCAGCGCGAACGCCGCATGGATCTGTGGCGACTTGCTGTGCGCGATCGGGTTGCCGATCACGACGTAATGATCAACGGCGCGATCAGTCATTCGCGTCCCCGCACGGCCGAGGTTTCGAGCTGCTGCTCGCGGGTGAACGCAAAGCGGGTAATGATTTCCCACACTTGCTCGCGACCATCCCGGCGCAGCGACGGCGGGAAGCCACCGAAGGGAGCGGCACGACGCACGATGGCAATCGCCGCTGCGTCGAGCGCGGCATCGCCCGAGCTGCGCTCGATGCGCGGCCCGCCCTCTTTCTCGTACAGGCTGCCGTCCTGCCCCACCGGGATATACACAATCAGTTCACCGTAAAGCTTTTTGCCGTCTCGCTGCGGGAAGTGCAGCGTGCCGGTCTGTTCGATTTTTTTCTGCAACGCAGTGTAATACAAGGCATACGCGACTTCGCGCGTGCTTGGTGTCAGCTGGGTCTTCACCGGCCGCCGGTTGTAGTCGGCGATGTCGCGCGCGATCTCGGCCTCGCGCCGCGCCATCTGCTGTATCTCCTCGACCGAGCGTACGTCGCGGCCATGGATATCGGGACGATCCACCTGTTCGCCAGACGGCAGCGCCTGGGCAGGCTCTTTCGACAATTGCGCCAGCAGCCGGCGCTGCCGTGATTCGAGCTCGGCCACGCGGCGGCGCTGCAGCTCCAGCTGTGTCCCTTCGGTGACTTGCCCGAGATTGGGCAACGGTGAACGTGCGCGGCCCGCATCGGCGTTGCCGCCGCCATCAAGATTGGCCTGGGCCAGCGCATCCGCATCGAGCGGCGCCGCCTGATCACGCGCGTTGACCAGAATGACATCGAGCCCGGTGGAGAGCGGCTTCATCCGGATCGCGTCGGGCGCCGCGAAGCGTATCGACAAGAGGGCCACATGCACCAGCAAAGAAACAGCTATCGCGATACGCAGCGGTCGCTGGTCCGGAGCGAACATGGCCGATTGCGCTCAGGCGCCCGATGTGCCGGATTCGGCGGATGCCCCGCCTGCAACATCACCGGCCGCAGCATTGGCGGCACCTTCTGCGGCAAGCTCGACCGCCTCGGCGACTTGCTCTTCCCCGTCCAGCGCTTCGGCATCCTCGAGCTCGACCTCATCGGCAAGATCGGATTCACCGGCCGCCACTTCCAGCACGCGCGCCTGCACGCCAAGGTCGACCTCGTCCCAGGCGATCAGCTCCAGTTTCAGCTGAGTGCCGCGCGGGTGCTTCACGCCCGGCATGTTCAGCACCAGCGGAATATCGACCAGGCGCACGACTTCATCCTTGAGCAGCACCGCATCGACCTGACGCGCGCCTTCCTGCTGTAGCCAGCGCAGGCACCAGTAACGCTCCATCGTCGCCTGGAAATCTGCATATGCCGAATATGCGCTGTCGAATGCGGACACGATCGCGAACAGATCGGCATCCTTGGGCTTGAAGGTGGCAACCAGCGGCGCGGTCACGCCATGCTTCACGCACGCGAGTATCTGCCACTGGTTGACCAGGTCGGTGTATCGGCGCAGCGGCGAGGTGCTCCATGCATACTGGTCGACCCCCAGACCCTGATGCGGCGCTGCATGCGTGAGCATGCGGACCTGCATGCGCGCGGCCCAGCCCTGACCGGCGCCCTGCGCGCGGTAGATGCCGGGCACGCCATGCTCATGCATCAGCTTGCCCCAGCTGCTGTTGGCAAAGATCATCAACTCGGCGACGATCTTGTCCAGCGGCGCGCCGCGCTTGCGGCGCGTGATCGTGACCACGTCATCTTCGACGTAGAAATTGAAGTCGACGCGATTGGTCTGTTCAGGCCGCAGGCCGAAGCTTTCGCGCTTGGCCATGCGCGCACGCTCCAGCACCTGCGCCCACTGCCACAGCAACGCAATGTCGGCCTTGTGCGGGTAGTCGCCACTGCCGTCGGCCAGCGCCTGCTCGGTCACGTGTTCATCGAGGTCGTTGTGGCGCAGGTTGGCCGCGATCGGCACCAGCTCGGCCACCGTCTCGGTGGCCAGCACCGACCAGTCGTTCATGTCCAGCGTCGCGTACAGCGATACTGCCGGGCGCGCCGCGCCTTCGGCCAGCGTGAAGTGGGCGACCAGTTCATCCGGCAGCATCGTGATCTTGTCGCCCGGCATATAGACCGTGCTCATGCGCTCGCGTGCAATCGCATCGATCGCATCATCGCGCGCAATGCCCAGCCCGGGCGCCGCAATGTGGATGCCGATGCGCACGCGCTGCTCGTCCAGCTTCACGACCGAGAATGCATCATCGATCTCGGTGGTGGTGACATCGTCAATCGAGAACGCCTGCACGTTCGCGGTCGGCAGTGCGTCGATGGTGGGCAGCGT
>CAZCDW010000198.1:0-4513 GCA_964497485.1 uncultured Bifidobacterium sp.
GCGCTTACTTCGGTGCCCGCTCGGGCATCATCGCGCGTATCTCGTCCGGCGTCAGCTTGCCATCCTTGTTCTTGTCCAGCTTGTCGAAGTCGCGTGACAGGTGCGTCATCTTCGCCGCATCGACTTCTGCCTTGCTCAGTGCGCCATCGCCATCCTTGTCGGCGGCTTTCCAGCGTTCCTGCATCTTCTCGCGCATGGCGCCACGCATCTTCTCGTGCATCGCCTTGTGATGCGCTTCCATCTCCTCCTTCGAGATGAAGCCATCCTTGTTGGTGTCGGCCTCGGCGAACAGCTTGTCGGTACCGGCGCGCATCTCGTCCTTGCTGATGCGGCCATCCTTGTCGGTATCGAACCTGTCGAACATCGGGCCCGGGCCCATGCCGCCTTTCCTGTCGCCGTGCATGCCGCCATGGTGATGCATGTCTTCCTTGCCCATGTCTCCTTCATGATGGTCCGCCAGCGCAAGGCCGGACAGGGACAAGCCGGATGCAAACAGGCCGGTGACAAACAACATTCGTGTGAAGTTCCTGGAGGTATTCATCGTTTCCCTTTCATGAGTGAACTGCAAAGTGAACTGCGATGGAAATCTGATGCCTCGCATCTTCTGCCCCAACCCTGACTGCGGGCTCGGCATTTACCCCTTGTTACAGCTGCCAGACCCTGTCGGGAAAACAGGGCTGCTGACTTTCCCTCGCCGCTGCCTGTCTTGTCTGCAAACTTGTCCGTCAGGCGTGGTGCAGCGGGGGCGACGCGTCTATACTTGGAGCCATAACAAAGGGACGCGCATGCTGCACTGCGGCGACGATGCCTGCAATGCGCTGGTATCACGGGAGTCAGCCCGGGGGCGCATCCCACCCATATGGAGACGCGCATGAACGCACCGCTGGACAAGCAGCTCGCGCTGCAGCCGGAGGCCATCACCCTCGATGACAAATACACGCTGGAGCGTGGCCGTGTTTTCCTGACCGGCACGCAGGCGCTGATACGCCTGCCGATGATGCAGCGCCAGCGCGACCTCGCGGCGGGCCTGAATACGGCAGGCTTCATCACCGGTTATCGCGGTTCGCCCTTGGGCACTGTCGACCAGACTGCCGCGAAGGCAAAAAAATATCTTGATGCGCATCATGTGCGCTTTCATCCGGGCGTCAACGAAGACCTGGCCGCGACCAGCATCTGGGGTACGCAGCAAACCAACCTCTTCCCCGGCGCCAAATACGATGGCGTGTTCTCGATGTGGTACGGCAAGGGGCCGGGCGTCGATCGCAGTGGCGACGTGTTCAAGCATGCGAACAATGCCGGCTCGGCAAAGCATGGGGGCGTGCTGGTACTGGCAGGCGATGACCATGCGGCCAAGTCCTCGACCAATGCGCACCAGAGCGAACACATCCTGAAGGCCTGCGGCATACCGGTGCTGTATCCGTCATCGGTGCAGGAGTATCTGGATTACGGCCTGCACGGCTGGGCGATGAGCCGCTACACCGGCCTGTGGGTCGCGATGAAATGCGTGACCGACGTCGTCGAATCCGGCGCCACCGTCGACATCGACCCCGAGCGCGTGAAGATCGTGCTGCCCGAGGATTTCGCGATGCCGTCAGGCGGCCTCAACATTCGCTGGCCCGACTCCGTGCTCGGGCAGGAAGAGCGTCTCGTCAACTACAAATGGTATGCAGCGCTCGCCTATGCGCGCGCGAACAAACTGAACCGCATCATCTGGGACAGCCCGAATCCGCGCTTCGGCATTCTGACCGCCGGCAAGGCTTATCTCGATACGCGGCAGGCGCTCGACGACCTCGGCATCGATGAACAGATCGCGCGCGACATCGGGCTGAGGCTGTACAAGGTCGGCATGAACTGGCCGCTCGAAGCCGAGGGCGTGCGCGCTTTCGCGACCGGCCTCGAAGAGATCCTGGTGGTCGAAGAAAAGCGCCAGCTGCTCGAGTACCAGCTGAAGGAAGAGCTCTACAACTGGCGCGACGATGTGCGTCCGCGCGTGGTTGGCAAGTTCGATGACACCGGCGAATGGAGCAACCAGCGGCAGGCGGGCCATGGCGACTGGCTGCTGCCGGGCACCTATGAACTGAGCCCGGCGCAAGTCGCGCGCGCCATCGCCGCGCGCATCTCGCGCTACTTCGCCGGCCATCCGATCGAGCAGCGCGTGCGTGAGCGTATTGCGTATATCGAAGCCAAAGAGTCAGTGCTCAAGGTCAGCACCACCAAGCCGGAGCAGGAACGCATTCCTTACTTCTGCTCGGGCTGCCCGCACAACACTTCCACGCGTGTGCCTGAGGGCAGCCGCGCGCTGGCCGGCATCGGCTGTCATTACATGGCGCTGTGGATGGATCGTTCGACCGCGACCTTCACGCACATGGGCGCCGAGGGCGTGACCTGGGTCGGCACCGCGCCATTCACCAGCGAACAGCATGTGTTCGCCAATATCGGCGACGGTACCTATTACCACTCGGGACTGCTGGCGATACGCGCTGCGGCCGCATCCAAGGTCAACATGACCTACAAGATCCTGTTCAACGACGCCGTCGCAATGACCGGCGGCCAGACGCATGACGGCCCGCTGAACCCGGCGGCCATCTCGCGACAGATAGCAGCCGAAGGGGTGAACCCCATCGTCGTCGTCACCGACGAGCCGGACAAGTATCCGGCGGGTACCGACTGGGCGCCCGGCGTCACCATCCGTCATCGCAGCGAGCTGGATCAGGTGCAGCGCGAAATGCGCGAGGTGAAAGGCGTGTCGGCCATCATCTATGACCAGACCTGCGCCTCCGAGAAGCGCCGCCGCCGCAAGCGCAACGCCTATCCGGATCCGGCCAAGCGCGCGGTGATCAATGAAGCAGTGTGCGAAGGCTGCGGCGATTGCAGCGTGAAGTCCAACTGCCTGTCGGTAGAGCCGCTGGAAACCGAATTCGGACGCAAGCGCCAGATCAATCAGTCCACCTGCAACAAGGACTTCTCGTGCGTGACTGGTTTCTGCCCGAGCTTCGTCACTGTCGAGGGCGGCCAGCTGAAGAAGCCGAAGAAGGCCGGCGCCGGTGCAGGTGGGACTGCCAAGGCTTCGGCACTCGAGCGATCGAAGTCGTTGCCGCAACCGGCATTGCCCTCTCTGGCCGAGCAGCCGTATGGCGTGCTGGTCACCGGCATCGGCGGCACCGGTGTGGTCACCGTCGGCCAGATCCTGGCGATGGCAGCGCATGTCGCCGGTCAGGCGTGCAGCGTGCTCGACATGAGCGGCCTTGCACAGAAAGGTGGCCCGGTGCTGTCCCATGTGCGGCTTGCGCATTCGGACGATCACATCTTCTCGACCCGCGTCGGCACTGGCGGTGCCGACCTCGTGATCGGTTGCGATGTGCTGGTCGCCGCCAGCAAGGATGCCTTGTCGCGCATGGGCGCGGGACGTACGCGCGCGGTGGTGAACGCGACGCTGGCGCCAACCGCCGCCTTTGTGAAGAACCCCGACTGGTCTTACCCGGATGCGACCTCGGTCGCGACGCTGCGTTCCACCTGTGGCGACGACGCGGTCGCTGCGGTCGAGGCCGGCAAGCTGGCGACAGCCTTGATGGGCGATTCGATTGCGACCAACATGTTCATGCTCGGCTATGCGTGGCAGCGCGGCTGGGTGCCGCTGCCCGAGTCCGCACTGCTGAAGGCGATCGAGCTCAATGGTGTGTCAGTCGATTTCAACCAACAATCATTTGCGTGGGGCCGGCTCGCAGCAGCAGATCTTCCCGGCGTGGAGAAAGAAGTGCAGGCGTTGGCGCCGGCGCAGGTGATCGAGTTCCGCCGTGAGCCGTCGCTGGATGAACTCATCAAGCGGCGCGTTGCCTTCCTGACCGACTACCAGAATGCCGCGTATGCGAAGCAATACGCAGACTTCGTTGCGCAGGTGCGCATCGCTGAAGAAAAGCTGGCCGATGCGAAGTCATCTGACACTGCCGCCGGCAAGCTGCGCCTGACTGCTGCAGTCGCCCGCTATCTGTTCAAGCTGATGGCCTACAAGGATGAATACGAAGTCGCGCGCTTGCACAGTGACCCGGCGTTCAAGGCCAAGATCGCCGGCATGTTCGAAGGCGATTACCAGGTCAAATACCATCTTGCGCCGCCGCTGCTGTCCAAGCGCGATGCGAACGGTCATCTGGTCAAGCAGCAATACGGCAGCTGGGTCGGCATGGCATTCCCGTTGCTGGCGAAGCTGCGTTTCCTGCGGGGCAGCGTGCTTGATGTGTTCGGCCACACCGAAGAACGCAAAACCGAGCGTGCATTGATCGCCGAGTACCGCGACATGATCGCGCGCCTGCTGCCCTCACTGACGGCTGACCGCCTGCCGACAATGGTGGAACTGGCCAGCATCCCGGAAGAGATACGCGGCTATGGTCATGTGAAGGAGCGCCACCTGCACAATGCGAAGCAAAAGCAGGCGAAGCTGCTGGAAGCCTTGCAGACCGGGACTTCACCGGCGCCTGCACCTTCGCCAGCACCGCAGGCAGGACGGCACGCGGCCTGA
>CAZCDW010000199.1:0-4508 GCA_964497485.1 uncultured Bifidobacterium sp.
CGCGTAGTTCGCCTGCGTCGCCGTAATAGGACGGGAAAGGCTGGTTCATGCATCCTCCGTATGAAAATGGAAACAGTCGCTGGTATTGCAGACTGTCAATTCGATAATTTACCCGAGATTCAGATGGGGCGTCCACCGCCGAGAATCAAGGGGCCGGCGGCGCAGGCACCGGGGTCGGGGCAGGGCCGAAACCCCTTGAAAAGCCCTGAAAATGCGCTTTCATGCTAGAATCTCGGGCTAATCAGAATTCATCACTGAATCCTTAACCCGTTCATTTTATTGGAGTTTTTGAACATGGCAATCGAACGCACCTTGTCGATCATCAAACCCGACGCCGTCGCCAAGAACGTGATCGGCCAGATCTATTCGCGTTTCGAAAACGCTGGCCTGAAGATCATCGCCGCCCGCATGACCCATCTGTCGCGCGCCGAAGCCGAAGGCTTCTACGCCGTCCACCGCGAGCGTCCTTTCTTCAAGGACCTGGTCGACTTCATGATCTCCGGCCCGGTGATGATCCAGGTGCTGGAAGGCGAGAACGCCATCCTGAAGAACCGCGACCTGATGGGCGCCACCGATCCGAAGAAAGCCGACAAGGGCACCATCCGCGCGGACTTTGCCGACTCGATCGACGCCAACGCCGTCCACGGCTCGGACGCTCCGGAAACCGCTGCCGTCGAGATCGCCTACTACTTCCCGGCGCTCAACGTCTACTCGCGTTAATCTGCGGCGCATCGATCCTGCCGGGCGCGCTGCGCCCGGCAAGTCAACGGTAGTACCGAAGTACAGCAACCCCGACCGCAGCGAGAGACCGAACATGGCGACAGCGACCAATTTGCTGGACCTGGAACCTGAAGGGCTCATCGGCTGGTGCGGTGAGCTCGGGGAAAAGCCTTTCCGCGCGAAACAGCTGCAACGCTGGATCCATCAGTTCGGCGAGTCCGATTTCGATGAGATGACGGACCTCGCCAAATCCCTGCGCGAGAAGCTCAAGACCCACGCGGTGATACGCGCCCCCGAAATCATCAGCGACAACACCTCGGCCGACGGCACTCGCAAGTGGCTGCTCGACGTTGGCAATGGCAATGCGGTCGAGACCGTATTCATCCCCGAAGAAAACCGCGGCACGTTGTGTGTCTCCACGCAGGCTGGTTGCGCGGTCAATTGCCGCTTCTGCTCGACCGGCAAGCAAGGCTTTTCGCGTAACCTGAACGTCGGCGAGATCATCGGGCAGTTGTGGATGGCCGAGCGCCTGCTGCGCCAGGCCAAGGACATACCCGCCGGGCCCAAGGGCGAGCGCCAGATCACCAACGTCGTGATGATGGGCATGGGCGAGCCGCTGCTGAACTACGAGCCGACCGTCGCTGCGCTCAAGCTGATGCTGGACGATAACGCCTACGGCCTGTCGCGCCGTCGCGTGACCGTGTCCACCAGCGGTGTGGTACCGATGATTGACAAGCTGTCGGGTGATTGCGCTGTGGCGCTCGCGGTGTCGCTGCATGCATCGAACGACAAGCTGCGCGATGAGCTGGTGCCGCTGAACAGGAAATACCCGCTGAAGGAATTGCTGGCTGCGTGCAAGCGTTATCTGGACTTTGCGCCGCGCGATTTCATTACTTTCTAATACTGCATGCTCGCCGGCGTGAACGACACCGACGTGCATGCGCGCGAGCTGCTGGCGCTGGTCGCTAACGTGCCGTGCAAATTCAACCTGATTCCGTTCAACCCTTTCCCCGAGTCCGGCCTGAAGCGCTCGAACAATGCGCGCATCAAGGCCTTCGCGCAGCTGCTGATGGATGGCGGCATCGTGACCACGATACGCAAGACGCGTGGTGACGACATCGATGCGGCCTGCGGCCAGCTGGCTGGTCAGGTACAGGACCGTACCCGCGTGCAGGAACGGATGCAGAAAATGACGACCTACCAGCAGAAATACGGTCCCGACTTCGGCCGTATCGTGGAGATCCCGGTATGAGCGTATCCGTGGCATCGCTGCTGCGTTCGCGCGCAAGGTCGCTGCTGGTGGTCGGTGCCCTGACGGGCATCCTGGGTGGCTGCGCGTCGACTGAACATGCGCCGCTTGCTGCGTCGATCGCGCAGGGCAGCGACGCGCATCGCCGCGCCGAGATTCGCGTCGAGCTCGCATCGAATTACTACGCCGATGGCCGCATGGACCTCGCTCTGGCCGAAGTCGAGCGCGCGCTGGCTGTGCAGCCTTCGCATGCCGAAGCGCTGGGGCTGAAGGGCCTGGTGCTGATGCAGATGGGCGATGCAAAGCGCGGCGAACAAAGTTTGCAGCAGGCAGTGCGCATCGAGCCGGACAATCCGCGTCTGCTGAATAACCTCGGCTGGCTGGTCTGCCAGTCCGGCGATCCGCAGCGCGCGTTGCCGTATTTCGAGCGTGCGCTCGCGCAGCGCGCTTACGCATCGCCGGCCACGGCACTGGCCAATGCCGGCTTGTGCAGTTTGCGTGCAGGTGATCTGAAGACTGCCGAGGCGAACCTGGTGCGCGCGCAGTCGCTTGATCCTGTGCTGGCCACTGCACAGGAAGGACTGGCGCAGCTCGCGTTGGCACGTGCCGATTACATCGCAGCACGTCATCATGTGACGCGCGTGCTGAACAGCCGCGATGCCCGTCCCGAACACTTTCTGATGGCTGTCCGCGTCGAGCGCCTGCTTGGCGACAAATCGGCCGAACAGAGCCTGCTGGCCCAATGGCGACGCCGTTATCCGGAGTCGCAGCAGTTGCAGGCTTATATCCGTGGCGAATCCGATGAGCACTAAAGACAACGATCCGGCGCAGGAGCCGAACCAGGCCACGCCGCCCAATGGCGACAACACCGTATCTGCGACGCCTACCCATGCCGATACGGCCAGTACGACCGATGGCCTCCCGGACGCAGCACCTGCATCAGAGCCGGCGGCGGCGCGGGAGCCAGGCGAAGCGCCCGCTGCTGATGCAGACATTACGGACGACGCCGCAAATAGTGCGCCGAACGGCGAAGTTGCGCTGAACGACGACGTTGCTCCGAACGCCGAGCTGCCGGGACAACTGCCCGGCGACGTCCTCGCTGCTCGCCGTCTCGAGATGCGTTTGTCCATCGAAGAACTATCGGCACGGGTGAAGCTCGCACCGCGCCAGCTGCTGGCCCTCGAGGCGAATGACTTCGGAGCCTTGCCTGGCATGGCGACCACACGCGGCTTCATACGCTCATGCGCGAAGGCGCTGAATCTGGATCCCGAACCTCTGCTGGCGATGGTCGCGAACGAGCCGAATCCGGCCCTGGGCCCGATGGTGATGCGTCGCCCCTTGCCGCAGCCGGGATTCAACGGACGCCGCTACGCGCCATCGATCAGCCACCGTCGTGGCGCGAACAAGTTATCCGGTCTCGCTGCCGTGGTGCTGATCTTCGTCGGCATGCTGGCCTATGTCGCTTGGCGCAATGACTGGCTCCAATTGCCCGACATCGACTTGTCGTCGGCGCGCGATGCGGTGATGCCTTCATTCAGCAGCAATCCGCCTGCAGATCCACAGGCGCCTGCAGAGGGGACCGCCGACACGACAGGCAATGCCGCCGCCAATGCAGCGGACGGCGCGCCGGCTGGCAAGCCGGCCAACGCCGTGCCAGCCCCGAAGGCAGCGGTCAACTCGCCGTCGGCGGATGCCGAGGCTTATGCGCCGGCGGCGCCCGCACCCGCGAAGCCGGCAGCAGCAGTATCGGCAGCGACGTCCAAGGCGGTGACCATTGATCCGGCGCGTGCGCTGGAGCTCAGGCTGCGCGAAGACGCGTGGGTCGAGGTCTTGACGCAGAATGGCGAGCGCAAGCTGGTGTCGCGCCTGATGAAGGCCGGCAGTACCGAGCGTATCGAGGTCACCGAGCCGGTGACCCTGATCGTCGGCAATGCGGCGGGCGTCGATGTGATGCTGCGTGGCCAGCCGGTCAGCCTGAAAGCTGGCACCCGCGACAATGTGGCCAAGGTCAACCTGAAGTGATGCACTGAAAGGCGATGCCGCGATGAACACTCCACCGAACTGCCTGTCCGAAGCGATGCCCATTCCATCGGGACCTGCCGCGCGCCGCGTCTCGCGCCAGGCCATCGTGCGTCATGGCGAGCATGAAGTACGCGTCGGTGGTGGCGCGCCAGTCATGGTGCAGTCCATGACCAATACCGATACCGCGGATGCGATCGGTACGGCCATCCAGGTGAAAGAACTGGCCCGGGCCGGTTCCGAAGTCGTCCGCATCACCGTCAACACGCCGGAAGCGGCGGCTGCGGTGCCGCATATCCGCGAGCAGCTCGACACGATGGGCGTGGACGTGCCGCTGGTCGGCGACTTCCACTATAACGGCCACCAGCTGCTGACCCAGTATCCGGCCTGCGCGGAAGCGCTGTCGAAATACCGGATCAACCCTGGAAACGTCGGGCAGGGGGCGAAGCGTGACACGCAGTTCGCGCAGATGATCGAGGTCGCGAACCAGTACAACAAGCCGGTGCGTATCGGCGTCAAC
>CAZCDW010000200.1:0-4502 GCA_964497485.1 uncultured Bifidobacterium sp.
TCCCCGAGGGCCGTCTGGTGCGTGGCGTGCGCAAGGTCTGGCTGACCTGCAGCGGTGGCCCTTTCCGGGACCTGCCCGACCTCGACCTTGCCGCTGTGACCCCGGATCAGGCCTGCAAGCACCCCAACTGGAGCATGGGCCGCAAGATCTCAGTGGATTCGGCCACGATGATGAACAAGGGTCTGGAGGTGATCGAGGCGCACTGGTTGTTCGGTGCGCCGGCCAGCCAGATCGAGGTCGTCATCCATCCGCAGAGCGTGATTCATTCAATGGTGTCTTATGCCGATGGTTCGGTGCTGGCACAGCTCGGCAATCCCGACATGCGCACGCCGATCGCGCATGCGCTCGCTTATCCTGAGCGCATCGAGTCCGGCGTCGCTCCGCTGGACTTCAGCCGCATCGCCAACCTCGAATTCCGTCCGCCGGATGTCGAACGCTTCCCTTGCCTGAAACTGGCCTTCGATGCGCTGGTGACCGGCGGTACCGCGCCGGCGGTATTGAACGCCGCAAACGAGATCGCGGTCGAAGCCTTCCTCGACCGCCGCATCGGTTTCCGGAAAATTCCGGAACTGATCTCGCAAGTGCTGGACCGCCTGCCGGCGCAGCCGGCCGATGGTCTCGAGATCCTGCTTGATCAGGATCGCGCTGCACGTGACTGCGCGCGTGCGCTGATGCACGCGTGACAGCCATCCCGCGTCCGACGTATGCTTGCCTGCGGGACGTCGTTAGCCCGCCTGTCATTCGATCTTCCACTCGATTTTCCTGACGGATGTCATCATGAACCTGCTGCAAACCGTCCTGGCCTTCGCGGTCGTGATCGGCGTGCTCGTCACTTTTCACGAGCTGGGTCATTACCTCGTCGCGCGCTGGTGCGGCGTAAAGGTCTTGCGCTTTTCGGTCGGCATGGGGCGCGTGATCTGGTCGCGCCGCTTCGGCGCCGACCAGACCGAATGGGCACTGTCACTGGTGCCGCTCGGCGGCTACGTGAAGATGCTCGACGTGCGCGACGAAGATGTCGGTCCGATCGCACCGCAAGACGAAGCGCGTGAGTTCACGCGTCAGAACGTCTGGAAGCGCATTGCCATCGTTGCTGCCGGGCCGTTGGCCAACTTCCTGTTGGCCATCGCGCTGTTCACTGTGCTGTACATCCATGGCATGCCGGAACCCGTGGCACGTGTGGCGGTGCAGCCTGCCAGTATCGCCGCACAAGCCGGCCTGAAGCAGGGCGACAATGTGACCGCCATCGATGGCGAGCCGGTACGTTCATGGAACGAGATGCGCTGGTCTTTACTGCAGCATGCGATGGACCGCAAGGATGCGCGGCTGATGGTCGAGCGTGTCAATCCAGCCGGTGGCAAGTCGCTGGCCGAGCTCACGCTGCCGCTGCGCGCGCTGCCTGCCGATGATCTCGACAATCATTTGTTCGACAAGCTCGGCATGGAACTGGCGAAGCCACCGGCTTTGCTGGGCGAAATCCTGCCCGATGGCCCGGCGGCCGCTGCCGGCCTGCAAGCAGGCGACCTGATCACCGCGATCGATGGCGTGCCGGTCGAGGATGGCATCAGCTTCATTGACCGTTTACGCGACAGTCCCGGTCGCAAACTGCATCTCGATGGCGTGCGCCAGGGCCAGCCATTCAACGCCGATGTCACGCCGCAGCCGGAAGTGGTGGATGGGCGCGATGGCGGCGTGAAAACCGTGGGCCGCATCCGCGCACAGGTCGATATGCGGTCGGCATTGGTCGTGATCGACGCGGGGCCCGTCGAAGCCCTGTCGCGAGCCGTGCGCAAGACCTGGGACACCAGCGCGATGACGGTCACCATGCTAGCCAAAATGATAACCGGCGAAGCTTCGCTGAAGAACATCACCGGACCGTTGACGATTGCCGATTACGCCGGCCAGACCGCACGCGTGGGCTGGATCAGCTTCCTGTCCTTCATGGCCTTCATCAGCATCAGTCTCGGGGTCATGAACCTGCTCCCGATACCCGTTCTGGACGGAGGGCATTTGTTGTATTATTCGCTGGAACTTTTTTCCGGTCGTCCCGTTCCTGAGCGCATAGGCGCCATTGCACAACGTGCTGGCATCGGTTTGCTGATGGCGCTCATGGTCGTCGCGGTGTTCAACGACATCGTGCGGCTGATCGGGTAGCACGCCGACGGGTCCCTGATTCGTCGCAAACACTCAAAAATCCTTTTGATGAAATCCGACCTCGCGCGCAAAACGCTGCCTTTTCTCCCCAAACTCATCGTCGCCGCCGTCTTCTCTGCCTTCGCAAGCCAGGCACTGGCGGTCGAACCTTTCACCGTCAAGGACATCCGCGTCGAGGGCATACAGCGTACCGAAGCCGGTACCGTATTCAGCTACCTGCCGGTACGTGTCGGCGACACCTTCAATGATGAAAAGGCGGCGGCAGCGATCAAGGCGCTGTATGCGACCGGCTTCTTCAAGGATGTGCGCATCGAAGTCGATGGCAATGTGCTGGTCGTGATGCTGGAAGAGCGTCCCGCGATCGCCAGCGTCGATTTCACCGGCACCAAGGAATTCGAAAAGGCGCAGCTGGTCAAGTCGCTCAAAGAGCTGGGCCTCGGCGAAGGCCGTATCCTCGACAAGGCGCTGGTCGACCGCGCAGAGCAGGAGCTCAAGCGCCAATACCTGTCGCGCGGCCTGTATGGGGTACAGATCACGACCACCGTGACGCCGCTCGAGCGCAACCGCGTGAACGTCAGCTTCGTGGTCGACGAGGGTGAAGCCGCCAAGATTCGCCAGATCAATATCGTCGGCAACAAGGCGTTCAAGCAGGATGAGCTGCTGGACCAGATCAAGCTGACCACGCCGGGCTGGTTCACCTGGTATACCAAGAACGACCAATACTCGAAGCAGAAGCTGGCCGGTGACATCGAGACGCTGCGCTCGTTCTACCTGAACCGCGGCTACCTCGAGATGCAGATCGAGTCGACCCAGGTGTCGATCTCGCCGGACAAGAAAGACATCTTCATCACCGTCAACATCAACGAAGGCCAGAAATACACCATCACCGGCATCAAGCTCGAAGGTGAGATGCTGGGCCGCGAAAAAGAATTGGCAGAGCTGGTCAGCCTCAAGCCGGGTGATGCGTACTCGGGCGAGCGCATGACCGAGAGCACGCGCAAGATCAGCGAGCGCATGGGCGTATTCGGCTATGCGTTCGCATCGGTGAATGCGGTGCCCGAGATTGACCGCGCGAAGTCGCAGGTCGCGTTTACCATCTTCGTCGATCCGGGCAAGCGCGTATATGTCCGCAACATCAATATCGGCGGCAATGATCGCACCCGCGATGAAGTGATCCGCCGCGAATTCCGCCAGCAGGAAAGCTCCTGGTATGACGGCGACAAGATCAAGCTGTCGCGCGACCGTCTGGGCCGCCTGGGCTTCTTCACCGACACCACGGTCGATACCGTTGAAGTGCCGGGGACGCCGGACCAGGTCGACCTCGACGTGAAGGTGACTGAAAAGCCGACCGGCGCCATCATGCTCGGCGCCGGCTTCTCGTCGAGCGAAAAGCTGACCCTGACCGGCTCGATCAACCAGGCCAATGCCTTCGGCTCGGGCAACAACATCGGCATTAGCGTCAACACCTCGCGGGTGTACCGTACGATCGTGCTGTCGCATACGAATCCGTATTTCACCGATGACGGCGTCAGTCGCACGCTCGACCTCTATTACCGCACCACGCGCCCGCCGCTGTACCTGACCGATGTCGACTTCAAGGTCGTCACCAAGGGCGCCAGCGTCAGCTTCGGCGTGCCGTTCACCGAGTTTGACCGCGTGTTCCTTGGCCTCGGTGCCGAAGAGACCCAGGTCGATACCTTCGCCAACAGCCCGTCGCGCTACATGAAGTACGTGCAGGACTTCTCGGGCGACGCCGATGGCATCGGCAGTGTGACCACGCGTTCCTACCCGCTGACGGCTGCCTGGCAGCGCGACAACCGCGACAGCGCGCTGATCCCGACCAAGGGCCGCTATCGCCGCGCGAACCTTGAAGTATCGCCGGCCGGTTCGGCCTCGTATTACAAGGCCACCTACCAGGATCAGTATTTCTGGCCGCTGTTCAGCTCGGCGACCTTTGCGCTCAATGGTGAGGTCAATTACGGCGGCGGTATCGGCAGTAAACCCTATCCGATCTTCAAGAATTTCTATGCCGGCGGCATCGGCTCGGTGCGCGGCTACTCCGCCGGCTCGTTGTCCGTGTCCGGCACGGGCAATGTGAGCTCGACTTCCGGCTACAACCTGCCGATTGGCGGTGCAGCCCGAGTCATTCTGAACGCCGAGGTGCAGTTACCGTTCCCGGGCACCGGCGTCGATCGCTCGCTGCGCTGGTTTACCTTCGTCGATGCCGGCCAGGTCTGGAACCCGCAGGACGGCGAATCGGTCCGATTCGGTGACTTGCGCTACAGCACCGGCCTCGGCATCAGCTGGATTTCGCCGGTCGGCCCGCTCAAGCTATCGCTCGGCTATCCGAT
>CAZCDW010000201.1:0-4458 GCA_964497485.1 uncultured Bifidobacterium sp.
GTTCCAAGGCCGGGTCCAATGTCTCGACCTCGTCGTCGAACATCAAGCTGCAAGGTCATCAGATCACCTTCAACGCAACCAATACGATCAATACGAGCGGCACGCTCAGTATTCTCCCGTTGGATGGGTTTGACAGCTTCGGCAGTGCGCAGACCTTCAGCAACGCCTTGGTTCTTGCCAGCACTGTCAGTGGTGTGACGATCGGCAGCGCTACCAATACGGCAGGCATCACGATTAGCAGCGCTTTCGATATCGCCGGTCCCATCAGCGTGACTGGCGGTGATATTGCGGTGAATGCCGGCCTGAAATCGACCAAGTCAGGCTCGGCCATCAGCCTCACGGGCACCGGAAAAATCAGCCTCGCCGCATCGACAACCCTGCAGACGCTGCTGGGCGATATCACATTCAAGGCGAGTTCGGCGGGCGGTACACTCGGTGGCATTACGCTGAATTCGGGCAGCGCGCTGAGGTCCTTCGGCGGCAATATCACGCTCGGCGGCGGCTACAACGGCTCGCAGGGTAATGGTCTGTATGCAGCGACCGCTAACCTCCCCGGCGTGCTCATGACCTCCAATACGATTGACGCGGGTGGCGGCAACATCAAGGTATATGGCATCAACACCGCGAGCTTTGACGACGGCGTGCGTATTGCGGGCAGCACGATTTCCACCACCGGCAATGGCACCATCGGCATCTATGGCGATTCCTTTGGCGGCATGTCGGGAAGCAGCGTCTATTATGGTGGTGTCACGTTCAGCACCGGCGGTACCACGGTGCAGACCGCCAACGGCGCCATTGAAATCGTCGGCGTGCTGACCAATGCAAACAATGCGAATACGGCGGGCGTCTCGTTCTACAACGGTCAGGCCACGAGTGGCGCGATCCAGATCCTGTCGACGGCAGGCAATATCCTTGTCAGCGGTAATGAAGCCAGCGTCCTGCCGGCAACCTACGGTATCAACCACTGGGGACAAGGCGATGTCTATATCGGTTCGCCGTCGAGCAACGCGTGGACATCCTCCGGCGATATCACCTTCAGGTTCTCTGACCTGTGGCCGTCTGGCGCCAGAACACTGAACCTTAAAACATCGGGCGGCATCACCTTTGAGCCCTACGGCAATAGCTTCAGCAGTGCACTGACTTTCCCGATGGCGACTGTGCCCATCGCTGCAGGGGCGTCGAGCCTCACCATCGGCAAGCCGACGAACACGGCAGACGTGACCTTGTCCAGCGCGACGACCGTCGCAGGACCGGTCATTGTGTATGGCGGTGACCTTTCGGTCACATCGGCCATCACCAGTACGCGTTCAGGCAGCAGCATTTTGCTGAAAGGCACCCGCAATATTACGGTGAGCAGCAATCTGACCACGAATGGCGGTGCGATCACCTTGTGGTCCGACAGTGATGCTTCGGGCCAGGGCGGCATCAAGGTGACGAACAATGTGACGCTGGACTCGCGCACAGTGGCTGATCGCACCGCCGGTACAAATACCACGGGCGGTGGTGCCATCACGTTGGCGGGCGGCCTGGACGATGCTGGCGCGGCATCGGGTACCGGCGCTTTGGTATCGGGCTTGGTCGCAGGGGATGATCGGCCGGACGGCTATGCGGTGAACTACGGCACGACGGCGACGCAATCGGGTCTGTCGCTCGGCAGTGACACGGCCAACGGACAAAATGCGGCGATCCAGCTGCTCTCGGGTAGCGGCGACATTCGCCTGCAGGGTCTGGCCACCAACCGTGGCACCAGCAGTGGCGGACCCACCGGCCTGCTGATGTACCAGGGCATCGCCATGAATGCCGGCACCAATGGCAACATCACCCTGTTGGGCAACACCGCCCTCAGCAGCCTTGCGCAGTGGGCTATCGCCATGGACCTGGCCGGCTGGCGTAACACCAGTGGCGTCAGCAGCGTGTTCCAGACAACGAATGGCAATTTATCGATCATCGGGCGCGCCTCGGGCAGCACCGCCGGTAACCTGGCTATCGCTATCGATGGTGTCAACAGCAGCAATCGTCTGACGTTTGCAGCCAAGGGTACCGGCGCGATTACCGTCGACGGACAAGCCTCGGGTACCAGCCCGATGGATGTCCGCTTGACCAGTGTTGATTTGCTGGCTAGTAGCGGCACGATCACGGTCAAGGGCAGCAGCAATGAGTTGAGTCTGACTAACTGGACGGGCGATGGCTTGGTCGTGGGCGCCAAGAGCGGCAGCCTGGTGGCTTCGTCGACCAGTGATGTCCTGCTGCAGTCCGCATCGATCAACATGGCCAACCCGATCACAGTCAGCACCGGCGGCAATGTGACCCTGGCAGCCAACAGCATGACACTGAGAGGTACGATTGCTGGTTCCGGTAACCTGACGCTGAGGCCGTCGAGCGCCAATACCACCATCGGCCTCGCCGGTGGCAGCGGTACGCTGGCACTGTCCTCCAGCCTGTTCAGCGGGGGCACGCGTGTCTTCAGCGATGGTTTTTCCGGCATCACGATTGGCAGTAGCAACGCAGGAGCGATCACCGTCGGCGGCGCGCTGGGCTTCACCGACAGCGCGACGCTGCTCAGCGGCGGCAACATCACGCTGAATGCCGGTTCGTCGGTGAGCAGCTCGCAGGCTTCCGGCACGCTGGTGTTGGCCGCTGGTGGCAACTTCATCAATAACGCCGGTTCGACCGCCGTCAGCACCACCGATGCTGGCGCGAATGACCGCTGGATCGTCTACAGCAGCAATTCGGCAAACGCGACGTTCGGCCCGGCGGCCAATAATGTGCTTGCCAGCGGTAATGACGCGATCTGGAACAAGACCTTCTCGACACTGGCCCCGTCGTCGGTCGCGTCGGGTAACCGCTACGTGTTCGCCAACGTGCCGTCGGTATCGGTGGTGACGACGAATACCAGCAAGACCTATGGCGACACGCCGAGCATTGCCAGCCAGATTGGCTTCAGCACTGGCTCCACGGGCAATGGCGCATTCAGCATCGCGATGTCGGACATCTTCAGCACGTTGCCGACCGTGACCTCGAGCGGTACCGCCGCCACCGCTTCGGTCGCCGGCGGCCCGTACGCCATCACCGCCAGCGGCGGCGTTGCTCAGAATGGCGTAACGGTCACCTACGCAAACGGCGGTACGCTGACCGTGAACCCGAAGGCGCTGACCTTGAGCAGTGCGGCCGCAGGCAACAAGACCTACGACGGCACCAATGCCGCAACGCTGACGGGCACGCTGTCGGGCATCCTGTTCAGCGATGACGTCAGCGCCAGCCTGTCCGGCACCTTTGCCGGCGTCAATGCCGGCAACGGCATCGCCGTCACGTCGACCAGCACACTGACCGGCACCAAGGCCGGTAACTACTCGTTGACGCAGCCAACGGGACTCACCGCCAATATCAACAAGAAGGTGCTGACCGTCACCGCGAACAACAGCGCCAAATTCGCCGGCCAGGCCGATACCGCAGGCTTTGGTGGCGTCGCGTATTCAGGCTTTGTCGGCAGCGAGACCGCATCGGTGCTGACCACCGCGCCGACCGTCACCCGCAGCAATGCGACGGCCAATATTGCCGGCAGCTACAGCGGCGTGTTGGTACCGAGTGGTGGCGTCGCTACCAACTACAGCTTCAACTATGTGAATGGCGACTACAGCATCGTCGGCGCCAATGAACTGATGGTGAAGCTGAACGCAGTGACCAACACCTATGGCACCGCGCCGACCTGGACGGTGTCGGAAGCAAAGTACATGCTGCCGAATAACAGTATCGTCGACCTGCGCAGCGGCGCGACAGTCAACGGCAACCAGATCGTCATCAACGACGGCGCAGGCGCATCGGCGACCTTTACCGTCAGCCCGACAGGCGGCATCAACAGCACCTCGGGCTGGCTGAATGCGGGTAGCTACCAGCTGGCCGCGACCGGCGTGTCGACCGTCAATGCGACCAACTTCAGCAACAAGCTGACGCTGTTGGGTAGCCAGGTCGTGACACCGAAGGCGATCACGCCGGCGCCGACCATCAGCAAGGAATATGACGGCAGCGCCGCGATTGCTGCGTTCGCGGTCGCTGCGGGCGGCACGGTGGGCACTGACGTGGTGACGCTGAATGGCTCGGGCACCTACGCGAACAAGAACGCCGGCACCGGCAAGAGCTACTCGCTGACGGGCCTGTCGCTGTCGGGCACCGATGCGGCCAACTATTCGCTGGCCAGCAGCACGCTGTCCGGCACCAACGGCATCATCACCCAGAAGGCCATCACCGTGTCCGGCATTACCGCCAGCGACAAGGTATATGACGGCAGCACCACTGCGAACGTGAGCGTCGCGAATGCGGTATTGAGCGGCCGCGTCGCCGGCGATGCGCTGACGATTGCTGCCACTGGCGTGTATGCGAATGCGAACGTCGGTACGGGCAAGACCGTCACGCTGACCAGCACCTATGGCGGTGCGGACTTGGCCAACTACACCCTCACAG
>CAZCDW010000202.1:0-636 GCA_964497485.1 uncultured Bifidobacterium sp.
CCCTCGCTGGCCGACTGCTTCCTCGTGCCGCAGGTCGCGAATGCGCAACGCATGAACTGCGACTTGTCGGCGATGCCGACGGTCCTGCGTATCAATGACGCCTGCCTGCAGCTGCCGGCCTTCATCGTGGCGTCACCCGCGCAACAGCCGGATGTCGAATAAGAAACGGGATGCCGGACGATCGTCGGGGCATCCCGTTGTGCAAGGCAGCTCGGCTCTGCGAGGTTCGATGCTTGTCGAATCAAGCTGCAATTGAACCGAGTGCGTAAGCCTGCTCAGGTTTTCTTGAAGCGGACCACTTTTTGACGTTGCTCGCCCAGGCCCTCGATCCCGAGGTGCATCTCGTCGCCCGGCGACAGGAACTGCTGTGGCTTCATCCCCATGCCCACGCCCGGCGGTGTGCCGGTCGCGATGATATCGCCTGGCATCAGCGTGATGAAGCGCGACACATAGCTGACGATCTTCGCGCATGAAAAGATCATGGTTTTCGTGTTGCCGGTCTGGCGCCGTACGCCGTTCACGTCCAGCCACATGCTCAGGCGCTGCGGATTGGCGATCTCGTCGCGCGTTACCAGCCACGGACCGACCGGGCCGAAGCCGTCGAAGCCCTTGCCCTTGCCCCACTGGCCGCCGCTC
>CAZCDW010000202.1:646-4430 GCA_964497485.1 uncultured Bifidobacterium sp.
CTCGAGCTGGAATGCGCGCTCGGACACGTCATTGACGATGCAATAGCCCGCCACATGCGACAGCGCCTGGCGTTCGCTCACATGATGGGCGCGCGTGCCGATCACGATGCCGAGCTCGACTTCCCAGTCCATCTTGGTCGAGTCCTTGGGCTGCATCACGTCATCATCCGGGCCAGCCAGCGACGTGATCGCCTTCGTGAACAGGATGGGTTCCTTCGGAATTGGCATGTTCGACTCGGCCGCATGATCCGAATAGTTGAGGCCGATCGCGAGGAACTTGCCGACCCCATTTATCGGTACGCCGAAGCGCGGCTTGCCGCGCACTGCCGGCAGGCTGGCCGGCTTGATGCGCGCCAGCCGGGCCAGTGACTTGTCCGACAAATGCTCCGGTCCGATGTCGTCGATGATGCCCGACAGGTCGCGCAGCTTGCCATCGGCATCGATCAGGCCGGGTTTCTCGCGGCCGGGGCGGCCATAGCGTACGAGCTTCATGGTTCTTGTCTCCCTAAAAATTTTTCATCGTCGTCGGACGGCGGCGCAATGCCATCGTGGCAGAGATTATCGGTGATAATCCTGACAGTAAATTTTGTTGTCTTATTGTTTTCTTGAAGGTCATCTTATGAAAACCGGATTTCGCTTCCTGGCCGTCGCATCGGCCCTCGCATCGGTGCTGGCGATGTCGCCCAGCTTCTCCGCCAACAGCGACAAGGACTTCATCGTCGTGCCGCCCGAAAAAATCGTCTGGAAAGACGCCGGTGCCGGCGCCAGGGTCGCCGTGATCCATGGCGACCCGTCGCAGCCGGGCATGTACGTGATCCGCGCTTTCTTCCCGGCCGGCGTGATGAGCGCGCCGCACTTTCATGGCGAAGACCGACATGTGATCGTGGTCGAAGGCACCTGGAATGCCGGCACTGATGACAGCTGGGATCCGCAATCGACCACGCCGCTGAAGGTGGGCAGCTACATGTTCCATCCGGCCGGTGCAGTCCACTATGACGGCTCGATCACGGACAAACCGGCGATGGTGCAAATCGTTGGCATGGGCCCGAGCAAGACCACCTTCCTGTTCCCCAAGGAAGGCAACTTCGGCAAGCCGCGCAAACTGAACTGAGGCGAGCCGATCTTGAGAGCTGATACCAAATCGACGTCATTACCCTCCGGGCCGGCACTGCTGGCCGCAGCCCTGATGGCCGTCGCCGCAGCTGCGCCCGCGCACGCAGGATGGGTGTTGTACCAGAAGCGTGCCGAAGCCGACGAACTGTATGACAGTGTCTTCCTGTCGAACGAGCAGGGACGCATCAAGCTGTGGACGCTTACAAATTTCGCGCAGCCGCTGACCAGCCTCGAAGCGAAGGACTACTCGTCCGAAAAGACCCTGACCACCATTGACTGCCGCAGCCGCAAGTCAGGCGCCGAGCAGGTCATTCGCTACACCGGCAAGGATGGCAAGGGCGACGTGGTGGGTGACATGCAGACGCCGCTGCGCCTGACCAGCGTGAAAGCCGGCAGCACGGATGATGAGCTGATCAACCGCATCTGCAAATAAGCAGTATCAGCAGCGACGAAGAACAAACGCCCCGCCGGGTATCCCGGCAGGGCGTTTTCATTGGCGAATCCGTCCGTCTGCATTCCTGCGCCGTGCCGCGCAGCCTGCCTTACTTCAGGATCTTGAACAGGTTGTTCGCATCATCGGTCCAGACGCGCAGGCCGGGGATGATGTCCGGCATGCTCGCGACTTCGGCGATGGCCGGTTTTGCAAACATCTTTTCATTCGCAGACACGAGCACCCAATCGGTCTTCAGCAGCGGCGCCGTTGGCGCATCCGATACCAGCACCGCATGCATGCCCTGGTCTTCGGCCAGTTTTTGCACCACCGGCGCCAGTGACAGGTAGCGATTGGACACATGGAAGGCGATCACGCCGTCCGGCTTCATATGGCGGCGATACGCGCGCAGCGCTTCGCGGGTAATCAGGTGCACCGGAATCGCATCGCCGGAGAATGCATCGACCACCAGCACATCGAAGCCATTCGGCGCTTCGCGCTCCAGGTTCAGCCGCGCATCGCCGAGGACCACATCAACCTTCGCCGAAGTCGAGCGCAGGTAGCCGAATTCGGTTTGCGCAAGCCTGATGACTGCCGGATCGAGCTCATAGAAACGAAAGCGGTCACCTGCTTCGCCGTATGCCGCCATCGTTCCGGTGCCGAGGCCGATCACGCCCACATGGCGCGCTTCGTTCATTGCGGTCGCGACCATCAGCCGGCCGACACCGGACGAGCTGCCGTAATAGGTGGTGGGCTTGTTGCGGTTGCTGCCATCGAGATATTCCTCGCCATGCAGGATCGCGCCATGCATCAGGCGTCGTATCCGGATATGGCCGTCGCCGACCTCGCGCGTCAGTAGTCGCCCGTAGAAATTCCGCTCCATCAGGCGCGACGATTTCATGTCGGCAGCGATCTGCTTGCCGAGCAGGACAGCGCAGGCCACGCACAACAGCAGCGACGACGCCATCAGCAGCCGCGACTTCCGGAACACGATCGCTGCCAGCAGCGCGAACAGCACATAGCCTATGCCCAGTTCGTAATAGGCTGGCAGCAGGTTCGGTGCGCCGAGTCCGACCAGGATGCCGCCGAGCGCGCCACCCAGGGACAGCGCGAGATAGAAGCGCGTCAGGTGCCGCGGCGCAGGGCGCAGCGCAGCCAGTTCGCCATGCAGGAACATGCAGGCGACGAACAGGCCCGCGCAATACAGCGGCAACGCCAGCTTCAGGTTCAGGCCTATCCTGGTGTCGGCGAGGCCGTATGCGCATGCGAACAGCAAGGCAAAGACGGGTATGACGAAGCCATTGCGCCGGTACCAGCGATCGCTCTCGAAGCAGAGCACGAAGCTGAACAGGTAGATCACCAGCGGCAGCAGCCACAGGAAAGGAATCGCGGCGATGTTCTGCGTCAGGTGATTGGTGACGGCCAGCAGCTGCCAGGAGCCCATCGCTGCCAGCGCAACCCACAGGGATTGCGTCGCAACCGAAGGCGCTGCGCTGTCGATCGCGCCGGCATCCTGCGGGGTGGGCGTGGCGGGCGTGGCATAGCTGGCATCGTTTGCTGCCGACGGCTGCTGCATGCCTGCACTGCGCAGCAACAGCACACCGGATCCGATGCACAGCATGACGAAGCCGTAGTAGATCGCGGACCACACCGACGATTGGCCTTGCAGCGGCAGCCAGGGCTCGATCAGGAAGGGGTAGCTGATCAGCGCCACCAATGATGCGAGGTTGGACAGCGAGAACAATCGATACACCCCGGCGCTGTTGCCGCTGCGCGCCGCCCACGACTGGATCAGCGGCCCGGTGGTCGACAGCATCAGGTAGGGCAGGCCGACGGTCGCGGCGAGCAGCAGCAGGATGTAGCGGCCCGGGTCTTCATTGCCGACCGGCTTCCATGCGTCGCCGGCCAGCACCGGCAAACTGGCGGCGCTGACGACCAGCAGCAGCGCGTGCAGCGAGACCTGTACCTTGGGCGCGAGACGCCGGCTGACCACATCCGAGTAGGCATAACCGAGCAGCAGCAAGGTCTGGAAGAATACGAGGCAAGTGGCCCAGACCGCAGCCGAACCGCCGAACCACGGCAGGATGTGCTTGGATACGATGGGCTGTACCAGGAACAGCAGGAAGGCACTGGAGAAGATGGTGCCGGCATGAATGGCGCGATGCGCGGCGTGGTTTGCGGCACTGTTCACGAAAGCCTTTCTCGCCGACGTGACGCACGCTATTCGTTGCTGCAGCGTCG
>CAZCDW010000203.1:0-4357 GCA_964497485.1 uncultured Bifidobacterium sp.
CTGCAGTGGCGTGAGCGTACCAACCGCTGTGTCATCACCCAACGTTCGTGCTTGCATGAAGCCGCCACGCTCCTGGTGAACGCCAACTGGGATCGTCTCACCCATACGTTGACGCTGGACTTCTTCGCGCAAATGACCGCCGACTGCCCCGACAAGCTGAGCGTTGACGTGCACATGACAGAGCATCTTCGGCATACCAGCGGTTTGCCGACGTCGACGATTTCGCTACTGGCGACAGCCTGGCAGCAAGCCGCGCGCGATGCACAGTCCTGGTTCGGCGATGCCTGTGCCCTGCAAGAGACCGAGCGCTTTGTCGTACAACGCATGCTTGCACTGGCCGTCAGCGAAGCAGAGCTGAAGCATGCACAGATGTCCAATCCGGTCTCGGCTGCCTGGCTGGAAGACCTGCAGCGAAGCGCCCTCGACAAACTTGCCTTGCGACGTTTTGCGGCCGACCCCGTCGCCTGGCTGATGCGACAAGAGCAGCGCCATGATTTCCGTGCCGTCGATACGGCGGCCATCAGCCGCGCGTTGTCGTGCGAGCTTGGTTTGACCGCCGAGACCAGCGACATCATCGCCGACGCCTGGGCGAATGCGGTCCAACAACTGGCCACAGGCATGCGCGGCCATGAACCGCGTAGCTGGTGGCGCGGCGCGGCACAGGTGCTCAGTCCAACGATTGCGGTCGTGATCGCCAATGACGAATCCCGTCGGTTGCCACGGGCCGTGCGCGATCTGGCCGAACGTTGGTGCGTGCCCTACCTCGGTACGCTGCCTGGTCGCGTTTCGGCGCCGGTGATTCTGCCTGACCACGGCACAGTTACTTCGCTGACGCCGCTGTCGACGCTCAACCCGACATCACCCCAGACCGCACCGCCCCCACCTTCGCCAGCGGCGCTGCAGCCCCCGCCACGACCGCCCGCCGGTACCAAACGACCCGCGGAGGAGGCTGAACTGAATCGCAAGCGCTCTCGGCGCCAGTAAACGGCAACAGTCTCGCCGCCTGTCAAGCTCGGTCTCGCGCATAATCGTGGCATGAATACCGCCGACGACCTGACACCCACACTGGAGCTGCCGCTTGCCGGCCTCACCATCCTCGACCTGACCCGCCTTCTGCCGGGGCCGATGGCTACCCTGCACCTCGCAGACATGGGCGCGACCGTCATCAAAATCGAGGACAAAGGCGCCGGCGACTATGCACGCACCATGAGCCATGTGAAGCATGAACTGTCGCAGCTGTTCATCGCCGTCAATCGCGGAAAACGCTTCATGAGGCTCGACCTGAAAGACCCGGTGGATAAAGAAAGCTTCCTCGCACTGGTCGAGACCGCCGATGTCGTGGTCGAGAGCTTTCGTCCCGGCGTGATGGACAGACTGGGCCTGGGTTGGGAAGCCCTGAAGTCTCGCAATCCCAAACTCGTTATGTGCGCCATCACAGGCTATGGCCAAACCGGGCCACTGGCAATGCAGGCTGGCCACGACATCAACTACCTTGCGCTATCCGGCATGCTGGCGCAGACCACGGATGAACAAGGCCATCCCGTGCTGCCCAACCTGCAGGTGGCCGACCTGCTTGGCGGTACACAAACGGCAGTGCAAGGCATATTGGCGGCACTGCTCGCCGTGAAGATGGGCGGGCCGGGGCGCTTCATCGACGTGTCGATGACGGATGCTGTGGTCGCGCACAACCTCATGCCGCTGCTCGCGCTGAACCATGCAGGCAAGACGGCACCGCCGGCGCGCGACTTCCTGACCGGTGGCGTCCCCTGTTATGGGGTGTACCGCTGCAGCGACGATCAATACATGGCCGTCGGCGCGCTCGAGCTGAAATTCTGGCAATCGCTGTGCGGGGTCATCGCCCGGCCGGATCTGAAGGACAAGCACTGGTCGCTCGGACAAACCATCGGTGGCGAGGAAGCGATGGCGATCAGGGACGAGCTTGCGAACGTATTCGCACAAAAGACGCGCAATGAATGGGCGGCGCTGTTCGAACCTGCCGATTGCTGCGTGTCCCCGGTGCTGTCGTTGGACGAGGCGCAGCACTCGCCGCATTTTCAGGCGCGCCACCTGCTCACCCAAGCCGAGCACGCGACCGAGGGCACTTACCTTCGAACTCTCTCGCCTGTCCGATTCATGCTTTGATTCCATGTACCTGCCTGCCGTTACACCCTGCGGGCGTTCGGTTGACATAGTACGGACAGGTGGCATGACAAGTTTCGTTCATCCCCCGTGCTGCGATGACTGCCATCGGTTTCGGCAGAAATGCGCGTCTGACGCCAAATAGGCTTTCGATAGCTTATATTGCCATCTTGATTCTGCCTGCCATACGAGGCATTTTCTCTGACTTCCCTTGCAATTTCAGCGCTTTCCACCTATCGATTTAACGAAGCTGCGTGATAAACTTCGCCCGGGCGCGATGTTTCCAGCGGCATATATGCTGCAGAAAACATAAAATAATCCCGCCTGCGCAGCTGCCGTCGCCCACAAGGCACCTCAGCGACAGTTTGCAGAACAACACGAGAGAGAAACCTAGGAGTCTTCGATGAACGCCCCCATGAATCGACGGCAGTTCTTCAGGATCACTGCGGCCGGGATAGGAACGTCTTCCCTCGCCGTGCTGGGCCTGGCGCCTTCGGTAGCGCATGCCGAAATGCGCGCGTACAAGCTGGATCGCGCGACCGAAACCCGCAACACCTGTGCTTATTGCTCGGTGGGTTGCGGCATCCTGATGTACAGCACCGGTGACAAAGCGAAGAACGTGAAGGCCGAGGTCTTCCATATCGAGGGTGATCCCGATCATCCGGTCAATCGCGGCACGCTGTGCCCGAAAGGCGCCGGCATCCTCGACATGCTGAAGAGCCCGAACCGCCTGAAGCGCCCTGAAGTGCGCCGTCCGGGTTCGGACAAGTGGGAGCCCATCGAATGGGAACAGGCGATCGACGAGATTGCCCACCTGATGAAGGCTGACCGCGACGCGAACTTCATCGCGAAGAATGCGGAAGGCCAGACGGTGAACCGCTGGCTGTCGACCGGCATGCTGTGCGCATCGGCCGGCTCCACGGAAACAGGTTACCTGACCCAGAAGATCGTACGGTCTCTGGGCATGATCGCAGTCGACAACCAAGCACGCGTCTGACACGCACCGACGGTGGCAGGTCTTGCCCCGACGTTTGGCCGTGGCGCGATGACGAATCACTGGGTTGACATCAAGAATGCCGATGTCATCCTGGTCATGGGCGGCAATCCCGCTGAAGCGCATCCTTGCGGATTCAAGTGGGTTGTTGAAGCGAAGGCACACAACAAGGCGAAGCTGATCGTTGTCGATCCGCGCTATACGCGCACGGCGTCGGTCTCCGATTTCTACACGGCCCTGCGGCCGGGTTCGGACATTGCTTTCCTTGGCGGCCTGATCAACTACCTGATCAGCAATAACAAATATCACGCGGACTACGTGAAGGCGTATACCGACGCGAGCTTCATCGTCGGCAAGGACTTCGACTTCGTCGATGGCCTGTACTCCGGCTATGACGCAGCCAAGCGCAAATACGACCGCTCCGGCTGGTCCTATGAAAAAGGCGCGGACGGCTATGTGAAGACCGATCCGACGCTGAAGGATCCGCGCTGCGTGTTCAACCTGATGAAGGCCCACTACTCGCGCTACACGCCCGAGATGGTGGAGCGCGTCTGCGGCACGCCGAAAGCGGACTTCCTGAAGGTCGCCGAGATGGTCGCATCGACCTCAGGCAGCGACCGCACAATGACCGTGCTGTATGCGCTCGGATGGACCCATCACACCTACGGCGCGCAGATGATTCGTGCCGGCGCGATGGTTCAGCTCTTGCTGGGCAATATCGGCCAGACCGGCGGCGGCATGAATGCGTTGCGCGGTCACTCGAACATCCAGGGCCTGACCGATCTCGGCCTGCTGTCGACCATGCTGCCGGGCTACATGAGCCTGCCGAAGGATGCCGAGCAGGATTACCAGGGCTACATCGAGAAGCGCGCGCTGCAACCGGCACGCAAGGGCCAGATGTCGTACTGGCAGAACTATGAAAAGTTCATGGTCAGCATGATGAAGTCCTGGTACGGCGATGCCGCGACCAAGTCCAACAACTGGGCCTTCGACTACCTGCCGAAAGTGGATAAAGACCACGACATCATGCAGGTGTTCGAAGACATGCATCAGGGCAAGATGACGGGCTACATCGCGCAGGGCTTCAATCCGCTGGCAGCTTTCCCGAACAAGAAAAAAGTCACCGAAGCGCTCGCGAAACTGAAGTTCCTTGTCGTGATCGATCCGCTCGCGACTGAGACGTCCGAGTTCTGGATGAATCATGGTGAATTCAATGACGTGGAT
>CAZCDW010000204.1:0-4315 GCA_964497485.1 uncultured Bifidobacterium sp.
TGACCTTGTCGCCGCCGATCTTCTCGATCTTGCCGAGGTCGAGGAAGCGCACATCGACATTCCGTTTGGTCATTTTCGTGGTCAGCACATCGCGCACCTGGCTAAGCTGGAATTCGCTGTCCGCGTAGGCGGTCAGCTCGCGTTCCTTTTGCTCGACGCGCGCATCGCTGCCCTTGAAGTCGAAACGGGTCGTGATTTCCTTGTTGGCCTGGTCGACCGCGTTCTTCACTTCGACCTGGTTGGCTTCCGACACGACGTCGAACGATGGCATGGCTTCCTCCTGAATTGACTGAATGGCGCGAATTTTAGCCGAATCATTTTGACAAGGTGCGGCCGTCCATCGAGGCTGGCATCCCGGTCGGCGCCGGTATAATCGCTCGCCTATGTCAGTCACCCCTCGCCCGATGCCGGATCTGCGCTACGACTACCCGCTGCGCGAGCTCAATACTTTCGGCATTTCCGCCAATGCGAAGACTTATCTGCAGGTACGCTCGGTGGCCGACCTGCAGGCGGTGCGTGAGGATTCTGCGCTGATGGCGCTGCCGCGTCTGGTGCTGGGTGGCGGCAGCAATCTGTTGCTGACCCGGGACTTCGACGGACTGGTGCTGCATATGACAGGCACAGGTATCGAGATCGACGGCGAGGATGAGCAGTACCGCTACGTGACTGCGCAGGCCGGCGAGAACTGGCATGCGTTCGTGCAGTGGACGCTCGCGAACGGCTGCCCGGGGCTGGAGAACCTGTCGCTGATTCCTGGCACGGTCGGTGCGTCGCCGATCCAGAACATCGGCGCGTATGGCAGTGAACTGGCTGACTTCGTTGAATCGGTGACGGCCTTTGATTTCTCTACCGGTGAGATATTCACGCTCGAATCTGCCGCCTGCCGCTTTGCTTACCGCGACAGCGTATTCAAGCATGAACTCAGGGATAGGGCGGTGATCTGCAGCGTGCGTTTCCGTTTGCCGAAACACTGGCAGCCGAACCTGCGCTATGCAGAACTGGCAGCTGAAATCGCTACGCAAGGCATTACGCAGCCGACACCACAGCAGGTCAGCGATTCAGTGATCACGATCCGCCGCCGCAAGTTGCCTGACCCGGCGCAGATCGGCAATGCCGGCAGCTTCTTCAAGAACCCGGTGGTCAGCGCCGCCAAGCGGGAGGAACTGCTCGCGCAGCATCCGGCACTGGTCAGTTATCCGCAAGCCGACGGCAGCTACAAGCTGGCCGCGGGCTGGCTGATCGACCAGTGCGGGTGGAAAGGAAGGTCGCTCGGTGCGGCCGGCGTGCATGACCGGCAGGCGCTGGTGCTGGTCAATCGTGGTGGGACGACAGGTATCGAAATTCTGGTATTAGCCGAGCAGATTCGCTCGGATGTTTTCACGCGCTTTGGTGTCGAGATTTCGCCCGAGCCGGTGATCGTTTGATCACCTTTGTGTGAGAGGAAGCCTGTGGTTTTCAGGCGCGCACTGCAGATTCGACCGAAAGGCGCATGCCGACGGATTTCAGTACCGCGATCAGTGTTTTCAGCGTTGGGTTCCCATTGGGCGACAGCGCACGATACAGCGATTCTCGGCTGATCCCCGCTTCCTCAGCGATTTTGCCCAAGCCGCCGTAAGCCTCGGCAATCGCGCGCAGAGCAAGCAAGCCGGCAGAACGATCTTCAGGATCATCCAGCGATTCCATCGCGACTTTCAGGTATTCGATCGCCAGTTCGCGGTCGGCGCGCAGCTCTTCAACTTCCGCTGCGTGATGGGATATCGAAGCAGGGTATTTTTTCATCGCATCTCTCCTTCCAATCTTTCCACATCAACTTGGCCTGAGCGATATCAGATGCTTGGCTGCGCTTGTCGCCACCGCAAAGCAGCAATACCAGCTGATTACCAGCTTGGCCAAAATAGATCCGGTAACCCGGGCCCAGATGTATCCGCATTTCCGAAACGCCTTCGCCGACTGGCATGCAGTCGCCGGGGTTACCCATTTCAAGCCTTCGCAAACGCATACGAACCTGCAGTACGGCCATTCTGTCGCGAAGCTGAGTTACCCAATCACTGAACGGTATCTTTCCCTGAACCGTCTGGTATCGCAGGAGTACGGGCATCAGATATTTGTAGCTTAAAAGCTACTCCATGGTTAGTCAAGAAAAGACGCCATGGACTTGCGGCAGATCAGCAACAGCAGAGCCTTGGCCACAGCGAGTGGCCGAGGACCTTAATCAATCGAGGAGGAGAGAAACAGAGACATGCGCAAGTTGCATGAATCACTGCAACTTGCGCAAGCAGGAGGGGAAGGGTAGCTTGAGGTCAGCCGAAGTGACAGACGTAGTCCAGCAGCTCGATGGTTTCGATATCGAAGTGCGAGTCACCTGGCACGCTGAAGCTCTGGCCGGCTTCGTAGGTCTTCCATTCGGTCTCGCCCTTGATGCGCACGCGGCACTTGCCGCCGTTTATCTCCATGATCTCCGGCGCGCCGGTGTTGAACACCAGCGAGGACGGGAAGATCACGCCGACCGATTTTTTCGTGCCATCCGCGAACAGCACGGTGTGCGATACGCATTTACCGTCGAAGAAGACGTTGGCTTTCTTGACGACGGAGACATTGTCGAACTGATTGCTCATTGCTTGTTTTCCTGTTGGTTTTGTCGATGGTTGCGAGCGATGCTTACTGGCCGCGCTTGATGCGCGCATTGGCCGCGATGCGCATGCGCAGCGCATTGAGCTTGATGAAGCCGCCGGCATCGGCCTGATTGTATGCACCACCATCGTCGTCAAAGGTGGAAATGGTCTGGTCAAACAGGGAGTCGGTTTTTGATTCGCGGCTGACCACGATCACGTTGCCCTTGTACAGCTTCACGCGCACCCAGCCGTTGACGCTCTTCTGCGTGTGATCGATCAGCGTTTGCAGCGCGACGCGCTCCGGCGCCCACCAGTAGCCGTTATAGATCAGCGATGCATAGCGCGGCATCAGGTCATCTTTCAGGTGCGCGACTTCGCGGTCCAGCGTGATCGATTCGATCGCGCGGCCGATGCCGTGCTTGCCGCCAATGCGGTTCAGTTCGGTCAGTACCGTAGCCGGCGACATTGCCTTGCCATTCAGCGCGACGATGTCGCCATGCTTGAATTCGATGTCGAGGTACTCGGCCTGATCCGGTGCCGCTTCCGGGCTGACCGTCCAGCGCCACATCGATTCTTCAGCCTCGGCACCCGGATTCTCGAGGTGGCGGCCTTCATAGCTGATGTGCAGCAGGTTCGCGTCCATCGAGTACGGCGCGCCACCGTTCTTGTGCTTCATGTCGATCTCGATGCCGGCGTCTTCCGCATACTTCAGCAGCTTCTCGCGCGACAGCAGATCCCATTCGCGCCACGGAGCGATGATCTTCACGCCCGGCATCAGCGCATAGGCGCCCAGCTCGAAACGCACCTGGTCATTGCCCTTGCCGGTCGCGCCATGCGAGATCGCATCGGCACCGGTCTCTTTCGCGATCTCGATCAGGCGCTTCGCGATCAGCGGGCGCGCGATCGAGGTGCCCAGCAGGTACTCGCCTTCATAGACGGTATTGGCGCGGAACATCGGGAACACGAAGTCGCGCACGAACTCTTCGCGCACATCGTCGATGAAGATGTTCTCCGGCTTGATGCCGAACTTGATCGCTTTCGTGCGTGCCGGCTCCAGTTCTTCGCCCTGGCCGAGGTCGGCGGTGAAGGTGACGATCTCGCAGTGGTAATGGTCCTGCAGCCACTTCAGGATGACGGAGGTGTCGAGGCCGCCCGAATAGGCGAGGACGACTTTCTTGATGTCGCTCATGGGTTTTTCTTCCTTGATTCCAGAAACAATATTCTTGATGTCTTGTGCTCGGCAGCGCTCAGACCTTGCCGAGCACCAGGTACTCGAGCAGTGCCTTCTGCACATGCAGGCGGTTTTCCGCTTCGTCCCACACGACCGATTGCGGGCCGTCGATCACGTCGGCCGACACCTCCTCGCCGCGATGTGCGGGCAGGCAGTGCATGAACAGCGCATCCTTGTTGGCGCGCTGCATCTTGGCGGCATCGACGATCCAGCCGTCGAAGGCTTTCACTCGCTCTGCGTTTTCCTGCTCATAGCCCATGCTGGTCCAGACGTCGGTGGTCACCAGGTCAGCGCCTTCGCAGGCATCGGCCGGGTTCTTGAACACCGTGTAGCGCTGGTTGCCCGGCGAAACAAGGGAGGGATCAATGTCATAGCCCGCCGGTGTCGACACGTTCACATGGAAGCCGAACACCTCGGCCGCTTGCAGCCATGAGTACAGCATGTTGTTCGCATCACCCACCCAGGCCACGGT
>CAZCDW010000205.1:0-4301 GCA_964497485.1 uncultured Bifidobacterium sp.
TGCCCATGCTGTCCTTGCTGTTGGCCAGCGCCAGCAGCTGGTCGAACTTGCTGTCAAGCTCGGTCGCAATATAGCCGCGCTGCGTGTCATCCAGCGCCCCGTTGCCGGCCTGGACCATCAGCGTCTTCAGGTCTTGTGTCAGCTCGTCGATGCCGGTCAACACCCCCTCCTGCTCGCGCAATGCATTGGCGGCATTGAGGCGGTTGGTCGCGAACTGCTGGTTCATCGCCTGCCCTTGTTCAAGGTTCAGAACCTGCGACGCGCCGATCGGATCGTCAGCCGGCGACAGGATGCGGCGGCCGGTCGATATCTGTTGCTGGGTCTTGACCAGCCCGGATTGCAGGTCGGTGATGCGCGCTTGGCCTGATGCGTACAGGGTATTGGTGCTGATTCTCATGGTCGGTCCCGGAAATCTTCAGAGCTTGGTATCAGTACGGCTTGGAGCCTGTCTCGTGAGGCCGCTGGCAAGACGCGCCGACGCAGACAGTACGACTCGTACGGCAAGGAGGTGCAACGCAGCGAGCGGGCTCACGAGACAGGCTCTCAGTGGCCGAGTTGCAGCAGGATGTCAAACAGCTGCCCGGCTGCCTGCATCAACTTGCCAGCGGCCTGGTAGGCCTGCTGGTAACGCATCATGTTCGCTGCCTCCTCGTCGAGATTGACGCCGGACTCGCCCTGCTGCGCGGCGGTCGCCTGCGTGAAGAAGGTGCCGGCGGCGGCGCTGCTGACTTCCAGTTCACGCGTCTTGTTGCCGACATCGGCGACCAGCATCGCGTAGGCACCCTGAAAGTGCGCGGTCTTGCCGCCGATAGTCAGCGCGCCCTGCAGGTCGGCGATATGCGCGATATTGCGCGCATCGCCGACGCCGCCGATGTTGGCGGCGAGCCGGAAGCGGTCACCGTCGGACGGCGCACCCGACAGCGTCACCTGCATGCCGCTGAAGCTGTAGCTGGCATCGGCGACGAAAGGAATGGCCGCGCCGGCCACATAGGTGGTGGCAGTGCCGTTGACGGTCACTGTCACTGGCACCGACGGAAAGCCGGTCAACTGATTGACGGCGCTCGCGTACTGCAGCGTGACCGGCACCGCGATATTGGCCGGCACGAAGCTCGCATCGACGCTACCGGCGCTGATACTGCCGCTACCGGCATTGCCGACCACGGCCTGCGCGCGCACGGGTGCGGCTGTCGCCAGCACTGACACATCCCGGATCATGACCTGCATGCCGCTGGCACCGGACGCTGTCGGCCGCACCATGAACTGGTCGCCGGTGGCGGGCGCACCGCTGATGGCAATCGTCAGCCCGTCGATATCCTGCGGCAGGCTCGCGTAGCTGAAATCGGTGTTGTCGGACAGTCGCGTCACATGGAAATTGCTGCCGTCGAATTGCACACGGTAGTCGCTGGTGGTCAGCTGTGAGCTGTCCTTTAGCACCGTACTGAGCTGGCCGCTGCCGGTATTGTCCCGGCTGGCGGTCACTTGCGGCGAAGTCAGGCGGAACAGGTCGGCACCCACCGCGCCACTGGCTGTCTGGCCAAGGCGGTGCTGTGCATTGACGCTGTCGGACAGCACGATGGCGATACGGCCGAGCGCATTCTGCGTGGGGTCCAGCGTCTGCGAACGAAACTCGAACAAGCCGCCGAGACGCCCGCCGGGCAGCGCGCTTTCTGCCAGGATGCTGGTCTGCCCCCTGGCGACATAGGCGACCACCGTGCGGTTGCTGTCGGTGGGCGAGCTGGTGGCGGCCAGTGCATAGGCCTTGTCGCCGACCACCAGCGGCTGGCCGTTGCCGATGAAGACATTGCTGCTGTTGCCCTGCGCGACCACGGTCACGCGCACTTCCTTGCCCAGCTCGGCGATCAGGTGGTCGCGCTGGTCCATCAGGTCATTCGGCGGACGACCTTGCGCAGCGGTGGTGGCCTTCTCGATCGCATCATTCAACTGGCCGATCTGGCGCGCATAGGCATTGATGGCGGTGACGCTGGACTCGATCTGGCCATTGACGCCGGCACGCATGTCGGCCAGTTGCGCATCCAGCCCGTTGAAGCGCGCCGCCAGCGATTCCGACGACGACAGCAGCGCCTGGCGCGACGCCGCATCATTCGGCTGCGCGGCGAGATTCTGCACGCTCTTGAAAAAATCCTGCAGCGCCGGCGACACGCCGGCTGACGGGTCGGCCAGCAGGTTGTCGATGCGCCGTATCTGCGAATAATAGGTATCGAGGTTGCTCTTGTTGGTCTGTACCGACAGCACCTGTCCGGACAGGAATTCACTGTACATGCGGCGCACGCCCACCACTTCGGTACCCTTGCCGACAAAACCGTAGCCGCTGTTCTGGCCGGCGACAGCGCCCTGCTCGACGATCTGCCGCGTATAGCCGGCCGTGGAGGAATTGGCGATGTTGTGGCCGGTGATGGACAGCCCGACCTGTGCCGCTGCCAGCGCGCTCTGGCCGATGGAAAGTATGCTGGTCGTCATGAGTTTGCCTGCGCTGTCCTTGCCGTAGTCTGCCGCGCCTGAACGCGGTGCTTACACCGGTAACGGCCGGCGACGGAAAATGTTGAGCATCGCTTCGTGGCGCGAATGTGATGTGTGCGTCAGACGCGCGCTATCACGCGCGACAGCTTCTGCGCGTAGCGTGGGTCGGTTGCATAGCCGGCCTTCTGCAGCCCCTGCGCAAAGCCCTGGGCGTCGGATGCGGATGCGATCACGTCGCGGTAGCGCGCGCTGCCGGTCAGAGTCTTCGCATAGTCGGCGAAGGCGTCGGCATAGGAATCGTAGGCACGGAAGCGCTCGATGCGTTTCTGCGGCAGGCCGTTCACGTATTCGGTGGTGGCCACTTCGGTGAACTTGCCCTTCCAGTTCGCGCCAGCCTTGATGCCGAAGATATTGTGCGAGTTGCTGCCGTCGGCATCGCGGATCTCGCGCCGGCCCCAGCCGCTCTCCAGCGCCGCATGCGCGACCATGAAGCGCGACGGTATGCCGGTGGCGGCGCTGACCGACTCGGCATGCGACATCAGTTTGTCGATGAAGCCGCGCTTGACGGACAACTTGTTCGACGCCTCTGGCACCGACATCGGCGCCGGCCCACCCTTGGGCGTCATCTGCCGCACCAGCACATCGGCGAGACCGATGCCGCGCGCTGCGAGTGCCTTCGAATACTGCTGGTCGAGCATGCCCTGCATCATCTTGCCCTGCTCGCTGTCCATCAGCCCCTCGGCTGGTGCGGCGTCGCGCATACTCTTCATCACCATGTCGAGGAACAGTGCCTCAAACTGGGTCGATGCTTTTTTAAGCGCTTCCGGCGAATTGTCGTGCGCGGCGGCGCGCAGCCCTTGCAGGCCGCCGGCGTCGAGGATGCCGGCGGTGGCATTCATGGAAAAATTCGGTACGGCAGTCGCGGCGGGATTCACGGCCATGGTCGCAGCTCCGTCAAATGATCTCGAGTTCGGCGCGCAGGCTGCCGGCCGACTTCATCGCCTGCAGGATCACCAGCAGGTCTTGCGGCGTGACGCCGACCGCATTCAAGGCCTTCACGACATCGGCCAGCGCCACGCCGGCCTGCAGCATCACCAGTTGTCCGCCATCCTTTTTGATGGCGATGTCGGCCTTCTCGGTCACGACGGTCTGCCCCTGCCCGAAAGGATTCGGCTGGCTGATGACGGACGTCGATGTAATGACGACCGACAGGTTGCCGTGCGCGATCGCGCAGGGCTCGAGGGTCACCGACTGGTTCATCACGATGGAGCCGGTACGCGCGTTGACAATCACTTTGGCCGGCGCTTTTGCGGTGCCGATGTCGAGCTCTTCGAGCGCCGCGAGGAAGGACACGCGCTGGCTGTCGCCGTCCGGCGCGCGCACCTGGATCACGCGACCATTCTTCGCGCTGGCCGTGCCCTCGCCGAAAATGCGGTTGATGGCCTGCACCACGCGTGCCGAATTAGCGAAGTCGGTGGACTTCAGCTCCAGCGTGATGCTGTCGGCATTGCCAAGCGCGGTCGGCACTTCACGTTCGACCGTCGCGCCGCCGCTGATGCGACCGGCCAGCAGATGGTTGATCTGGGTCTTGCTGCCGCCGGCCGAGGCGCCGGCACCACCGACCAACAGATTGCCCTGTGCCATCGCATAGACACGGTTGTCTGCGCCCTTCAGGGGGGTCAGCAGCAGCGTGCCGCCGCGCAGGCTTTTGGCATTACCGATCGACGACACGGTGACGTCGATTTCCTGCCCCGGCTGCGCGAACGGCGGCAGTACGGCCGTCACCATCACGGCGGCGACATTCTTCAGCTGCAGCTGCTGGC
>CAZCDW010000206.1:0-4264 GCA_964497485.1 uncultured Bifidobacterium sp.
AGGCTCTTGCGACGGTTGACCATCATGATCAGGCCACGACGGGAGTGATGATCCTTCGCGTGGGCCTTGAAGTGGCCGTTGAGGTCGTTGATACGTGCGGTCAACAGCGCAACCTGAACTTCAGGAGAGCCGGTATCGTTTTGACCGCGGGCGTTGGCCGCGATGACTGCGGCTTTGCTTTCTTTAGTAACAGACATTCTTCTTACCTTTCACAGGCGGTTCCGGGAGTCAGGTTGAAACGCAACCCCGCAGACCGTGACAACGATTAAAAATTTGGCTATTTCAGGCCAAGGCGGGATTATAGCCCATTCGACACCCCGGGACAAACCTTCCGTTGACCCACGCCACCCGCCCCGGTCATTGCAGCTTCCGGCACCCATCGTTATCAAAAGCAAAATTCAAGACGCCGCATCGCCTCCCCCTTGAAATCCGAAATGCCCGCCCTATGTTCAGGGCATCGGGGCAGCCACCGCTTCGGCCGCCCCAAACCGATTTCTTAGGAGGAAACCATGAACCTGATCCTGCGCAATCGCAATGGCTATCCGTTTGCTGGCGGCCTGCGTCCCACGCTGTTCGGCAATCTGTTCGAGACCATGCTCGAAGAGCTGGTGTCGCCGGCTGCCGAGGCCGCGCGCGAAGCCGGCGCCTTCAGCCCGCGCATCGACGTGGTCGAGAACGAGACCGGCTATCAGGTCGAGGCCGACCTGCCGGGCGTGGCCAAGCAAGATCTGAAGGTCTCTGTTGACGGCAACCGCGTGACCATCGAAGCCGAGGTCAGGCGCGAGACGGAGCGCAAGGAAGGCGAGACCGTGATGCATGCCGAGCGCGTGATCCGCAAGTACTCGCGCAGCTTCGAGCTGCCGGCGGACCTCGACGATGCGCAAGCCGTCGCCAAACTCGAGCATGGCGTGCTGACCCTGACGCTGCCGAAGAAGCAGGCCGCGCAGAGCAAGCTGCTGACCATCCAGTAAACAGAAGTCTTCAGGCAAACAAGCCCCGGTGACCGTCTCCCAGCCGTGGCAAAACGAAAAGGCCGTGCATTGCGCACGGCCTTTTTCCATCCGCGGCCGTCTTCGGCCGCAACCAGGCTTACAGCTGCGGGTTCAGCTTCTCGTTCTTCGACTGCAGCTTGTTGAGCGCCGACAAGTAGGCCTTCGCTGACGCGACGACGATGTCGAGGTCGGCGCCGACACCATTCACGATACGGCCATTCTTCGACAGCCGCATCGTCACCTCGCCCTGCGACTGGGTCCCGGTCGTGATCGCGTTGACAGAGAACAGCAGCAGCTCGGCACCGCTCTTCGTGTGCGACTCGATCGCATTCACGATCGCATCGACCGGACCATTGCCCTCGCCCTTGCAGGTGACTTCCTTGCCCTCTTCCGAGAAAGTCACGCAAGCCTTCGGCTTCTCCCCGGTCTCGGACTGCTGTGACAGCGACACGAAGTTGAAGTGCTCTTTTTCATGCGACTGCTGCTCGTCGGACACCAGCGCCATGATGTCTTCGTCAAAGATCTCGGACTTGCGATCGGCCAGCTCCTTGAAGCGCGCGAACGCTGCATTGACCTCGGCCTCGGACTCGAGCTCGATGCCGAGCTCTTCAAGGCGTTGCTTGAACGCATTGCGTCCGGACAGCTTGCCGAGCACGATCTTGTTCGCGGTCCAGCCCACGTCCTCGGCGCGCATGATCTCGTAAGTATCGCGTGCCTTCAGGATGCCATCCTGATGGATGCCGGACGCATGCGCGAACGCATTCGCGCCGACCACAGCCTTGTTTGGCTGCACCGCAAAGCCGGTAATCTGGGCGACCAGCTTCGAGGTCGGCACGATCTGCGTGGTGTCGATGCCGACGTCAAGCTTGAAGTGATCCTTGCGCGTACGCACGGCCATCACGATCTCTTCGAGCGCGGTATTGCCGGCACGCTCGCCGAGGCCATTGATCGTGCACTCGACCTGACGCGCGCCGCCGATCATCACGCCAGCCAACGAGTTCGCGACGGCCATGCCGAGGGCGTTGTGGCAGTGCACCGACCAGATTGCCTTGTCCGAGTTCGGGATGCGCTCGCGCAGGGTCTTCAACATGTGGCCGTACAACTCGGGCACACCATAGCCAACCGTGTCGGCGAAGTTGATCGTGGTCGCGCCCTCGTCGATCACGCCCTCGAGCACACGGCACAGGAAATCGATGTCCGAGCGGCTACCATCTTCGGGGCTGAACTCGACGTCATCGGTGAATTTGCGCGCAAAACGCACTGCAAGACGCGCCTGCTCGTACACCTGGTCCGGCGTCATCCGCAGCTTCTTCTCCATGTGCAACGGCGACGTGGCGATGAAAGTGTGGATGCGCTTGCGCGGTGCGGCGGCCAGCGCCTCGGCGGCGCGCGAGATATCGCGGTCGTTCGCGCGCGACAGCGAGCAGACGATGGATTCCTTGATCGTGCCGGCAATGGCCTTGATCGCTTCGAAGTCGCCCGGCGAAGAAGCCGCGAAGCCGGCCTCGATCACATCCACCTTCAGTCGCTCCAGCTGGCGCGCGATGCGGATCTTCTCGTCGCGCGTCATCGATGCGCCGGGCGACTGCTCGCCATCGCGCAAGGTGGTATCGAAAATGATCAGCTTGTTTGAATCAGCCATTATGGGCTCCTGCCATGGTCAGAATATGCATGCTCTTTCGCCGGTCTGGCTCGGGGCCGGACAAGGCAAAACACGAATTGTGGGTATAGGGATCTCTGCGCGTTCAGCGCAGTAGGTACAGCAACAGCAGGCCGGACGGGCTGCCGAGGGAGAGGGTCTGCGGATAACGGGTTGCGCTTGACATGGGGAAAAGAATACGGGGGATTGGGGAAAAGCGCAACTTCCCCCCACCGTATTCGTTTCTATCAGGCCGATAGCCCCCTCCTCCAGGCCTAATGGTCGTCGCCGTGCTCCGGTTCGGTCTGCACGATGCTGACCGGCTTGCCCTTGGCCCAGTGCCAGGCCGCGACGCCATAGCCGGAAAGGCCATAGATCACGAACAGGCCGAACAGCACCTTGGGCGGATCGCTGGACACCGCGACGAATATCAGCGCAATCAGGAAGATCGCGATGAACGGCACCGACTTCTTGTAGTTGACGTCCTTGAAGCTGTAGAACGGCACGTTGGTGACCATGGTCAGGCCCGCATAGACGGTGATGACCCAGGACAGCCAGTTGAAATCAGCCCCGGCGATGCGCAGGTCATCCATCAGCCAGATGAAACCGGCCACCAGCGCCGCTGCTGCCGGGCTGGGCAGCCCCTGGAAGAAGCGCTTGTCGACCACACCGATATTGGTGTTGAAGCGTGCGAGGCGTAGTGCCGCGCCGGCACAGTAGATGAAGGCCGCCAGCCAGCTTGCCCATGCCGCGCAGCGCCCATTCGTAAACGATCAGTGCCGGCGCCGCACCGAAGGAGACCATGTCCGACAGGCTGTCGTACTGGGCGCCAAATTCGCTTTGCGTATTGGTCAGGCGCGCGACGCGGCCATCGGTCGCATCCAGCACCATAGCTGCGAAGATCGCGACAGCGGCGTTCGAGAATTGCTGGTTCATCGCCATCACGATGGCGTAGAAGCCGCAGAATAGTGCGGCGGTCGTAAAGGCATTCGGCAGCAGATAGATGCCTCGGCTGCGCACCGGTGGCGGCGAGCCCTCCACACCAGGCTCGGCAGTACGGCGCAAAGGCAGGCGGTTCAGGCGAAACGGCTTTGCAGCGGTCTTCGCCTTGTTCTTGCGATGGCTGAAAATGGGCATGGGCCTATGTTACCTGAGCAAACAAGACAGGCGTCTGACGCCGGCTCAGAGCTCGGCGAGGATGGTTTCGGTGGCCGACACCTTGTCGCCGACGGTCACCAGCGGGCGCGCTGTCAGCGGCAGGTACACATCGACGCGCGAACCGAAGCGAATGAAACCATAGCGCTGACCGCGCGCCAGCGACTCGCCGACACCCACGTAGCAGAGGATGCGGCGGGCAACCAGGCCGGCCACCTGTACGAAAGTCACGGTCGCACCATTGGCCGCCGTCACGACGACCGCATTGCGCTCATTCTCGGTTGAGGCCTTGTCGAGGTCGGCATTGACGAACTTGCCCGGGAAGTACTCGACCTTCTCGATCTTGCCATCCACCGGCGAGCGGTTCGAATGCACGTTGAACACGTTCATGAACACGCTGATCTTCAGCGCCTCGCGGCCGGCGTACGGGTCCTGCGCCTTCTCGACCACGACGATGCGGCCATCCGCCGGCGACAGC
>CAZCDW010000207.1:0-1425 GCA_964497485.1 uncultured Bifidobacterium sp.
GGCCAAGGGCATCGTGCTCGAGGACAAGCCAGGCGGCGTGACAGAATGGCGCCGTGCCTGATTCGGGCCCATTCATCGATCCGGCAAAGAACAAGACACCCATGGCGAAGAAACCCGAAGCCCCGCAAGTGCCCCACTACTGGGAAGAGGCCAAGGCCGAGCTGATGAAGCGCGACCGCATCATGCGCAAGCTGATCCCGCAGTTCGGTGACCTGCATCTGATGCGGCGGGGCGGCCCGTCCGTGCCGCTGGGGCGCTCCGCCGTCGGCCGGCAGATCTCGGTGAAGGCCGCCCAGTCCGTGTGGGAGCGCCTGGTCGAGACCTGCCCGAAAATGACGCCAGCGGTGGTACAAAAGCTGGGTCCCCCGAAACTGCAGTCCTGTGGACTGTCCAAACGCAAAGCCGAGTACATCACCGACCTCGCGCTGCATTTCCGTGATGGCAGCGTGCACGAGAAGGACTGGTCGTCCATGGACGACGAGGCCGTCATCGCCGAACTGATCCAGATCCGCGGCATCGGCCGCTGGACTGCCGAGATGTTCCTGATTTTCAATTTGCTAAGGCCGAACATCCTGCCGCTGGATGACCTCGGTCTGCTGAAAGGCATCAGCATCAACTACTTCTCCGGCGAGCCGGTATCGCGCAGCGATGCCCGCGAGGTGTCCGCCAACTGGGAGCCCTGGCGCACCGTCGCCACCTGGTACCTGTGGCGCAGCCTCGACCCTGTGCCGGTAGAATATTGATTTACTTGATGCAAGATAGACACTATCCTTGGCGCCGGCAGCCACGAGCTGCCCTGTGTTGCCAGGATAACAAGGAGTTACCGTGAGCAAAACCACCTTCCTCAGCTTCGAGCAACCGATTGCCGAGCTGGAGTCCAAGATTGAAGAACTGCGCTTCGTGCAGGAAGACTCCGCCGTCGACATCACCGAAGAGATCGACCGCCTCTCGCAGAAGAGCCAGCAGCTGACCAAGGATATCTACGCGAAGCTCACGCCCTGGCAGGTCTCGCAGATTGCACGCCATCCGCAGCGTCCGTACACGATGGATTACGTGAACGAGATCTTCACCGACTTCCATGAATTGCATGGCGACCGCAGCTATGCGGACGATCAGTCCATCGTCGGCGGTCTTGCACGCTTCAATGGCAAGGCCTGCATGGTCATTGGCCACCAGAAGGGCCGCGACACCAAAGAGCGCGCGATGCGCAACTTCGGCATGCCCAAGCCCGAGGGTTATCGCAAGGCCCTGCGACTGATGAAAGTCGCTGAAAAATTCAACCTGCCTGTGTTCACCTTCGTCGATACGCCGGGTGCTTTCCCCGGCATCGATGCCGAAGAGCGCGGTCAGTCGGAAGCCATCGGCCACAACCTGTACGCGATGGCTGAGCTGCGCGTGCCCATCGTCTCCACCGTGATCGGTGAA